>JBGPGF010000161.1:0-7132 GCA_041483755.1 Terriglobia bacterium | reverse complement strand
GGCGCAAGTGGAAAGCTCGGCGGGATGAAAAGCAACCGCCTGGCGGGCCTTTACGTCGAAGCGGACAATCGTGCCGAGGCCGAGTTCGCCTTCGCCGGTGGAGTGGCCGAGAGCGACCCACACGGAATCGGCGGAGTGGTCCAAATCGTAGAAGAGCGGATCGCCGACTTCGAGGTCCTGCTGGAGAGATGAGGCGGTGAGGCCTTTGCGCTGGCGCTGTAGATAGGGCAGCCAAGCAGAGACGAGCTGTTCGCGCGTCCAGACAACCGCGGAAGCAATCGGCTCTACAGCGCCCGCGCGGAGGAGATAGACGGTCGCGCGGTCGTCGTCGGAGCCGCCGCCGACGATGTAGTCTTCGCCGCCGAGTGAAAAGGAAAGTTTCTTGACTCCCGCCACTTCAAGAATTCCAGATTCCGCCGCGGCGTTCTCAACGGGCTCGATCTTCCAGGGTGAATTTTCCCCCTCCGGAATCAACGAATAGATGTACGTGAATCGCTTGGCGTGGAAATAGACTCCGGCGCCCTCATCCGTTTTCACTGCGATCTCGCTGGGGGCAAGGAAGAGGAGGGCGCGGGAGATTTCGGCGGCGTCGGCGGGGGGATTTTGAGAGAAAGCGGGAGGCAAGGAAGTAAGGAAATAAAGAGGTAAGGAGAAAAGCACAAGAAAGAGCAGAGGGATTCCTCGCTTCGCTCGGAATGACGGAGTGGAGCGCTTTTTCGGCATCGTACTAAAGCTCCAAGGGCCTGAGGGGGGCGCGCTGGGAGGCGACGAGGAGTTCGCCGGTGAAGGCAGCGTCGGCGGGGCGGCGGTTGAGGGCTTCTTCGGCGGAGATGCGCGCCACGTCGGGATTGTTGTTTTGTTCGGAAAGATGAGCGAGGACGAGGAAGCGCGCGCGGGCGTCGAAGCCATCGGGATCGCAAAGGAATTCGCTGACGGCGTGATTGGAAAGATGTCCAGTGCGGCTGAGGACGCGCTGCTTGACGACCCAGGGATACGGGCCGACCTTCAGCATGTCGAG
Organism: Terriglobia bacterium; assembly: GCA_041483755.1. Lineage (GTDB taxonomy): Bacteria > Acidobacteriota > Terriglobia > Acidiferrales > UBA7541 > Acidiferrum. The sequence continues at coordinate 6,114 of JBGPGF010000161.1, read as the reverse complement.
ATCGTGATTGGATTCGAGGATGAGGCAATCGGCTTCGCGAAGATGCTGCTTGACCAGTTCGGGCATGTAACCGAGGTCGGTGACCAGGCCGACCTTGGTGCCGTTGGTGCGGAAGGTGAAGCCGATGGGGTCGGCGGCGTCGTGGGGAATGGCGAAGGCGTGTACTTCGATGTCGCCGATGGTGAAGCGCTGCCCGGCTTGGATGGTTTCGACGCGGTTGAGGCGCTTGCCCAGCGTGTCGGGAAGGATGCGGCGCATGGCGTCGAGCGTGGGCTCGGTGACGTAGAGCGGCGCCTTCCACATGCCGAGAACTTGCGGCAAGCCGTTGCAGTGGTCGGTGTGTTCGTGAGAGATGAGGATGCCGTCGAGGGCGTCGAGGCCGATTCCGATGGCTTCGAGGCGGGCGAGGGTTTCGCGCTTGCCGAGGCCGGCGTCAATGAGGAGGCGGGTGCGCCCGGTTTCGAGCAACGTGATGTTGCCCGTGCTTCCCGACGCCAGAATGGAGACGCGCAATCCGATCGGAAGCCCCTCAGCGAGAATAAGCTACACGAGGAGGATGATGGCAGAGCGAAACGGCGGCGTCAACGCTTGAACACGGCATGAGCCGATCAAGTTTTCTGGGCGGGCAGGCCGTGCGCGCTGACGGCGCTGATGATGGCATCCGCATCATAGACACAGCCGGCCCACACGCCGCCGCTGCGTTGGACGAGAGCGGCCCACAGGCGGGTATCCTCCGGCAGTGCCGGGTCAGCGGCAAGGTCCGGACGAGGCGCGCGAAGCACAAGGCGCCGGGCTCCTTCGACGGCATCGAACGTCACGCCATTTTCGCCGACGAAATTCACGGTCGCTTCCAGCTTCACGCAATCCACGACGATTTCAATCACATCACCATCTCGTATTTTTCCGACGGCTCCGCCCGCCAGCGCTTCCGGCGAAACGTGGCCGATGCACGCGCCGGTCGAAACCCCGCTAAAGCGCGCATCGGTAATCACGGCCACGTGCTTGCCAAACGCCAGATGCCGGAGGGCGGAAGTCACTTGATAAATTTCTTGCATGCCGGAGCCCATGGGGCCGCCGCAGATGAGAACGATAACATCGCCTTCGCGCACTTCGCGATTCTTGATGGCCTGGATGACGGACTGTTCGGAAATAAATACTCTTGCCGGGCCGCGTTTCCGATAGACGCCGTCGGGTCCGACGACGGTAGGATCGATGGCAGTGCTCTTGATGACGGAACCTTCGGGAGCGAGATTCCCAACGGGAAAACACAGAGTGGGTGTAAGTCCGCGTGACTTGGCCCGCTCGGGGCTCATGATGACATCATCCGGGTCGATGCCATCTTGCCGTTGCAGCGCGGCGCGAAGTTCGTGGCGGCGCCGGCTGTCTTGCCACCAGTCCAGACTTACATCCAGCTTCTCACCCGAAACGGTCATGACGCGAGTGTCGATCAGCCCCGCGCGCCGCAGATGCAGCATCACTTCCGGCACGGCCCCCGCCAGGAAGACCTGGACCGTGGCGAAGTTTTTTGGTCCATTCGGCAGGGCGTCAACCAATCGCGGGACCTGGCGGTTGAGCCGGGCCCAATCCGCCGCAGTGGGCCTCGGCAACTTCGCGGAATAGGCGATGGCCGGCACGTGCAGAAGCAAGTTCGTGGAACCGCCGAATGCGGCGTGCAGGACCATGGCGTTTTGGAGTGAAGCCTCAGTTAGAACATCGCGAGTCGCGAGGCCAAGTTGATTGAGCCGGAGAACGGCTCTGGCGGAGCGTTTGGCCATATCGAGCCAGATGGGCTGGCCGGAAGGAGCCAGGGCGGTGTGGGGTAAAGCGAGTCCCAGAGCTTCCGCCACGATTTGCGAGGTTGCGGCGGTGCCCAGGAACTGGCAGCCACCGCCGGGAGAAGCGCAAGCGCGGCATCCGACTTCCGCCGCGTAGTCCAGGGTGATTTGCTGGTGCGCGAAACGCGAGCCAATGGTCTGCACCTTGGCCGTATCTTCTCCCGTCTCCGGAAGAAGAGACACGCCGCCGGGGACAAGAATAGTTGGGAGATCGCTGGTGGCCGCGAGGGCCATCATCATGGCGGGCAGCCCCTTGTCGCAGGTGGCGATGCCCACCACGCCTTTGCGGGTCGGAAGGGAGCGAATGAGCCGCCGGAAAATAATCGCGGCATCGTTGCGATAGGGGAGCGAATCGAACATGCCGGTGGTGCCTTGCGTGCGGCCGTCGCAGGGATCGGTGCAAGCGCCGCTGAACGGAACAGCGCCCAGCGATTTCAACTCCCGTGCGGCTTCCGCCACGAGCAATCCCACTTCCCAGTGCCCCGTATGAAAGCCCAGCGCGATGGGTGTACCGTCATCCGCGCGGAGCCCTCCATGCGTGCTGAGAAGAAGAATTTCAGGTCCAGAAAGCTCATCCGGTCTCCAGCCCATGCCCACATTCATGCTGAGGCCGAACAGGTTTCCGGAAGGCTCATGGAGAAGCAGATCCGTGGTGAGCGGCAGCTTTCCGGCAGGGCCAGGAGCATGAGTGGGCACGTCATGCAGCGGCACACCGGCGCTTTCGAGTACGGAGTTGAGCGAGATCGCCGTGGTGATGGCCCCCATTGGGATGAGAGATGCGTTCGCCAAGACTGTAAGGCCATTTCGATGACGCGTGCAAGCCAAACACGAAACGTGCGCCTCCGCCGCTGGTCATTGCCGCGAACCCCGGCCATTGAAGGAAAGGAGCGAAGCCGATAAGATGCGGTGCCCGGCAGCGCCGCGTATGTTTGCGGAGATTTCCAGCGGCAGCGCCGATGCGCGCAGGTTTAGGAAGACAGATGAGACTCTATCGCACACACAGCGGCTGTTTGGTGGAGCACGACGAAGCCTTCTACTCGCCCGAGGAAGCTTCCTGGGACGAACTGATCACGCGCGAGGATTTGGAAGCGCACTTGAGGAAGGCGATCAGCAGGCTGCCGAAGCTGCCGGGCAGCCCGATGACGGATTCGCAAGCTTTGCCGCCGCCCATCGGCAGCCAGGAAGTGTGGGCAGCGGGCGTCACGTACCATCGGAGCCGTGATGCGCGGATGGAGGAAGCGAAATCCGCGGGAGGCGGAGATTTTTACGACCGCGTGTACAGCGCCGAACGGCCGGAACTGTTCTTCAAGGCAACGGCCAATCGCGTCGTGGGCCACTACGGAAAAGTAGCCATTCGCGGCGACGCTTCGTGGTCGGTTCCGGAGCCGGAGCTGACGCTGCTGGTCAGCCCCGGCGGGAAAATCCTGGGCTACACGATCGGCAATGACATGAGTTCGCGCGACATCGAGGGCGAGAACCCTTTGTACTTGCCGCAGGCGAAAGTTTACAACCGCAGTTGCGCGCTCGGTCCGGGCATTCTCATGTCCTCCGAGCCTTTGCCAGTTTCGACGGAGATCCGGCTGGAGATTCTCCGCGCGGGGCAGGCGGCATTTTCCGGCCGTACAACGCTCAGCCAACTGAAACGTGACCCGGCGACGCTGGTGCAATATCTCTACCGGGACAACGTGTTTCCCAATGGATGTTTTCTCCTGACGGGAACGGGCATTGTGCCGCCCGATTCGTTCACGCTGAACATCGGCGATGAAATACGCATTACCATCGGCGGAATTGGAACGCTTGTTAATCTTGTCGGGTGATCCGGAAAGAGGATTATGGAATTTCACGGGAAGAATTTCATCGGAGCGCAACTCTCCGCGCTCGGACAGAAAACTTTTTTCGGCTACGACCCGCGGGCGGGCCGGCGGCTCGAAACGCCTTTCCACGAGGCCACGCAGGAAGAAGTGAACCGGTCCCTGGAACTGGCGGCGCAGGCTTTTCCTATCCTTCGCGAAAGCACTCCACAAGTCATGGCCGGATTTCTGGAAGCGATCGCCGCGGAGATTGAAGATCTTGGCGACCAACTGATTGAGCAAGCAGCACTGGAATCAGGTCTCACCCGAGCGAGACTCACAGGTGAACGCGTCCGCACGGTGAACCAGTTGCGCCTGTTTGCCGGCGTCGTCAAAGAGGGTTCGTTCGTGGATGCCTGCAGCGATCCCGCTTTGCCGGATCGCAAGCCTCTGCCTCGTCCGGACCTGCGCCGGATGCTGATTCCCATGGGTCCGGTGGTGGTGTTCGGCGCCAGCAATTTTCCACTGGCGTTTTCCGTCGCGGGTGGCGATGCGGCTTCCGCGTTTGCTGCCAAGAATCCTGTTGTCGTCAAGGGCCATCCCGCGCATCCGGGGACGTCGGAGTTGGTTGCGGGCGCCATTGTGCGCGCCGTGCGAATGGCAGGCCTGCCGGAGGGTACATTTTCGTTGGTGAACGCAGCCGATCCCGCCCTGAGCCTCGCGCTTGTGCGCCACCCGCTCACAAAGGCGGTGGCTTTTACCGGATCGGAGCGCGCCGGTCGAGCCATTTTTGACGCGGCAAGCCAGCGCCCCGAACCCATTCCCGCCTATGTCGAAATGGGGAGCACCAATCCTGTCTTTGTGCTCCCGGGAGCGCTGAAGGAACGCACCGATGCGATGGTCCAGGGTCTCGCATGCTCCATCAATCTTGGCAGCGGACAGTTTTGTACGTGTCCTGGCCTGATTTTCGGGATGGCGGACCAAGCATTTCAAGCATTCAGGGGCAAGCTGGCGCAGGCGTTCGAACAAACTGCGCCGGCTACGATGCTCCATCCCGGCATATTGAGGGGCTATGAGGAGTCACTCGCGCGGGTAAGCGCCGTAAAGGGAATTGCAGGGAAGCGGTCGCTGCAGGCCGCGGATTCCGCAAAGACGGAAGCATCGCCAACGCTCTTTGAAACGGACGCGGCCACATGGCTTGCCAACGAGGCTCTCGCTCAGGAAGTGTTCGGCCCCAGCGCGATCGTTGTCGGCGGGCAATCCGGAGAAGAACTGCTGCGGATTGCCAACGCGCTGCCCGGGACGCTCACCGCAACCGTACATGGCACTCCTGAAGACTTGAAGAAATACCGAAAGCTGATCGCCGTGCTCGAAACCAAGTGCGGCCGCCTGATCTTCAACGGCTACCCGACAGGCGTGGAAGTGAGCCACGCGATGCATCATGGGGGGCCCTATCCGGCCACGGCGGACCCGAAGTTCACGTCGGTGGGGACGGCGGCGATACTGCGCTTCCTCCGCCCGATCTGCTATCAGAATTTTCCGAGTGAGGCGCTTCCGCCCGAACTTCAGGACGAGAATCCGCGAAACATTTGGCGCACGGTCGAGGGGAAACTGACTCGCGAGCGAATTAAGCGGTCTTGAAGCTGATAGCGGAGCGGTACGGTGGCGTCAACGGCTTCCCGTGGGTTTCCACGGAGGATTGTTGAAGGGAGCGCTCAGCGGGGAGCGGGGCTGGCGGAGTCGGCGAGGGCGTAGGCCAGCACCGCCATGACGGCGGCGTTTTCATTGAGCTCGCGCGGATTGACCTTGTCGAAGGTGTCAGCGGCGGTGTGGTGGTAGTTGAAGTAGAAGCGGCTGTCCTGTTGGGGCGTGAACCCCGGGACGCCTTTCCTGTTGAGCGGATCGACATCCGTGCCGACTTCTTCGCTGCGAGCCAGCGTGCTAGCGCCGATGGCCTCGAGGACATGTGCGACGGGGCGCAGCCAATCCTCCAGCTCAGGTTTACCCATATACATGATTCCGCTGGGATGTCCCGCTCCCATGTCCGACTCGATGGCGGCGACGTGATTCGGAAGATCGGCAGCGTGTTCGGCGGCGTAGGTCTGCGAGCCTTCCGCGCCTTGTTCTTCATCCATCCAGGCGATGAAGCGGACGGTGCGCCTGGGATGAAGGCCGAGCTGGCGAAGCAGATGAATGGCCTGCATGGCGACGGCTACGCCCGCGCCATCGTCAAGAGCGCCGGTGCCGAGATCCCAGGAATCGAGATGGCCGGAGACGATGACAACTTGCTCCGGATGTTCACTGCCCTTCCAATCGGCGATGACGTTGTAGCTTTCGATGGGAGGCAGCATTTGCGGGGTTAGAGTGAGGCGCATGCGCACGGGTCCCTGCTGAGTGAGGTTGGCGAGCAGGTCCGCGTCTTCTGCGGTGACGGCGGCGGCGGGGATTTGCGTGGGTCCAGGGCTGGAAAGGGTCGCGCCGGTATGCGG
>JBGPGF010000160.1:0-7203 GCA_041483755.1 Terriglobia bacterium | reverse complement strand
TTTCGCGCGTGACCGCGAAGCGGTCAACTCGGCCAGGCCACGCGGGCCTGTTCCCTGCCGCTCCTTTATCGCAAGGTACAGGCCACCATGGCGGTTTCCCGATGGCTTCGCGCTGACCGCAAACTGTCCTCACGTCCAATTGCGGCTGCGTGCACCGCGGAGTAACTTCTTCTGTGGCGGAAGAAGAATTAACAGGGAATGCCCCCACCCACCCTCCCTCCCTCACCCGTTTTTGCCTCTCCGCCGATGCACGAACTTCAAAATCGCAATTCCGGAGGGTAGCACATGAGAAAAATACTTTTGGTAGTGGCAGTTTTGCTGGGATTCGTCTTGCCCGCAATGGGGCAGCAGGCGCCGATTCGCATCAATTGCGGCGGTTCCAGCTACACCGATTCGAAAGGGCAGATCTGGCAGGCGGATTCCTTCTACAACTCGGGTACAGCGTACTCCGCCACCACGACGGTCAAGAACACATCCGACCAGCCGCTGTACCGAACCGAGCGCTGGAACAGCAATGGCGCTTCCATCGTTTACACCATCCCTGTCGCGAACGGCGTCTACCATGTAAACCTGCTCTTCGCGGAGAACTATGCGCCGCTGGACGCGGTTGGCGCGCGCGTTTTTAACGTGAAAATGCAGGGAACCGTGGTACTGCCAAACCTGGACATCTTTGCCGCCGCAGGCGCTAGCGCAGCCCTGGCGAAGAGTGCGGACGTAACCGTGCAGAACGGCAAACTGACGATTGAGTTCGTCAACGTAGTGCAGTATGCGAAAGTGAATGCCATCGAGATTCTGCCGGCGACACAAGCGGCGGCGCCTCCGAAGCTCACTCTCAATTTTCTCTATCCGGATGGAACGCCGGTTTCCGGGACACTTTCGTACACGCTCACTTCTTCCGTGCTCAACCTTCAGGGGAGTTCGCCTCTGACCAACGGGCAGGCAACTTGCGTGCTCTACACGTCACCGGCGCAGATGGGCCTCAGCGTGCAGTTTCAAGCGAACTTGAGTCTGAAGGATACGGCCGGCCACCAGCTCTGGCAGGTTACGGTCGCGCTGAATCCGTCCCAGGTGGATTTCGGCGCAGTACAGAGTTCGTCGCTGAACGTGGTCGTGCAGAGACTTTAGTTGGGTGGAGGAGCCGCTCCGGTAGATGGAGGCGGCGAAGGAAGAGCAGGTGGGGGCGCGGCGAGGGGCGACCCAGGAAGTGGCTTCTCCCTCGCCGCGCCGGGCTCGTCTTCCGTGGGCGCGGTGTCGGGCGTGTCCACGCGGACCGGGTGCTCCCCGGCCTGCTGTTCGAGCGGCACAACGTTGGCGAAATCCATCACCGCGGTGCCCGCGCTGGCGTTCTGCATGTACTCCAGCCAAATCGGCAGCGCCGCCCGCGCGCCGGTTTCTTTTTCGCCGAGCGAGATTTGCTTGTCATCGTAGCCGACCCAGACGCCCGCGGTAAGCTGCGGCGTGAACCCGATGTACCACGCGTCGGTGTAGTCCTGCGTCGTGCCGGTCTTCCCCGCGCTGGGCCGGCCGAGTTGCTTGGCCGCGACGCCAGTGCCGAATTGCACGACTTCCTCGAGCATGGCCGTCATGGTGCGCGCGATCTCGGGTTGAATCACGTCGTGAACTTCGGGATGGGCTTCTTCGAGCATCGCGCCTTCATAGGTCGTCACGCGGCGAATCATATGCGCATCAATGCGGATGCCGTCGTCGGGAAAGACGGTGAAGGCGGAAACGTGCTCGAGGAGCTTCATGTCCGCGGCGCCAAGCGCCAGGGGCAGGTACGGCGGGAGCGAGGTGGTGATGCCAAAGCGCTTTGCCATGTCCACCACGCTATTGATGCCGATCATCTCCGTAAGTTTGACGGCGGGGACATTGCGCGAGCCGGCGAGCGCGCGCCGCAGCGTGATCGTGCCTTCGAACTTTTCGTCGTAATTGCGCGGAGTATAGGGCTGGCCGCCACTGAGAGTGGTGAACGGCGCGTCGAGGATGGTATCGAAGGGGGTGGAGCCCTTCTCGAGCGCCGCCGCATAGACGTACGCCTTGAACGAGCTGCCCACTTGACGGAAAGATTGCGTGGCGCGGTTGAATTTCGAATCTTCGAAACTGTAGCCGCCGACCAAGGCTTTGATTTCTCCGGTGGCGTTGTCAATCGAGACCAGCGCGGCCTGTGCGGCAGGCTGCTGCTCAAGCTGAACCTTCGCCGTCGTCTCCTTCAGGTCCTGAATCGAGAATTGCGCCAAGTCGCCGATCTTGAGCAGCTCGCCGGGGCGCTTGCGGCCGGTCCAGGAAAAACCCGTTGCGGAGAGAATCGCGCGGTAGGGGCCGATCTTGACGAGCGCGCTGCGTTCGTCCACGGCCACGACGAGACCGGTGACGTAGCTGCCCTTCTCGATGGGACGGCGCCAGTCGTCGTCTTCGTAGGTGGCGAGCTTGCCGAGGTTGTCGCGAATGATGTTGGGCAGGCCACCGCGCCAGCCGTGGCGGCGGTCGTAGGCGTGGAGTCCGTTTCGAACGGCCTGGTTCGCGGCATGCTGCATGTTGACGTTGAGCGTGGTGTACACGCGCAGGCCGCGCTCGTGGACGGCTTCGGTGCCGTAGGCCTCTTCCAAATGCTTGCGCAACTCTTCAAAGAAATAAGGCGCGAGATCATTGCGCGGATACTGAACGTGCAAGGTGAGCGGCGCCTTCTTCGCGGCCTCTTCTTCGGCTGGAGTGATCTTCCCTTCCTCGGCCATGCGGCGAAGGACAAGATTGCGCCGGCCGAGTGCGAGTTCGGGGTTGGTAAGCGGTGAGAATTTTGGACCATTGACCATCCCGGCCAGGAGCGCGGCTTCGGGAAGTCTCAGATCGGTGACGGGCTCGCCGAAATAAAATTGCGAGGCTGCGGCAAAGCCGTAGTTGCCGTGCGCGAGATAGACCTGGTTCGCGTACATGGCGAAGATTTGCGGCTTGGTGTAGCGGCGCTCAATCTGCAGCGCGAGGATGATTTCCTGCAACTTGCGGCGGATGCTGCGGTCGGAGCGGTCGAGGAAAAGCCTTCCGGCAAGCTGCATGGTGATGGTGCTGGCGCCTTCGGCGATGCGGCGCTTGCGGAGATTGCGCATGGCCGCGCCGGCGACGCGCGGAAAATCAATGCCCCAGTGATCTTCGAAGTGCTGGTCCTCGATGGCCAGGACGGCGTTGTACAGAATTTTTGGACATTGCTCGTAGGTCATCAGGACGCGCCGCTGCAGCGCGAAGCTGCCGACAAGCGAGCCGTCGTCGGCGTAGATTTCCGTAACCACGTTGGGGCGGTAAGTTTCGAGAGCACGGATTTCGGGCAGTTCGCTGGAATAGACAAAGAGCAGGCCGCAGGCGGCGCCCAGCGTGATCGCGCATAGAAGAAGGAAGGCCAGCGCAACGCGGTCAATCAGTTTCCAGCCGCGGAGACGCAGGGTGATCGGGGGGAGGCTTAGCATCGAAAGAAAATTCTAGCTCACAATCCAGGATTCAAAGGTTGCCAACTAAGGTCAAGTTTCGCAAGAAATATAAGTCCGGCGGTTAGAACTCAAAATCGACCTTGTCGCTCACCACTTTCCAATGGCCATGGTCGAACAAAATGCGCAGAGTATTCGCATTCCAAAGAGCCCCATCGGAACCTACGTCAATATTGGCTTCGGCTTCTTCTCCCTTGATCCACCGGAAACTCGAAATCGTAATGTACAAGCCTACTTCACCCGTTTTCTTGTTGCGGGCAATATTCTCTGAAGCCGAGCGATCGCAGTCGGAGGCCCGAACTACTGGAGGTCTGATTTTGGAAAATCGGCGAATGAAGCTGTCCGATAAGGGCAGTTCGGCGGCGATGCAGAAGACCGTCACACGCGTGGGATGATCATACTGATCAAGAAAATATCGAAAGACTGCTTCCCGAACCTCAGCCTTTGCCGGAGATTCTTCACCAAATGGCACTTGTGAATTGGAACCGGGCGCGAACGAAAGAACAACCAAAGAAACCAGGGTCCAACAAGTAGCAGTTCTCATAGATTCCCCGCCCCTCCCGAAGTGTAGTAGCGTTCGCCGGCGCAGGAGCGGCAGAGGGTGCGGCCGTCCTTCACCACTTCGCGTTTGAAATTGACGCCTTCGCCGCATTCGGCGCAGACGACGCGCGGGCCCTTGTAGCCGGGCAAATCTTCCGGCGGGACTTCGACCTTGACCCATTGCTTGCTGAAGAGAATGTCGTCGGGAAGCGCGGCGTAGGCTTTCTGCTGGCCAGCTTCCTTTTCGAGTTCGGGGAACATATCGCGCGCGGCCTGCTTCGACGATTCCTTGGCGGCGATGCGCACGGCGCGGCCCGTCTGGAGGTCAACGAAGGTGGCGGCGACTTTGCCCCAGTCGCGGAATTTCAGGGCGCGCTTGCCGAGGCGGCAATTGGCGACGAGCGCGACGGCATCGGTCACGCAGCGGTCGATTTCGACGTAGGTGACGATGCGCTTGCGCTCGGCGATGGGGTCTTCGATGCCGAGCTCGCGCAGGCCGAGCATGGCCAGGCGCACGCCGAGGACCTGCCCGGCACAGAGATGGCCGTGGGCTTTTTCAGCGAGGGCGAGGTATTGGGGGAGAGTTTTCACGAAGAGGAGTTTACAGTTGAAAGTTGACAGTTGACAGTCCAAAGACACGAGAGGCACAGGCCCTTCCGTTGTCAGGGTAAACTGAAGTCTGTGCTACCGCTTTTCCGGAGCGGACCAGGGGTGGGAGGCGCGGGCTTCGAGGAAGGCGCAGACCGCGATGCCCGCGGTGAGCGCCAACAGAGCGCCGTCGCGCAGGACCGTCTTGATGGTGAGGGCCTCGCCGGGACCGAAGCAGCCGCAATTGATCTCCAGGCCTTTGGCATAGGAACGCACGACAATCACAACAAAACCGAGAAGCAGAGCGGTGGCAAAGCTCGCCCAGATCCGGAGTTGCCAGCCGATCACGAGGAGCAGACCCAGGGCAATCTCCGCAAACGGCAGCGAGCGCGCGAGTTGGATCACAGCCCACGGCGGAAGCAACTGATAGGAATCAATCTGGGTGGCAAACAGCGCCAGCGCAACGCCCACGGGCGGGTGTGGATACATTCCGGGAAGGATCAGCTTGGCATAGCCGGCATAAATCAGCAGGCCGCCGAGGAACAAGCGGCCCAGGAGAAGGAACCCGCGGCGAAGCGTGAAAGGAGCGGACTGCATCATGGGATGGGCCCCTCGCTATTTCTGGCTGAGGAGCTGGTCCAGAAACGCGTGAAAGACGGCGTAGCTCTGCACGCCGACGACGGGATAGGTCTGTCCCTTGCACGTGATGATGGACGTAGGCGTTTGCGTCACACGATAAAACTGGGCCAGCTCGACGTCTTTCTTGATGCCTTCCTCGAGTGTGCCGCCTTTCACCAGCGCGCGCACTTTGGTCATTTCCGCCGGGGTGAGCACACGGGCCACTGTGCCATCCACATCGCCCGATTGTTCCCACGTTGCCTGCTTTTCGAAGAGCAACTGCTCGACAATCTCGAACTTGCCGATGTGCGCGGCGGCGTTGGCATAATGGGCGGCGACGCGAGAATGGGCGTGCACGGGAAGGGGAAAATCGCGGTGCACCAGATAGACCTTACCGGTGTTGGCGTAGTTGTCCACGAGCTGCCGCCAAACGCTCACGTAGAGGGTGCGGCACGCGGGACATTGGTAATCGCTGAAGACTTCTATGGTGATGGGAGCACTCTTGGAGCCGAGCGCCTTGCGCGGATCAATCGAGGGTACGGCGGGAGTTGCCTGCGCGAGTTTCGGCAGCGGCGCCGCTTCCACCGTTGCCAAAACAGAGGGACTCTTTGCAGAAGGAGAGTAAGGCTGTGCGGATTCTACCGGCGCTGGGGTACTGCTCGGATCTCCTGGGGACGGGAGAGCCGAGGCCACGCCTGTTTTCAACGCGAGGCCGTGCCGCAGTTCGCGGCCCAGGAAAAGTCCGGCTGCCAGTAGCGCACAGATTATCGCGCCTGCCCGAATACTCCGACGATTCAATGGATGTCTCCTGCGCCCTTCGTTTGATGGCACCCGCGCTCGAAAAGCAAGCTTGGATTGTACATCGAAATACCGCATCGTTTCCGCCTCCGCATGAGGAGAGCGTCATCCGCTTGCCACCCTCCTAAGATGCGGGGGAGGAGGAAGGAGTTTGTGCGGGAGACAGAGACGAAAACAGAATCCGGCGGGCGGGAGCGAAATAAGTGGCCTATTATGATAGCATTGCAAGCGACATCAGAAAACTTGACAAAGACACACTCAACGTGTATAGTGTGCCAGGAATTGCGGTTAGTGATTCAGAAGGTCCAGGATGACCTCATTCGAGGGCCCAAGGGAATAACGCCAGCAGGAATTGGTCGAGATTCAGGGAGGAAGAGCGGCAATGAGCAAGATAATTGGAATTGACCTGGGGACGACAAACTCGGTTGTGGCTGTGATGCAGGGTGGCGAGCCCGTGGTGATCCCCAACCAAGAGGGAGGGCGGACGACGCCGTCAGTGGTGGCCATTACGAAGGCCGGCGAGCGGCTGGTGGGTCAGGTGGCCAAGCGCCAAGCGGTGACGAATCCGGAGAACACCGTGTATTCGATCAAGCGCTTCATGGGGCGCCGCTTCGACGAAGTCCGCGAAGAGATGAAGCGCATTCCCTACAAAGTCGTCAAGGGTGATCACGACGACGCGCGCGTGGACATTCTGGGGAAGGTGTACAGCCCGCCGCAAATCTCCGCGATGATCCTGGGCAAACTGAAATCCGCCGCGGAGGATTTCCTCGGCGAAAAAGTTACCAAGGCTGTGATCACCGTGCCGGCGTATTTCAACGACGCGCAGCGGCAGGCGACCAAGCAAGCAGGTGAAATCGCGGGCCTGGAAGTGGTGCGCATCATCAACGAGCCGACGGCGGCGGCGCTGGCCTACGGGCTGGACAAGAAGAGCGATGAAACCATCGTGGTCTATGACCTGGGCGGCGGCACGTTCGATATTTCCGTGTTGGAAGTGGGCAGCGGCGTGGTGGAGGTGAAGTCCACCAATGGCGACACGCACCTGGGCGGCGACGACGTGGACCAGCGCATCGTGGACTGGCTGATTGACGAGTTCAAGAAGGAAAACAACATTGACCTGGGCAATGACCGCCTTGCGCTGCAACGGCTGAAGGATGCGGAGGAAAAAGCCAAGATCGAACTGTCGCAG
>JBGPGF010000159.1:0-7247 GCA_041483755.1 Terriglobia bacterium | reverse complement strand
GACTTGATAAATGGTGGAGAGGTGCCAATCGCGCGTGGCGCGCTTGAGGAGGGCGTACTGGTTCCACGACGGGATGTCGTAGACCGCGCTGAGTGCGAAGCGGTGGCGGATGTCGCAGGCCAGGCCTTTTTCCGCAGCGAGGTTGTTATTGTCCTGCGGGATGGATGCTTCAAACATGGGCGAACGGAAATCGGGGGCGTTGCTGAGACTCTTCGCGAAAGTGTAGTTGGCGAGGAGGCTGAGGCTGCGCGCGTAGCGGCGGCGGACGTTGACGTAGCCGGCGTCGTACCAGCTCTGCGCGCTGTCTTCGAGGAGATTGATGTTGCTGACGGGAGTGCAGATGGAGCCCGCGGGGCATCCGGCGGGCGGCGTGCCGGAAACGATGACGCTCGACGGCAGCGTGGAGCCATTGACGAAAGCCAGAATCTTGAACGGGCGGCGCGGGCCGATGGCGCCGGGGCCGGGGAGCGCATTGTTGATGAGATGCGAGCGCTGAAGATGCAAGCCGCGCGAGCCGAGATAGCCGAGCTCGACAGTGAATTCGCGGCCGAGGCTTTTCTCGAAGGAAGCGCTCCATTGCTGGATGTATTGCGCAGGAGCGTGGGGATCGTAGCCGGTGAAGCTAACGGTGGTCGTGCCCAAGACGGCTGGGCCGAAATTGAAGGAGGTCTTGGCCGTCGATGCGGCCAGCAAGGCGGCCGGCGGTGTGAAGTTATCAGACTGCTGCGTTTCCGGAAAAACGTAGGGAACGTTGTGCCGCTGGTTGCACCACGTATTCATGTCCACGGGGGTGAAGAAGATGCCGTAGGCAGCGTGGAAGACGATGCCGAAGCGAGGCATGTGGCGTGAGATGCCGAAGCGCGGAGCGAAGTCATGCTTGTTGGAGAAGACCAAGCCTTCTGGAAAACCGTTCTGGCCGCCGATGGCGATGGAAGGCACACCGTTCTGAAAAGTGAGATTCGTGTTGGTGTAGCGGATGTCGTGGAGCGGGTTCATATACTCGTAGCGAAGACCCAGCTCGATGGTCGTATTGCGCGTGAGCTGAAAGCTGTCCTGAACAAAGGCGTCGGCGTACCACTGGCGAAGCTGCATCTGCGGGATGCCGGCCTGGCGCTGCTTCACGGCAGGCAGGCCGAGCAGGAAGCTGGCAAGCGCTGAGCCGGTGCCGTCGTTGGTGGCCGTCTGCGTGGTGTAGCCGTTCGTGAACTGATAGTAGCCACGGTTCTGGAAAAATCCCCACATGGGCCAGATGAGGCGGCGGTAGCTGCCGCCGAACTTGAGGCCGTGACGGCCGTGCTGCCAGCTCATGACGTCGCGGCCCTCGAGGAGGGTGTCCCAGGCGTGCATGGGCGTGGCGGCGTAGGTGTCGCCCATGCCGGAATAGCCTTGAACGTTGAACCACGGCGCGCCGAAAGCGCCCGGACCGCCGAAGCCGATGCCGAGAATGCCGAGCTGGGTAACAATGTCATTCGTGTTGGCGCTCTCCGTCGTGTGGTTCAAGGAGAGGCGCGAAATGGTGATGGCGGCGATGTTCACCATGCGCGGGCTGAGAATGTGCGTCCACGAAATGCTGCCGTTCTGCGAAAAATTGTCGTGGATGGAGCCGAAACCGGGAAGGTTGATGGGCATAAAACCGTTCTCCGCGCTGAGGGAAAAACGCGCAGCGAGGGTGTCAATGGCGGAGAAAAGATGGTCAATGCGAACGGTGCCCTGGTCGGTGACGTGGCGCTCGTTGCGGCTGTCGAGAAAATTGTTGCAGTCCACGCCCGCGCCGACGACACCCGGCGTGCCCATCATGGCTCCGCCGCACGGCATGTTCATGCTCATGTCCATAGCGGGCATAGGCTCATAGAGCTGCAGGAACTGTTGTGCGGCGGGACTGATCATGGATTGCGGGATGGTGTTGTTGAGGAAGGGATCGCGGATAATTTGCGGATTGGTCTTGCTAACGGGCTTGGTGGGGTCGAAAGCAGGATTCGGGTGAGCACTAAAAGGATTGTAGACGGTGACGCCGCTCATGGAGAAATCGCCCGCGATTTCGTCGGCGGTAGGGACGGTGTCAATCATGGCGTCGGCTTTGGTGCGACGGAGACCTTCAAAGTTGGCGAAGAAGAAGGTCTTGTCGCGGAGGATGGGACCGCCGAGAGATGCGCCGAAATTGTTTTGCACGAGATGCTTCGATCCGCCCATGTCGCCGAAGGTGTGGGCATCCAGCGCGCCGTTGCGCAGGAATTCATAAGCGGTTCCATGCAATTGATTGGAGCCCGAGCGGGTAACGATATTCACCTGGCCGCCGCCGGCGCCGCCCATCTCCGCCGTGTAGCTTCCCGTTTGCACCTTGAACTCCTGAACGGCGTCGGGCGAGGGACTGAGATTGAGAGTATTGAACGTGGGATCGGTGTCGGTGACTCCATCGAGGAGGAAATAGTTGGCGTTGGGCCGGTTCCCGCCGATGCTGACGGCGGAGCGCTGGCCTGGACGCCAGTAAAGAGGATTCATATCGCCGGCCTGGGCGCCATGACCCGCGTGCGCCCCGGGAACGGTCAGCACGAGATCAATCAGCATCCGGCCGTTCAGAGGCAAATTATTGATGGCAGCGGGCTCGACGACTTCTCCGACGCTGGCATCCGTGGTGTGCAAGACTTCACCGGAGAGAGCGCCGACCTCGACCGTATTCTTGACGGAGGCCAGCTTGAGGCTGATATCGAGTGCGAGCTGCTGGCCGACTTCGAGGCGCAAGCTCTTCGTGAAGGACGCAAAGCCGCCGGCTTCGACGGTGAGGTCGTAATCACCGGGCAGGAGGCCGGTGATGAGGAAAATTCCCTGGTCGTTGGTGCTGGCGCGGCGCACCGCGTGGGTGCCCACGGCCGTGAGTTGCACGCCCGCGCCGACGAGGGAGGCGTGCTGCGGGTCCGTGACGGTGCCGTTCACGACGGCATAGTTGCTCTGACCGAAAGCGCATGGCGCAACAAACAAGAAGATCGCGAGAACGAATTTTCGCAAGGCCATTTCCTCCAAACCGAAACAAGACTCTAAAAACATCCCAGCAGCAACCGCGCTGCAAAGCCCACTGGAAACAGGCCCCTGCGGCCGGAACCGCGACTCTCGCTATTGCACCGTGATGAATCTCATCCGCACGAAGGGCGAATGCGCACCGGAATGAAAATGCGGTTCCGGCAACATTGACCGGAGCCGCGTACCACAAGACTCCACTTAGTGAAGGGATTACAACAGGTGAAGCGGCGCGGCGCAATAATACAAAAGCATTAGAAGGCGTTGCGCGGAGTGATTCCCTTGCCCTCGATGCAATCGTAGGTTTTGCCAGCAGCGAGGTCTTTGTACTCTTCGGTTCTGCCGCTGGGCCATTCGAGGACGACGCGGTCAATGCGATCGCGCTTGCCCAGACCGAAAGTGACCGGCAACTCCGATTGCGACAGGTAGCTGGAGCCGCTTTTGACGTAACGCGACTGCGCGGAGCCGCCGTGGAGAATGCGCACAGTCGCTCCGATGGAGTCGCGGTTGGACTTGGTGCCGGCGAGATGAAAACGAATGCTGCGCTTGCCGGCAAGTTGGTCGTTGCGGTAGAGAAAAGCAGGACCGTTGTTCGTGGTCATCAGGAGGTCGAGATCGCCGTCACGATCGAAGTCGGCGCAGGCCAGGCCGCGGCCCACCTTGGGCAGCGCGAACTCCGCGCCCACCTCGGCCGCCACATCGTGGAATGAACCGTTTCCAGAATTGAGAAAAAGCTGCGGCGGCTGAGCGTAGCCGATGTTTCCGTGGATGTTTCGCACGGTTTCATCAATGTGGCCGTTGGCCACGGCGAGATCGAGCGCGCCGTCGAGGTCGGCATCGAAAAACACACAGCCGAAACCCAGCGAATTCTTGGAGGCCATGCCCATACCGGAGCGCATGGCTGCATCTTCGTAGTTCCCGGCGCTGACAGACCGATAGAGCCCGATCATTTCGTTATCGAAATTGGTGATGGCCACGCCGGGCTTGCCCGAATTATCGAAATCGGCAGCGTCCACGCCCATTCCGGCGCGGGCTTTTCCTTCGGTGCTGAAGGCGAGACCCGTCTCCACGGCGACGTCCTTGAACGTGCCGTTGCGAAGATTCTTGTAGAGCTTGTTGGGCTGCGTGTCGTTGGCGACGAATAGGTCCGGCCAGCCGTCCTGGTCGAAGTCGAGCATGGCGACGCCGAGTGATTTCGAGCTGGAGTCAAAGACTCCGCTGGTGGCGGTGACGTCTTCGAACGTTCCATCGCCGCGGTTGTGGAAGAGCCAGCAGGTGTCGCCGCGGTAGGCTTCCGGCGTGCAGTAGGACTTGTGCTTTCCATCGAGGCTGCAAAACACGTCTTGCTCCGGCGACCACTTCACGTAGTTGCAAACGAAAAGATCGAGCAGGCCGTCGCGGTCGAAATCAAACCAGACGGCGGAAGTGCTGAGGCCCTGGCGCCCGTGCAAGCCGCTCGTGCGCGTGACATCAACGAAAGTTCCCTTGCCCGTGTTGCGAAACAGGCGATTCTGGCCGACGCAGGTGACCAGAACGTCGGGAAAACCGTCGTTGTTGTAGTCGCCGACGGCGACGCCCATGCCGTACATCTCGACATCGAGGCCGGCGCTGCGCGTGACATCCGCAAAAGTGCCGTTGCGGTTGTTGCGATAGAGACGAAGCGTGGAGCGCTGGCGCTTGTGCCCGGGCCAGTCCATGGAGTTGATGAGGAGAATGTCCTGCCAGCCATCGCCATCGTAGTCGAGAAAAGCGCAGCCCGAGCCGAGAGTTTCCGGGAGCAGCTTGCCACCAAAGGCGCCGCTATTGTGCCGAAACGTGATTCCACTCTGTACGGTGACGTCCACCAGCCGAAATCCGGGAGCTGGCTGCGGCAAAGCGAACGATGCCGGGGGAAAGGCGGAAGCGGCCATCCCCGCCTGAATCGCTTTGGAAAGAAAATCGCGGCGATTCAAGGCAGGCTCACCAAACCGTGGCGGATGGCGTAAACGACGAGCTCGGCGGTCTTGTGGATTCCCAGCGTGTTCATGATATTCGCGCGATGGACGGCCACGGTGTTTACGCTGAGATCGAACCGCACGGCGATTTCCTTGTTGGACTGGCCTTCGACGAGGAGTTGCAGAACTTCCAGTTCGCGCTGCGTGAGGCCGGAATCGCGCTCGCCCTTCAGACCCTTCGAAGAGACGACTTGCGGATCGAGGACCATCTCGCCAGCCGCCACTTGCTTCACGGCCTTCACGAGGTCTAAATTGACGGCGCTTTTTAGAATATAGCCGCGCGCGCCGGCGGCGAGGGCCTGGCGGACGAGCGTATCTTCCGAGTGCATGCTGAGCATCAGGACCAAGGCTTTGGGGTCGGCTTCGAGGATGCGGCGCGTGGCGAGCAAGCCGCTCATGCCGGGCATCGCGCAGTCCATCACGATGACCTGCGGCCGCAACTTCTGCGCAGATCGGACGGCTTCCTCCCCATCGGCGGCTTCGCCGACCACGGAGATTGCCGGATCGTCCTCGAGAATCAGGCGGAAACCGCGGCGCACGAGGCTGTGATCGTCCACGAGCAGGACGGTGATCTTATCGTTGTGTGGGGTGACCGCGAGGCGGTCAACGCTGGGGCTCTTGGCCACGCGATTCCACTCTCTCTCTGGGAACCCGGAGACGAACCAAGGTTCCACCTCCCGCAGGCTCTAGAAATTCGATGCTACCGCCAAGCAGCTCGGCGCGTTCGCGCATGGCGACCAGGCCGATGCCGCGCTGCGTGCCAAGACGCTCAATGCCCTTGCCGTGATCTTCGACTTCCAGCGCGAGGGCCGCTTTTTCGAAACGAAGCCGGACCCAGGCCTCCCGCGCGCCCGAATGCCGGGCCACGTTGTTCAACGCTTCCTGAAGCACACGGTACACATGGATGCCAACCGCGGCGTCCACGTCAAACGGGGTGCCCGATTTTTCATAGGATATCGTGACGCCCGTTTGGCGTTGCACCGTGGGAACGTACCAATCGAGCGCGCTCTCGAGGCCCGTCTCGTCCAGCAGAGATGGGTGGAGCGCCTGGGAGAGGCTGCGGACCTTTTCGAGGGTCGTTTGCGCAATCTCGCAGATTTCGCGCAGCTCGGCGCGGAGCGGCGAGGCCTCGGGCGCCTGGCTCCCCGCGCGGCCGAGCATCAGGCCCATGGCGGTGAGAATCTGGCCGAAATCATCGTGGAGCTCGCGCGAGATGTGGCTCAAGGTGGACTCTTGAGTGGAGATGAGTTTTTGCGCGAGCTCGCTGCGGTGTTCGGAGAGCGCGGCCAACTGGGCGAAGAGGTGGCGGTTGGAACGAATGAGAAAAAGACTGGTGAGAACGATGGCGATGAGCGTGGCGGTGAAGAACGCGTACACCTGGCGCTGGACCCGGTCGTAGATTTGGGTGGTGCGCAGCGCGGCTTCCTGCTCGCTCTTGTTGTTTTCCACGAGCAGCCGGGCAACGGCCGTGCTGAGAGCCGCCTGGCGTGCCTGAAGAGTGAGGCGGACCTGCTCACGGGCTTCCTGTTCCTTGCCGGTGCGCGCGAGGACAAAAGTGCGGCCCACGGCGTCCCAGAATTGGGCGATGGAGCTGGCGAGGTATTGGCGCTGCTCGGGAGTGCGGTCGGCAAGGGCCAGCTGCTCTTCGGTGTGCATTGCGGAGTCGAGGTCCCCGCGAATGCGGTCGAACTGCGCGGACCAGGCGATGAGCGGATAGGGCTCGGTTGTATCCAGCATGTCGCGCATGGCGAGGCCGAGCAAATTCAGGTCGTTCTGAATGCGCAGGAGCTGCAAAGAATCCTTGCGGTTGCGGTCCACCATTTCCGTTTGCAACTTGCGCAAGCCGGAAATCTGGCGAGTGATGTACCACGAATAGGCCACAACCGCCGAAAGGGTGATAACCAGCCCGAAGAGGAGGGCCGGCGTGGGTGAGCGGCGCGGTGCGGGCGAACGATCCACGCGGTGAGGATACAATCGAACGGCGTGGAGCGGAAGCGGAACCGGGCTGGGACAGGACGGAAAACGCCGAGGGAACCATCACCGCCGTGGGCAATTCAATGGGCTACTGCTGTTGCTGTTGATCGAAGGCGAAGCTTTCGGTGGGATTCGCAGCGGAGCGGTGCGTGCGGGTCACAGTGGCCGGAGGAAGTTGTTCGGGGAGAGGCGCTTCGGCAGGTGCGACGGTGACGGTGACGCTGAGCTCGCTTTCAGCGTCGCCTTTGTAAACGCCGCGGGTGGGAG
>JBGPGF010000158.1:0-7343 GCA_041483755.1 Terriglobia bacterium | reverse complement strand
ATACGTTGACCCCGCGGGGATACCTAATTCCTCGCATAGGTCCTCGGGCATGAGGTCAGTACAATTCGAAAGCCCCCGGAATACCTTGTCGGAGAACGCTCCGTCAAAAACTGCCCTCTCAAACTGATGCTTAAGGTCGACCATCGGAGTCCCTCAAAACCGCTCGTTCGCTCGCGCGACGCGCGGCTTGCCGAAAGCATACTGCGCGCGATACGGCACGACGATCTCGAACCCGCCCGGCAACCCCTCTTCGTTTATCGCATCGAGCGTGAGCCGGATTTTTCCGCGCGTCCTTCCGCAATTCTCAGGGGCGTTCCTGACCGCTTCGTCCGTTACCCGGAACCCGCGCCGGAGCGCCTGCTTTAGATTTTTTGGTGTCAACATTTCCGCTCCCCTTCTTTCGACCGCGCCCCTTGCAGTAGTGTGCCGCCTTGAATTTCTTTAGGCGTTTAACGTCTGCCGGAGTCCAGAGGCGAAAGTTCCGTCCACCGAATTCGATGGTCTTCGGGCGCGAAATCTTCCCGTCTCTAAGCCAGCGCTCAATGGTCATTTTCGTGACCCCGATTTGCGCTGCGATCTCGCGTGTGCTTTTCGGTGACATACAAGCGCCTCTATACGTTACCAAGAGTAACGTATTTATACGGGGCTGTAAATGAAATTCCGCCCCAAATCGCAGGCGAACGCCAGGCGAAGACGAAAACGGGCCAGCACGACGCGAAACAGCCTTCCTACCCATTGAAAACAAAGGGTTTACGGAACCGAAAAACGCCTTTTTATAGCCAGGTAGCCGGAAGGGGGTCTCGGGGCCGCAAATCGGCCCTAATTCGCAAGTTCTGGTTTGCAATTCCAGCCGTAGTTTACGAAGGTCCGTGTATAATCGGTTGTGGTCGGAGGCGTTCACATGGCCGAATTATTTGACGGTTTGGAAATCCCGATCCCCTGCCCCGAGTGCGAGCACACAACTCCTAAGAAGGTCGGTTGGCTTAAGTCGAACAATCAATTCCCTTGCCCCGGATGCGGGAAAACTATCACACTCAAATCGGAAGAACTTATCGGGGGACTTGCTGACTTCGAAAAGGAAATGGAAAAATTCGGGCGGGATATTTCGAAGACCATCGACATCAAGGTCTAGGAGTTCTCGTAGTTCGGACGCATCAAGTTTCATCCGTACAGCCAATTCGCCTGCTGACATGTCACATCCCTCCGCTTTCGTTTTCCGCAAAAGACGCGTCTTCGGATGCGCTGTTTGAAATTAGAGCGGTATGACGTTCGCGGCCTGCGGACCCTTCGGCCCCTGTTCGACTTCGAACTCGACGGCCTGGCCGTCGTTCAGCGATCTATACCCATCGGCTACGATGGCGGAGAAGTGGACGACAATATCTTTTCCATTCTCGCGCTGAATGAATCCGAAGCCTTTTCTGGGGTTAAACCACTTCACTGTTCCTTGTTCTTTCAATTCTTTTCTCTTTTCTGATTAAGCTATCTGATGCCTCGCGTCCGAAACCTCTTCCGAGTGTTCGGCTCTCTAGAGCCGTAAAAACAAAAAAGGCCGCGAGTTATGTCCTCGCGACCGCTTCACGAATCCAAAGGCGATACAAGAGCAACAAACGCAAAAGCAGAATAGCACAAACGGATTCGCGTGTCCAGCGGTTCCTTGCGCCGTGTTTGGGCTAAGGCGTGATCTGCTCGGGAGAGACTCTTGTGTCCGACTGCGTGAAGGTGAAGCGCAGGAGCCATGCGCTCGGGACGTACTGGCCGTCTACTTTCGCGGGGACAAATTCCCAGCGGCGGGCCGCTTGCAGAGCCTGATCCGCAAAATACTTGCTGGGTCCGGGAGAATCGAGTGCCGCTTCCGAAACGCTGCCGGACGAACTCACGGCGACTCGAACGCTGACCCTGACCCGGCCCTGGATGGTGTCTCTCGCTTTCTGGGAAACGTCGGGCAAAACCTGCTGGAGGACTTCACCGCGAGCAACACCGGCGGAAGGCTTCTTGCTCGGCGTCTCGGTGCGGAGCGCGGCTGGCGAAGGTGAAATGGCGCCAGCCGCGCGTTGTTTCTCAGCGTTGGATGTGGGGCTGGACGCGCTGGAATTTCTCGCGGAGGAGCTGGCCTCTGGTTTTGCGGCTCTCTCTTCCGGCTTTGGCTCCGGCTTTGGCCGGGGCTTCGAGACCTTAGACGATGTAGGGGCCGCCGAAGATGCCGGTGAAGGTGCGACGGGCCAGGCCTTCGGGCGGTGAAGAAATTTCGGTATCGCCAGGAGAGCCAGTAAAACTACGCCGGCTGCGACGGCTGGAAGCAGATAACGCGACTTTGTCAGGGCTGGCTGCGATTTTGTCGGCGCCTGCCGCGGCTTTGCGCGCACCTCTTGCGGCTTATCAACCGTGCGTTTCTGTGGTTCCGGCGAGGCGTGGCGCAGACGCATGGCGATGTCGGAGATTGACCAGCGGCGGTGCGGGTCGCGGATTAGGCACTTGCTCGCCAAATCGCGAAAGGGCGCCGGAAGCGTCTCCGGCACAACAGGATCCTCATCTCCGGCTCTGTCCCATTCCGGCAGGTGCTGGGTCATCACTTCGACGAGCGTCACGCCCAGCGACCAAACGTCGGCGGCGGGCGAGAGTCTGCCGGTGACCGCCTCCGGCGGGTCGTAGGCGCTCGGCGTTGCGCGGCGAACTCTCATCTCGTCCATGCGCCAGAGCGCGTCGCTGGAGATTTTCAGGCGATCCTCGGCGGCCAGGATGTTGGATGGCTTGATGTGACCGTGCACGAATCCGTGGCCGTGAAGGAAGGCCAGGGCGTCCAGAGTGGGCGTGAGCATGTCCCGCGCCTCCGCCGGCGTGAGCGGGCGTTCGGGCAAAATCTGCGACAAATTCTCTTCGGCGTATTCCATGACAACGTAGAGCAGGTCTTCGTCGCTGAGCTGGCAGCTTCCCATTTGAAAAAGCGGGAGCAGGTGAGGATGAGAAAGCTTGGCGGCCAGCTTCCACTGCGCGAGCTGGACTTCCGCCATATCCGGCTGCGCCGGGATGAGCTTGATGGCGGCTTTTTGGTGTTCCTGTTCCGGGAGCCCGGTGCGGAACACGGCGCTGTGGCTCGAGCCACCCAGGTATTGCCGCAGATGGAATTTCCCCGCGACCACTTGGCCTTCCCACTGTTTCCAGGACTCGCTCATTTTGCACTCCTGCCCGTTTGCCCCCATGCGCCGGCGGCTGAGGCGGAACTCGAAGTTACGGTGTCCGGATTCGCAATCGCCTGCGCTCCCGGAACCCTTCCGAGGGCTGTGGTATTCCCGGCTGGGGTTGGCCTACTACAAGACGAGGTCATTGCTATTATCCCCCTGAGGGGAGCTTCGGCGATAGGCAGAATCTATCAGGATGGGCGGCAGAATCAACCTGTACGGAGCCGCCCCTCACGAATGCCTCGGCCGCCCTTGCCGCGGGCGGAAGACGAGGCTCTTCTCAGACGGGGAAGAAACAGTTACAGTTCTTGCCGGACCGCAGGGCGAAACTGCGGATACGAAAATGAAGGCCCTACTACTTTCGAGGTACGGGCATCTTGAAGTGGCCAATCTTCCCGCGCCCACTCCGGGGCCAGGTGAGGTTCTGGTGCGTGTGGCGGCCTGCGGCATATGCGGCAGCGATGTCCACGGTTACGACGGCTCGTCGGGACGCCGCATTCCGCCCATCGTGATGGGGCATGAAGCCGCGGGAAGAGTCGCAGCCGTGGGCGCGGGCGTGAAGGGGTTGTCCGAGGGCGATCGCGTCACGCTGGATTCGACCATTTTTTGCGGCGCATGCGGTTATTGCCTTCGCGGGGAGATCAACCTGTGCGACAACCGCCAGGTGTTGGGCGTTTCGTGCGCGGACTACCGTCGCGCGGGAGCGTTCGCGGAATTTGTGGTGGTGCCGCAGCGCATCGTGTACCGCTTGCCGGAGAGTCTTTCGTTCGCGGAAGCGGCCATGCTGGAGGCAGTGGCGGTAGCGCTTCACGCGGTTTCCCTTACCAGGATTGCCAAAGGGGACGCGGCCCTGGTCCTGGGCGCCGGGATGATCGGGCTGCTCACCTTGCAGGCGCTGCGGGCGGCGGGCTGTGCGCGCGTGTTCGTCGCCGACGTGGATGCTTCGCGGCTCAAGATGGCGGCGGAGCTTGGCGCAACGGCCACGATGTGTGCATCCGGAGCGGACCTGGTTTCTGAAGTTCTACGCCAGACAAATGGCGCTGGAGTGGATGTGGCCATCGAGGCGGTGGGCATTGATCCCACGGTTCGCGCCGCGGTGGAATGTGTTCGCAAGGGAGGGAGTGTCACCCTGATCGGAAACATTTCCGCCGAAGTTACGCTTCCGCTGCAGAAGGCGGTCACGCGGCAGATTCGGCTGCAAGGCTCCTGCGCCTCCGCCGGAGAATATCCGCAGGCCATGGAGCTGATGGCCAGCGGCGGGATAAAGGTAAAGCCGCTCATCACGGCTATTGCGCCACTGGAAGAGGGGCCTCGGTGGTTCGAACGGCTGCACGCGCACGAACCGAACCTGATGAAGATCGTGCTCGCTCCGGGAAGCATTTCATGAGCAACGAACTCTTCGATTTGAGCGGCAGAATCGCAATTGTCACCGGCACCAGCCGCGGGCTGGGGCAGTACATGGCGCGCGCCCTGGCGAACGCGGGCGCGGACCTGGTGCTGACTAGCCGCAATCGCAGCAGCCTCGCTCCGTTCGAAACGGAAATCAAGGCGCTCGGGCGGCGCGCGGTTTCCTTGGAGCTGGACGTTCGCAATCTCGATAGCATCGAGAGCATGGCGGCTGGGGCGGAAAAGGCTTTCGGCCACTTGGACATTTTGGTGAACAACGCCGGTTGCAACGTCCGCAAGCCCGCGCTCGATGTGACCTGGGACGACTGGAATCTGATTCTTGATACCAATTTGCGCGGCAGCTTCTTTGCCGCACAGGCCGTGGCCCGGCGCATGATTCCGCGCGGCTATGGGCGAATCATCAACATTGGGTCAGTGACCTGCGTCGCGGGCTATGCCGGTCTGGGGCCGTACGGCGCAAGCCGCGGAGGTATCCGGCAGTTGACGATGAGCCTGGCGGATGACTGGGGCAAATTCGGGATCACGGTGAATTGCCTGGCACCGGGCTGGTTCCGCACGGAGCAGAACAAGGCGCTGTACGAAAGCAAGGAATGGGTGGAATACCTGTGCGACCGCATTCCCGTGAAGAGGCCCGGCGAGCCCCATGATTTGGACGCAGCGGTCGTCTTTCTGGCGGCGGAGTCCAGCCGCTACATCACGGGACAAACATTACTGGTGGATGGAGGCATTTCCACCGGCGCGACGCGCGCCCAGTTGGAATCCGGAAAGAATACTGGGGCGAAGTAAATCTTGCCTCAGGCAGGGTCGGGAATAGGCTCGATGCGTCCGAGCAAGAAGGCATAACCGCCGATGCCAATCAACAGAACCACGGCGGCGGCCACGAAGGCCCCGGAAAAGGAATGCGTCGCGGCGACGATGTACGCGGTGACGACGGGGGCGACGATGGCGGACACTTGGCCGCCGAAATTCATGATGCCTCCGAGTGTGCCCACGCTCTCCCTTGGCGCGATCAGCGAGGGAATGGACCACACGACCGGGGAGGCCACTGCCAAACCGCAGGCGCACAGGGTGATCCAAAACAGCGCAGCATGTAAGGTTTGTGCATGGGCAGCGCCGAGGATGCCCATGCCGAAGCTGGTCCCCGTAATGAGAAAGAAGCGGCGAACGCGCGCCGCGTGATAGCCCCGCCGAATCAGCCAGTCCACCAGCCATCCGCCAATCGCAAGATCGGCCACGCCGGCAAGCAACCAGGGCACGCTGGTGTAAGCAACCGAATGCTTCAGGTCGAGATGCATGGCGGTAGAAAAGTAGCCCGGCAGCCACGTCAGCAGCAGGTAGAAACTATAGTTGTAGGCGGCGAATCCCATAATGAGCCCGAGAACTTTTGGCTTCCGCAAGAGGTAAATGATGGAAGCTCCTTTTCCCGCTTTGGCGGGATCCTCGGGCTGCGCTCCCCCATCGGATATGAATTTCCGCTCCGCTGCGGAGAGATGCCGGTCTTCGCTCGGATTGCGATACAACCAATAAAAAAGCACGAAGTAGAGAAAACTGATGACGCCGGCCCCCGCAAAGCTGCCGCGCCAGCCGAATTTCGCCAGCAGGAGACCCGCCAGCGGCACTCCCAAGCCGGGGGAGAGCTTCGCGGCGGAGTCGAAGAGTGCAGTGGCGAAGCTTCGTTCTTTTTGAGGAAACCAGTAACCAACGGCCTTGGAGTTGGCCGGGAACGTGGGAGCTTCGCCGACGCCAAGAAGGAACCGCGACGCGAAGAAGCCCGCGACTCCCGTGGAGGCGGCCGTGCCAAAGGAAGCGGCGCTCCAAAGAAACGTGCTGATGCGGCCGATCCTGCGCACGCCAAAGCGATCGAGCAGAACCCCGATCGGCATCTGCAACGAGGCGTAGGTCCAGTTGTAGGCGCTCAGCAGATAACCGAAAGTGATAACGGAAATGCCGAATTCGGCGTGCAGGGCATCCTGGCAAACGGAAAGGTTGACGCGGTCAAAATAGTTGACCATCACTCCGGCGCCCAGCAGGAGTCCGATCGTCCATCGTCTGCGAGGTACTTTTTCTGGACCCCTGGCTGTTGGCGGCGCCATCGTGTGCGGGCCATGATAGAGGCAAACTCCCGGCAGCTGCAAGCCCCGGGAGTGGCTGGTAGTGGGTCAGTTTCCGATCAGCGCGCCAATCGTCCAAGTGGATTGTGCCCGAACACCGCCATCTGTCAGGCTTACCTTTTGCCCAAAACGTTGGCCCGCTGGACGAGCTATTTCGGACGTTATCTCCGTCGTTACTGCTCCGCGGGAACAGTCTGGTTTCTTCGTTGCGCACGGATTACCGTGGTTCTTGTACGGAACCAACCATCCAAGGACGGTGTCTAATTGACTGTGAGGCTCTTATTCCTTTTCAGACTGGCTGCGTTGGTCTGCATTGTTACCATTGCGGCCGGGCAAGCGTCTGCATGTCAATGTGGCAGGAGCTTTTATGGAAAGAACTGGGAGGTGGCCAAGCTGGAGGCTGAAAGCGCTCTTGTGATTTTCGAAGGCACACCTGAGCGCTTCGAATTGCAGTGGAGCGTATTGAATGCGAAAGAGGGAGAACTGATTTCTGCAGAGAATTCTGTTTCTGCGGAGAATGATGGCGTCACCCGCAACGACCGGCCTCGGATGCTTGTAACATTTCGTGTGCAAAGGGCGTACAAGGGAAACTTAGGGTCGGAAATCCAAATCAAGACTGGATTGGGAGGAGGAGATTGTGGAGCGGTAT
>JBGPGF010000157.1:0-7343 GCA_041483755.1 Terriglobia bacterium | reverse complement strand
TTTCATTGAAAGCTTGGTGAAGGAGCATCTTGAGCTTTCGGAGGTTCACCTGACCTTGACGGCCTCTGAGGAATCACGTCCCGGCGAAGAGCATGAGGTGGAAGGCAGCGAGAACCGCTTTTCCATACGGGAAGGGGGCCGATTCTTCGGAACACTGGATGTAAAGCCGCATGGGGCGATGCTGTCCGGCGAAACGCAAGCGGCGCTGGAATTTGTTTGTGAGCAGTTGCCGGGGGCATTGGACCTGTGCCGGTTGATCGAAGAGAAGTTGCAGTTGGAAAGGGAATTGGCGGAGCGCGAGCGGCTGGCGCTGCTGGGGCAGATGGCGGCGAGCATCTCGCACAATCTGAAGAACCCGCTGGGCTCGATGAAGACGATCTTGCAGGTGCAGCTGGAAAGTACGGAGCTGCCGGAATCGCTGCGCGGCGAGACGCGATTGGTGCTTGAGGAAATTGACCGGCTCTCAGCGAAGCTGAACCAATTGCTGAGGTTCAGCAGGCCGGCGGTGCGGGCGGGTGGGGCGGCGGCGTGCGATGCACGCGCGGTGGCGGAGACTGTGGCGGACGTGCTGCGGCACGAAGCGGAGCGCCGGAGCATGGCCCTGGAGACTGAGCTGCCAGAGGCGGGGGTGCGGGTGGCGGCCAGCGAAGAAGCGGTGAACGAGATTCTCTCCAACTTGGTGGTGAACGCACTGGAAGCAGGGAATCGCGGCGGGTGCGTGGCGCTGCGGGTCGAGGCGGAGGCGAGCGCGGCTGTTTTTTCCGTGGAAGATGACGGGGCAGGGATTGCTCCGGCGGTGCGCGAGAAGATTTTGCAGCCGTTCTTCACGACGAAAGCACAAGGGACGGGACTCGGGCTGGCGATTGTGGCGCGGCGGGTGGAGGAGTTTGGCGGGCGGCTGGATTGGGAGAGTCCGGCGAAGAACGGACAGGGAGCGAGGTTTCGGGTTTGGCTGCCCAAAGTGACGCATGAGGTAAAGGACATTAAGGAAGTAAATGAGGTAAAGGAACGAAAGCCATGAAAACGATCTTGATTGTGGATGATGAGCCGGCGGCGCGGTACGGACTGCGGCGCGCGCTCGAACAGAAATACAAAGTCACGGAAGCGGACTCGGCGGAGACGGCGCGGCGATTCATCGAGAAGGAGCGGCCGGACCTGGTGCTGCTGGACGTGGTGATGCCGGGAGAAGACGGCTTGAGTCTGCTGCACTGGATGCGTGAAAAGGGGCACGACGGGCCCGTGCTGATGGTTTCCGCGCTGGACACGGCGAAGACGGCGGTCGAGGCGCTGCGGCTGGGCGCGGCGGACTACCTGGTGAAGGGATTCGACGTGGACGAGCTGCGGCAGCGCATCGCGAATCTGTTGAAAATGGCCACCCTCGAACAGGAGAACGATACGCTGCGGAGGCGGCTGGCGACAGAAGGGCAGTTCGGGCCGATGATCGGGCGTTCGGCGGACATGCGGCATGTGTTCGAGCTGGCCGACCGCGTTGCGGTGACGGATACGACAGTTTTAATTCTGGGTGAGAGCGGCACGGGGAAGGATTTGCTGGCGCAGGAGATTCACGCGCGGTCGGCGCGCGCGGGGAAGGCGTTTGTGGCCGTGAATTGCGCGGCGCTGCCGGAAACGCTGATTGAATCGGAGCTGTTCGGTTACGAGCGCGGGGCGTTCACCGGGGCGGCACAACAGAGAAAGGGAAAATTTGAGCAGGCGTCCGGCGGGACGCTTTTTCTCGATGAAATCGGCGACATGAATGCGGTGACGCAGGCGAAAGTGCTGCGGGCGCTGGAGAATCGCGTGATCGAGCGGCTGGGCGGGACGGCCTCGATTTCCGTGGATGTGCGCGTGATTAGCGCGACGCACCGCGACCTGCCGGCGGAGATTCGCGCGGGCAAGTTTCGCGAAGATTTGTTCTACCGCCTGCGCGTGGTGACGGTGGATTTGCCGCCACTGCGCGCACACAAGGAAGACATACCGCTGCTGGCGGAGGCGTTTCTGCAATTGCACGGGGCGCGGCTGGGGCGCTCCATGAAGCTGGCGCGCGAGGCGGTGACGGCGCTGGAGCGGTACGACTGGCCGGGAAACGTCCGCGAACTGAAGAACGCGCTGGAGCGGGCGATGGTCGTGGGACGCGGCGAAGAAATTGGCGTGGCGGACTTGCCGGGAGAAGTTGCGCGCGGCGAGTCGCTGGTGACAAAGCGTGGAGGGGAGCCGAACGGCGCCGGATTGAACGAGACGGACTTTCGCGAGGCCAAGCGCAAGTTCGAGATTGCCTATATCACCGGCAGGCTGGAGCAGAATCATTGGAACGTCTCGCGAACGGCGGCGGCGATTGGGTTGCACCGACAAAGCTTGCAGGAAAAGCTGCGCGAGCTGGGGATTCGGCGGCCGGGGCGGGAGCCGATCGAAACGGAGTGAAGCGCGTTGGCAGAGACGAACACGAATGGCAAGAGGACAATCGCCGCCTACGTTCTAGCAGGCGGGCAGAGTTCGCGGTTTGGGCGGGACAAGGCGCGGGCGGAGGTCGGTGGGACACCGATGCTCGTGCGGATGTGCGAGCTGGCCGCGGAAGTGGCCGGATCTGCCGCGGTAGTAGCGCCGACGGGACGATACGAGGATCTGGGCGCGAGGATTGTGGCCGACCGATGGCCGGGCGCGGGGCCGCTGGGAGGAATGGCCACGGCGCTTCTGCACACGGGAGAGACGGCGCCCAATTGCGCTTGGAACTTGATCGTGGGTTGCGATCTGCCGTTCCTGACGCGCGAATGGCTGGTGGATCTTGCGCAATGCGCTGTGAGCAGTTGCGCGCAGGTGGTGATCCCGCAAACGGCGAGGGGCATCGAGCCGTTGTGCGCGTGTTACCGGACGGAAGCGGGACCGGTTCTGGCCGCGGCTCTCGATCGCGGCGTGAGGAAGGTCACTGACGGACTGGAGGGTCTCACGCAGGAGAGGCTTGACGAAGCGCACTGGAAACGGTTTGATACGAGTGGCCGGTTGTTTCAGAACATGAACACGCCCGAGGACTACGAAGCGGTTCGCGCGGCGTGGGATAAGATGCACCGATGAGCGCGCCCTATTTTGAGTTTCGCGAAGTGTGCAAGGCGTTTGACGAGCGGCTGGTGCTCGACCACGTGAGCTTCCGCGTGGAGCGCGGTGAGACGTGCGTGATTATGGGGCGCAGCGGCGTGGGAAAGTCGGTCACGCTGAAACACATCATGGGTTTTCTGCGCGCGGACGAAGGGCGCGTGTTCGTGGAAGGCCAGGACGTTACAGACCATTCCGAAGACGAGTTTGCCGAGGTGCGGCGCAAGGTGACCATGGTGTTTCAGTCCGGCGCGCTGTTTGATTCGCTCACGGTCGGCGAAAACATTGGGTTTCCTCTGGAAGAGCAGCCGGGATTGACGGGAGAGGATGTCGAGGCGCGCGTGCTGGAGCTGGCGAAAATGCTGGAAGTGGACGACGTGCTCGGCAAAATTCCGTCCGAACTCTCGACCGGGATGAAGCGCGCCGTGGCTATCGCCCGCGCGCTGGCACAAAACCCCGAAGCGATTCTGTATGACGAGCCGACGACGATGGTGGACCCGTTGATGGCGGCACACATGGGCGATCTGATCGAGCGGCTCAAGGAAAAGTTCCATAAGACGTCGATCGTCGTGACGCACGACACGCACCTGGCGAAGCGGCTGGCGGATAGGGTGGTATTTCTTCAGGATGGCAAGGTGTCGTTTTTCGGGCCGTGGGCGGACTTCGAAAACTCCACCGATCCGTTCCTCCGCAATTTCCGCATGCAGGACGCACTTATCCCCGCGATGGACGAGATTCTATGAGCCAGCCTGCGAAGTCCCCTGGCGACCCGATCAAGCAGCTCCGCAAAGAAATGGGTTTCTGGGATGTGCTGCTGTTCAACATTGCGGCCGTGCTGGGACCGCGCTGGATTGCAGCGGCGGCGCACAACGGAACTTCCTCGATCAGTTTGTGGGTGCTGGCGGTGCTGTTGTTTTTTGTGCCGACGGCGTTTGTAATTACAGAGCTTTCCACGCGCTTTCCGCACGAGGGCGGACTGTACGTGTGGTCCAAGGAAGCGTTCGGCGATTTTCACGGTTTCATCGCCGGCTGGACGTATTGGGTCTATTCGTTTTTTTATTTTCCGGGATTGCTGCTGGCCAGTGCGTCCATGAGCGCGTATATCGGCGGAAGCGCCTACGGGCATTTGGCGCAGAACCGGGCGTTTCTGCTGTGGGGCTCGTTCGCGCTGCTGTTCATAGCTGTGGCGATGAATATCGTGGGCCTGAACATCGGGAAATGGCTGCAGAACGCGGGCGGAGTGGGAACGTACGTGCCGCTGCTGTTGCTGGTGGGCACGGCGGTGGCCGTGTGGTGGCGGCACGGATCGGCAACGCACTTCACCTGGGCAAACATCATGCCCGTGTGGAATTGGGGCACGGTGAACTTTTGGTCGCAGATGGCCTTTGCGCTAACCGGCCTGGAGTTGGTCTCCGCGATGAGCGATGAAATCCGCGATCCGCGGCGGACGCTGGCGCGGGGCACTTGGGCTTCGGGCTTCCTGATCGGAATCATCTACATTGCGGGAACCGTGGCGTTGCTCGGATTGCTGCAGGACGCGCAAGTGGATGCCAAGTCCGGCGTGTTTCAGGCGCTGACGGTCGCGTCCGGCGTGCTGAAAATAGGGGCGATCGGAATGATCGCGGCGCTTCTGGTCACGTTTGGCAATGCCGGCGGCGTGGGCACAACGGTGGCGGGAATTTCGCGCGTGCCATTTATTGTCGGCGTGGACCGCTACCTGCCCGCCGCTTTCGGGAAGATTCACCCGCGCTGGAAGACGCCGTACATTGCGATCCTGGTGCAGGCGGGGATTTCGGGTGCGGTGCTGCTGCTGAGTCAGATCAGCGAGACGGCGAACGGCGCGTATCAAGTCCTGATCAGCGCGGCGACGATCCTCTATTTCATTCCGTTCCTGTACATGTATGGCGCGGTGATCAAGCTCCATGCGCGAAAGGATCGCGGTGAGAACGAGCACGCCGTGTTGATTCCCGGCGGCAAGCTGGGCGTATGGCTGGCCGGCGGGCTGGGGTTTGTGGTGACCGCGGCGAGCATCTTCTTTTCGATGGTGCCGCCGGGCGAAACCGCTAATAAGCTGCTTTTCGAGGTGAAACTGGTGGGCGGCTGCGTCGTGGCAGTTGCGCTGGGCCTGGTATTGTACGCGCGCGGAGCGCGGGCCAAGGCGCGGGAAGCTGGAAACTGGAAATTAGAAAGTGGAAATTAGAAACCCTCTGCGATGAGGCGCTCCTGGGTGAGGCGTGAGTTCGGAGACGCGGGCGCGCTGCGGGCTTCGAGGAGCTGATCGAGGTATTTCGCCATCATGTCGGCTTCGATGTTGACGGCGTCGCCTGATTTGAGAGTGCGCAGGTTTGTTTGCGCGTAGGTGTAGGGGATGACGGCGATCTCGACGATGCCGTCGCGCCAGCCGGCGATGGTCAGGCTGATGCCGTCAATGGCGATCGAGCCTTTCATGGCCATGTAGCGTGCCAGCTCTTCCGGGACGCGCACGCCCCACCACCAGTTTTCTCCTTCGGGTTTGAGGTGCGCGATGCGGCCCACGGCGTCCACGTGGCCCTGCACGAAATGGCCGCCAAATTCCTTGCCCGCCGTGAGCGGGCGCTCGAGATTGACGAGCGCGCCGCGCTTCAGCGCGCTTTCCTTTGCGCCAAACGACGTGCGGCGAATCGTCTCGCCGGAAAGATCTGCGGAAAAGTGCCGCTCGGTGCGCGAAACGACCGTCAGGCAGCAGCCGTTCACGGCGATGCTGTTGGCGACGGCGAGCGAGGGCGCGACGTCCGGGGCGAGGACGGTCAGCCGTCCGCCGTCGGCGAGCAGGTCGAGGGCATCAATCGTTCCCGTGTGCTCAATGATTCCTGTAAACATCGTGCAGGTATCCTTCGACAGCAAAGTCAGGGCCGAAGCGGTGGAAGCAAATGTCCTGGAACGGCGGAAGCGCGAACTTGCTTGTTCGCGCGAAGGGCACACCGATCTTCCCCGCGATCTTGGGAGCATAGAACAAAAAGAGCTTGTGGACGATGCTGGCGGCGAGGGCAGAGGCGTTCAGCTCGGAGCCGGCTTCGAGCAGGACGCTGAGGATGTCGCGGCGGCCGAGTTCCTTGAGTACGGCATCGAGGCGGAAGCGGCCGCTGCGGCCGGGCAGTTGGAAGACTTCGACGCCGGCGCACTGAAGCCGCCGAGCCTTCACGGATTTGAGCGGCGCGAGCGTAAAGACGAGCAAGTCGTCGTCCGCGGTGTGGACGATGCGCGAGGGAAGGGGCAGACGCAGCCGCGAATCGAGAATGACGCGCAGGAGACAGCGGCGGCGAGGCAGGCCGCTACGGTCGGTGAGAAGCGGATTGTCCGCGAGGACGGTGCCGATGCCGGTGAGGAGCGCGTCGGAGGCGTGGCGCATGCGGTGAACTTCAGCGCGGGATTCCTCGGAAGTGATCCATGCGGATTTTTTTGCGCCGCGCTTTTTTGGCAGGGCAAGCTGGCCATCAAGCGTCAGCGCGGACTTGAGCGTGACGAAGGGTCTTTTCGTGCGAATCCAGCAGGCGAAGGGTTCATTGAGGCGCTGCGCTTCCTCTTCCAGGACGCCGGAGACGACCTCGATTCCGGCGTCGCGCAACTGTTTGAATCCGCGGCCGGCGACGGCGGGGTTCGGGTCGCGCATGGCGGCAACGACGCGGCGAATGCTCGCAGCGATGATGGCATCGGTGCAGGGGCCGGTGCGGCCGGTGTGGCAGCAGGGCTCGAGATTGACGTAG
The DNA here is from genome assembly GCA_041483755.1 of Terriglobia bacterium. Taxonomy (GTDB): domain Bacteria; phylum Acidobacteriota; class Terriglobia; order Acidiferrales; family UBA7541; genus Acidiferrum. Next base: position 516 of record JBGPGF010000157.1, on the reverse strand, counting down.
AGCGTTGCGCCACGCGCGTTCTCGCCGGCGGATTTTAGCGCGACGATTTCGGCGTGGTCGCGCCACTCGAATTGATGAAAGCCTTCGCCGATGACTTCGCCTTCGCGAACAATCACGCAACCCACCATGGGATTGGGGCTGGCGAGGCCCGCGCTCTTGCGCGCGAGGGCGATGGCGCGGTGCATGTAGAGAATGTCCTCGGCGGGCACGGTCATGGTCTCAGTCGAAAAGAGATTGGGCGTAAGTTTCGGCGTCGAAGGGAACGAGGTCGCCGATCTGTTCGCCGGTGCCGATGAAACGAATGGGCAGGCCGAGATCGCGCGCAATGGCGACGACAATGCCGCCCTTGGCCGTGCCGTCGAGCTTGGTGAGGATGATGCCGGTGACGCCGACAACGGAGGTGAACTCACGCGCCTGCGCGAGGCCGTTCTGGCCGGTAGTGGCGTCGAGGACGAGGAGGACTTCGTGCGGTGCGCCGGGAATGACGTTCGCGGCGGTGCGCTTCATTTTTTCGAG
>JBGPGF010000156.1:0-7371 GCA_041483755.1 Terriglobia bacterium | reverse complement strand
GGCATATCCCAGCCGCCAAAATTAACCATCTTGGCGCCCATCCGGCGATGGGCGGCGTTCAAAGATGTTTTCCGAAGTTCCGTCGCCGTGGGAGAAGTCACAGAATTCATGCATCGTGCCTGAGCAGATAGCGAAAGTAACACGCACCTTGAATACCGTCAAGGAAGCGCCCGCCAGAAAAAAATCGGCACAAAGAAACATCGTAAGTAAGACGCGTCATCACGGCGACGGCCGCCTTGTAGGGTGCGCCGGTGTCAGGTAGAGTTTCGGCGGAGGGCATTATGGCTGGACCGGTGGTTTGTTTCGTCTGCAGCAAGCCCGAAGAAACCTGCGAATGCGATAGGTATTGCAACATTTGCAAGGGGCAGCACGCGATTCGAATGTGCGTGGACGGCCAGTATTATTGCCCGGATTGCCGGGAGGCGTGCGACGTGCGCGTCGTGGACCACCGTGACCACTGAACCCAGCCGCGTTGAGATTCGTCTGGATGCCGACGGTCGCCTTATCGCCGCGGTCACTGGGGCGGTCGGCTATCTAGCTACGGAGGCGGGACTGGGTGATGCCCCGGTTTCCAGCCTGCGCTCTGCGACGGCCAGTGCCTGCCGCGAAGCATTCGGCCAGGTGAAAGACGAATCCATGCCATTGAGTGTCGCGATCCTGCGCTACGCGGACCGTATCGCAGTCGAACTGGCGCATCGTGGCTCCTCGGGCCCCGCGATTGGACTGGAAGCGCTCGCCGGTTTTGCGGAAAAGCTTGGCAGCGAAGAGAAAAATCCATTCCTCACCGGAGGCGTGGACCGCGTCGAGTATGAGTCGCAGGGTGACTCCGCAATGACCCGCCTGACGAAGTACCTGAAGCCGCCCGCTTCCGCGGCGTAATCTTTATTCAAGATGAAGACCGGACAAGCAGAAATGACTCTGTGCGACAACCTGCTCTCCGCGGAAGTAGAATGATTGTGCGTTCCCCGGAGGTTGCAACGTGGTGAAGGTGGGTCTCATCGGTTTTGGCCTTGCCGGGCAGTTTTTTCATGCGCCGACAATCCGCGCGGTTCCCGGGATGCAGTTGGCCTGCATCCTCGAGCGCCGTGGCTCGCTGGCGCAGCAGAAACATCCCGACGTGCGCGTCGCGCGGACGCTTGAGGAACTCCTCGCGGATGAGCAGATTCGCGTCGTCGTCGTGGCCACGCCCAATCCCACTCACTTTGATCTCACGCGGCAATGTCTTCTCGCCGGACGGGACGTCGTTGTGGATAAGCCTTTCACCGTCACCTACAAGGAAGCCGCCGAGCTGGTTCAGTTCGCGGAGCGCCACCGTCGCCTCCTCACGGTTTATCAAAACCGCCGCTGGGACGGTGACTTCCACACGGTGCGAAAGCTGATCGATTCCTGCACGCTGGGCCGCCTGGTGGCCTACGAATCCCACTACGACCGTTATCGCCCGCAGTTCAAGCAGAACGCGTGGCGGGAAATTCCCTCGCCCGGCAGCGGCATCCTTTATGATCTCAGCCCGCACCTGATCGATCAGGCGTTTGGGTTGTTCGGGCCGCCGCAGGCGATCACCGCCCATGTCTTTCAGCAGCGGGACCGGGCGGAAGTGGATGACGGATTCGACCTGCGCTTGGAATACCCCGGCATGTCCGTCGCGTTGCGCTCGAGCATGTTGGCGTACGTCAAGCGGCCGCGTTTTCTTCTGCACGGCACCAAGGGGTCCTTCATCAAGTACGGGATGGACCCGCAGGAGGAGCCCCTGCGGCGGGGCGAGGCACTCGGTGGGCCCGGGTGGGGCGAAGAACCCGAAGAGAAATGGGGGGCATTGCATCTGGCGAACGGAGAGACGGGCACGGTGCAGAAAGTGAAGACTGAGGTGGGCGACTACCGGGGTTTCTACGCCAACGTTCGTGACGCGGTGCAGCACGGTGCGCCGCTGGCTGTAACGCCGCGGCAGGCGCTCGATGTGATGCGCGCTCTCGAGCTGGCCCTTGCGAGCAACAAGCAGCGGCGCACGCTGGCGTGGGACACCGTGATTTGATCGTGTGGATGCAATCGCAGAATGGCGGGTTAGCGACGAGGCAACACGAGCGGATCTTACGCCCGGGGAATGGCTGGGAAGTAGCGCTCCTCAAGGATGCGCCGGTGATGCAGCTCGTGCCCCGCGATCATGTACGCCACGCCTCGCACACTCACCTCGAATCCTGAGGCTGTGCCGCGGCGGAGCCAGGCGTCCTCGTCCAAAGGGCGCAGCAGCGCGAGGGTCGCCCTGCGGACGATTGTGAATTCTTCGACCAAATCGGCGAGCCGGCCGCGGGCACAGGGACTGTAGCGCACGAAATCATCCTGCTCGAAGGTGGCCAAGGGCGTTTTGTCGTTGCGCGCGATACGCAGGGCGCGATAAGCAAAGACGCGCTCCGTGTCGCTGACATGGCCCAGAACTTCCTTCACGGTCCACTTTTCCAGAGCGTAGCGGAAACCGCCGTCGCGTTCGCCGCGCCCGCCAAACAGCACGGCCATCTGCCGGCAGTGGTCTTCGAGAATTGCCAGGATGTCGTTCCCGGTGATGAGCGCAACGTATTTTTCGCAATAGGGCGGGTATTCATCCGGGCCCGGCCGGGGAATGAGCTTTTGTTTGGCGTTCATGTACCCAAGTATAACGCGAGTTCCGCTTGAAAATGATCGGGGAGCAACGAGAAGCCAGTCCAGCCCTGGCCGCAGCGAGATAAATTATTGGAATCCCTCGGGCAGCAGAAAGCTCTCCGCACCGTGGTAGAATCTTTGTCAGCTTAGGCCCGTAGCTCAGTTGGTTAGAGCGCGTCCTTGACACGGACGAGGTCTGCGGTTCGAGTCCGCACGGGCCTACCATCTTTCAACTCTGCCGTGGGAATCCTTCCTGTCCTTCCAACTTGCGCTTGTGGCTGACCTTGCGGGCCTGCGAGCTAGCGGCCTACGCCGGAATAGAAGTCGCGGGAATCAATCGGCTTGCTGCCAATGCCGAGCTGGAGAATTTCCATCTGCTGGGGCCGATCGAACACCTTGCCGGGCAGTAGGATCTTCGTGAAGACGCGCACGCCGCCGAACGCAAGCCCAAAAACAATCGCAGCGACCATGAAAACGCCCGTGCCCACTATTGTGTTGACGATCATGACCGGCCAGGGCGGATCGGTGAGTGTGGTGCTGGACTCATTCCAAGTGACCTGAGTTTCATAGCGGACGTCCTCCAGCAAGGCCTCGGCATAATCGTGCGACGAAGGTCGCAGGACCAGGGAGAGAACTGAACCCTTGCGCCGAATGGCGGATTCATTGGGCTGCTGGAGCGAAGTCAGCGCCTGCTCGATATGCTTCTGAAATCGCCCGGCTAGTTGAGGAGTCGGGTATTCGAGCAGAAGAACCACGGCGTCCCCTGAGCCCTTGCGGTAGCGCGCGAAAATGGCTTCGGCGCCGGCATCAAATCCAACTGCGCTGGCGAGCGGGGAGAGAGCGGCCCGATCGAGAGAGCCGAGCGCGGCACGGAAGCCGGCGGGACCCAGGGCATAGCGCTCCGTGCCCGGGATGCGCCCATTCACCGGTAGATAGCCCGGAATCGGAGGCAGCGGTGCTTGGTCGGCTTTGGGTTGGAGGGCCGCGACCAGAGAGCGCAAATCATCAGGGGACACACCCTTCGGGGATGAACTCCTAATCGCGAATTTTCCGACGAGGATTTCAACGCCATCTTCATTCGAGGCCGAAGACTGACCGACATGAGCCGGAGTCATGGCCGGATCCAAATAAAATGTATACAATTCATATGCGCTGCTGGGATCGCGCAACTGGTACAACCTCACCTCGAATTCGAGGCCTCCCTTCTTGTACAAGCGCTCCTCGACTCCTACAACACCACTCTCTGCCAGTACTTGCTCATCATCTCTCTCCTGTAAATCTAAATCCCCCTTCCGCAAATCTAACGGCCACGATGAGTTCCTGGGCCAGATGACGACGGATGGTCGTTCGGCCGTCCAAGTGCCGAAATGGTCGGGAAGAAGTTGCTGGGCGGAGGTGCGCGGCGCGCTCAGAAGAGCGAGGGCACATACGAAGAGAATTAGGCGGCGCATCCCTGGTCTTTAATTAGACGCCAGAAGGCTACTGCCGGTTCCGGGATTGTTCAATAGAGGCTACCGTTGGGCCGGGGACGGCATGGGATGGGCCTGCGCTGGGAAGCCGCGGAGGCAAATTCTGAGTCACGCTATTGAGGCTCTGGAGGTAGTTCACCACGCCCTGATAGAGGCCATCAGCGATCTTCTGGCGATACTCGGGCTTCTTTAAGAGCTTCTCATCCGCCGGATTACTCAGGAACGAGATTTCGGCCAGTACCGAGGGCATGTCCGCGCCGATGAGGACGACAAACGGCGCTTTGCGCACGCCGCGATCCTTTACGTTCCTGCTCGCGCCCAGAATGCGCTTGGTCAGCGAATCCTGAAGGTCCTCTGCAAACTCCCGCGATTCCCCGATCTTTTCGTTGCGAGCGATTTTCTGCACCAGGTCCTGCAGGTCGTGAACGGACTGCCCGCCATTGGAGTTCTCGCGCGCGGCGACTTCCATCGCTTCGGGAGAGCCTCTGAGGTTGAGGTAGTAGGTTTCGACGCCCCGCGCGGCATGGTCGCGGCTGGAATTGCCGTGGATGGAGAGGAACAGGTCGGCCTTGGCGCTATTGGCGATGGACGTGCGCTCTTCGAGTGGAATGAAAGTATCATCCGAGCGCGTGAAGACGACCTCGGCGCTGGGAAGTTTTCGCTCGATGATATTGCCGAGGCGCAGAGCGACATCGAGGCACAAATCCTTTTCCATAAGCCCTGTGGGACCGATCGTGCCCGTGTCGTGCCCGCCATGGCCGGCATCAATCACGATGCGGCCAATTTTCAATCCGAGGGCACGGGTGAGCGTGGCCTGGCCGTCGCGAGTCGGCTGCTGGGAGGCCGGCGCGCCGGGTTTCGGACGCGTTCCGCCGGAGTTTCCGCTGCGCACCAGCGAACCTCTTGAAACCGGCGCCGCCTCGGAACGGCGAACGGCGGGGGCGACGGAAGCTTCCCCGGCGTCACCGCCGGTTTTCTTCGCCACAGGCTGGACCACGGCTTTCTTCCCGACAGTCTGGGCCGGGGCGGAGCGGTCTTCCGGATCGCCGTCATTGTTAGAATCGGTCTGCTGGGCTGCGTGCAGCGCCTTCTCGGAGGCATAGAAGTCGATCAGGAGACGTGTCGGATTGCCGAGCAGCGACGCCGTGTAGTCCTTCACACCCGCGACGTCGAAGACGATACGAACCACACCGGCCTGATTCTGGGCGACGCGCACGGCCTTGACCAAGTTGCCGTCCACATGAATATTGCCGCTGGCGATTTCGCGCGTCAGGCGAGCCGCGTGAAGATCGAAAAAGATGCGGTCGGGATTGCTGATCCGCGCGGACGTGTAGTCCACCTTGTCCTCAAGTTCGATGGTGATGCGCGCGGAGTTGTGCGTTGCGGCGGTGGAGATGCGCTGGACCCGTGGAATTTCACTCGAAGATTCGGCGGAGGCCGCTCGAATCTGCTCGGTGGAGCCGCCTGCGCGGTTCGAGTCAGGTGACGCGGGCGATTCGCTGTGCAGCAAGAGAGAAAGCTCGGCAAGCGCTTCCTGGGCCTCGCGCTTTCGCGGAGAGCGCCGGTAAACCCTCAGAAACTCTTCGTAGGTTTTTGCCGCGAGCGCGGCATCGCCCAGGCGGTCGCGCTGCAGGCGCGCAACGCGCAGCATGGCTTCGGGGCAGTCGCGATTGGCCGGATATTCATGGATCAGAAATTGATAGGAATCCACGGCCGACTGGTAATAGTTGCGGCCAAAGCGGTCGCCCATCTCGGTGTAGAGCTCGGCGATGGCGATGAACGAATCAGGGACATCGGAAGACCGCGGCGTGATGAGCGCGACGCGGCGGTAGGCGGAGACGACTTGCTTGTATTCGGCGAGCGTGTGATCCGCGGCCGCCCTGCTGTTCAGCGCGGAGCGCTGCTCTTCGGCGCGCGCGAACTGCGCCTGCGCGGCTTCGCGCTTGCCCGCGCTCGTCGTCGTGGTCCCTGCGGCGATGGTCCGCGCGGGGACACAAATCACCACAGCGGTTAGAGCCGCGGCGAATAGCAAGCCGTGTTGGAATCGAGCGCGCGCGTCAGCCATCTTCAATCATTCGTGAAGATTTCACGGCCCTGCGCGTCGGTCTCCTTGCGGATGGGGCGCGAAGCGGACCACCACGAGCCAAGGCGGCCGGAGCCAGGCCGGAAGTAAGCATTCTGCACTTTCTGGACGTAGTTCCGCGTTTCGCGGAACGCCGGAATGCCGTGAGCTTTATCCACGGCACCCTCACCCGCATTGTACGCCGCAAGGGCCAAATCCAGGTTGCCGTTGTACCTATCCAGCAACCGTTTCAAGTGCCTGACCCCGGCGTCGATATTCTGGTGCGGGTTGAACACGTCTTCCACTCCGAGTCGTTGTGCTGTTCCCGGTCCGAGCTGCATCAGGCCTGCCGCTCCCTTGCGGGATACGGCACCCGGATTCCAGCCGGACTCTGTCTGGATCACCGCGCGGACCAGTGCAGGGTCCATGCGATGGCGATCCGCCGCTTCTCGAACGATCTTGTCCACGCCGTCCCGGTCAAGGTTCATGGCCGGGCGTGCGCGACCTGTGAGAGAAGATTCAGCGGGTAGGTAGATGGTTGCTCGTGGCGGCATAGATGCCGACTTGACGATTGGGGGGTTGTCGTTGATGAACAACCTCCGGCCGCCCTGGTCGGTGACCTTGGCAATCTGGGCGTTCACCGGCTCTGCATACAAAGCCAGCGTTCCCAGCAGGATGCACACCGTATATGCCGTTCGACGCACCATCGGACCCAAAGGAAAAGCAGAACTACTCGACTTCCGTGACTCCGTACAAGCCATGCCCGCGGGCTAGAGGTGACCACCCTTCGGCCACACACTGAAGTGTCTCCAGCCGGACACGCTTCTGGCGCTACTGGGCGAATTATAGCAACGGCTCGAGGAGGGAGGGAATAGCCTGCAAGGCCAATTTTAGGGCAGCTGTGTCTTTTCCGCCAGCCTCTGCCAAATCGGGCCTGCCGCCCCCGCTTCCGCCTACCTTTTTGGCCAGTTCCTGGATGAGTTTTCCGGCATGAACCCTGGCCGTCAAATCCTTTGTAACCCCTGTAATGAGAGCCACTTTGCCGTCAATTGGGGTGCCCAGAGCGACCACGCAGGAGCCTAGCTTCTGCCGCAGGCTATCCACAAGCTGGCGAAGGCCTTCCCGGTCCACATTTTCGACCTCGGCGGCAATCACCTTGACCCCCTTGACGATCTGCACCTGGGCGGCTAGGTCATCCAATTGCGAGAG
>JBGPGF010000155.1:0-7376 GCA_041483755.1 Terriglobia bacterium | reverse complement strand
GCGTTTGATCAAATCTCCGAGGAACTGCGCAGCCAGTACACGCTGGGCTACTACCCGAGCAACAATCTTCACGACGGAAAATTCCGCAAGATCAAGGTGGAGACGTCGAACAAGGATTACAAAGTCCTGGCCCGCAAAGGCTACTACGCGCCGAAGAGCTAGTTCTCACCCGATGGAGCGGCGGGCGCGGCAAAGCGGCGGCAATCCGCCGCCCTTCCCAAGCAGATCTAATTCCCGGCGGGTTTGGCGGCGGGCTCGAAGGTGGTGCTGCGGGCGAAGTAGCCGCGGCGGGCGCGCACTTGCAATCCCTTGCGCGCCGCCACTTCGATCTTGATCTTGTGGTACTTGCCGTCGGCAACGTAGTGCGCCGGGGCATACGCAATCGAATACTGGCTGCGCAACTCGTCCCCTATGTCTTGGAAGGACTGGTCGAGGTCGTCCACGTGGTAGGGGAAGAAAGCCCGCCCCCCGGTTTCGTCGGCAATCTGCTGCAGGTTTTCGTCACCTTCCGTGAGGTGATACTTGCAGGCGCCGGTCTGTTTGCATCCCGTTTCGTCCGTGGTCGTGACCCATTCCATGCTGGTGCTGATGGTGTAAATGACGACGCTGGCTCGCTGGGCCATTTCGATGGCTTCGGTCTTCGTATGCTGCGAGAGATTATCGTCGCCGTCGCTGATGAGAATCATCACGCGGCGGACGACGTCGGGACGGTCTCCGGCCGGACGCGGGGGATGACTGAGCAGGTCGCGGCAAGCGGTGAAGATGGCGTCGTACACGGCCGTGCCGCCGCCGGCGTGCGTCTTCATGATTTCATCGCGCAGCTTGCCGGCGTCATCAGTGAAGTCCTGTACGACGTAGGGCTGGTCGTCGAAGGTCATCACGAACGATTGATCTTTTCCATGCCGTAAGACGCTGAAGAGAAAACCGACCGCGGCATCCTGTTCGAACTGGATGCGGCTGCGGATGCTGTTCGAGGTGTCCAGCAACATGCCGATGCGCAGCGGCAAGTCGGTTTGGCGGCTGAACCAGCGGATGTCCTGGGGGCGGCCGTCGTCGGAGATCCTGAAGTCCTTCTGCTCGAGATCCGTGACCAGCTTGTTGCGGTGGCTGAGGACGGTGAAGAGGACATCCACCAGGTTGACCACGCTGATGATTTTCTGATCGGTCGGCTGTGGCGCGGGCTCGGGGGCGCCGTTTTGCGGCGCCGCTGGCTTCGGCGGAGCGGGCTCCTGGGCCTGCTGGACCTGCTGAGCGCGATAGCTCGCTCCGGGCAGGAGCATCGCAGTAAGTACGAGAAGCGAAATCAGTGCGCGTCGCATCGTTGACGATTATAGGTAGCCACGGAGCGCAGCGTCAATGTGGCTGGGTTCCTCGCCCGTGGCGGCAGCAAGCCGCCGCAGGTAGTTGCGCAATTCCACGGGCAGCGGCGCGGCGACTTCGATCCAGACCCCGGTACGCGGTTGCGCGAAACCCAGCCTGGCGGCGTGCAGGAAATTCCGCTCCAGCGCCGGGAGCGAAGGCTGCTGCGCGCGTCCGCGCGGCTGCGCTCCAGGGCGCGTCGCGCTTGCACCGTACAGGGTATCGCCAACAACGGGGTGCCGCAGGGCGGAGAAGTGCACGCGGATTTGATGCGTGCGGCCCGTGTGGAGTTGGACCTCAACCAGCGTGTAACCTGCCAGATGGGCAAGCACGCGCCAGTCCGTGCGGGCCGCGCGAGCTGGTGAGCCTATCTTGCGGGTTGTCATGCGCACGCGGCGCTTGGGGTCGCGGGCAATGGCCAGCTCGATCCTCCCGCTCGCTTCGGTTAGCCGTCCCTCGACCAGCGCGAGATAAGTCTTCTTCACTTCGCGGCGTTGAAAAGCCTCGCCAAGGCGTGCGTGCGCCATGTCGTTTTTTGCCACCACGATCGCGCCGGAAGTCTCCTTGTCGAGTCGATGCACGATGCCGGGCCGCAGAATTCCGCCGCCTTGCGAGATATTCTGGCCGCGGCCGAGCAGCGCGTTGACGAGCGTGCCGCGCGCCTGGCCCGCGCCGGCGTGCACGGTCATCCCCGCGGGCTTGTTCGCCACCAAGACGTCATCGTCTTCGTAGAGGATCTCGAGCGGGATGGCTTCCGGCTCGGCGCGCAGCGGCGGGCGCGGCTGTGCGTCCACTTCGATGCGCTCGCCGGCACGGAGGCGATGCGAGCCCTTCGTGGCCTGGCCGTCCACGCGAAGCAGGCCCCTTTCGATTAACTCCTGAACGCGCGTGCGGCTCAATTCCGGTAGGCGCGCCGCCACGTAGCGATCCAGCCGCTGGCCGGCGTCCGCCGCCTCGACAACAAATGGATGCATGGGGGCAATGTCCCGTGGAGGCACGGCGTGATTCTAGCAAGAAGGGCGGACCGAGGTCCGCCACTACTTATCTTGTGAGGCGTGCTTCGGAGCGAAGAGAACGTCGAGCACGACGAGCGCTGCGCCTATCGTGATGGCGGAATCCGCCACGTTGAACGCGGGGTAGTGATAACTGCCGAGCAAGACTTCAAAAAAATCGGTCACGGCGCCGTGAATCACGCGGTCGGTAAGATTGCCCGCGGCGCCGCCGAGTAATAGCGCCAGACCCGCGCCGGTGAGCCGCCCGCCGCTTTTCCCCGCCACCAGCATCCACGCCAGCGCGCCGATCACCACCAGCGACCCGGCGATCAGCGCGATGCGCACCCACGGCGAGGAGGCATCGTGCAAAATGCTGAAGGCAATCCCCGGATTGCGGGTGTGTACAAGATAAATGAAGTGGCGGACGACCTCGTAACGATAATCCTCCGTCGTGTGCGTTTCGAACCAGGCCTTCGTCGCGCGGTCGGCCAGGACGACGCCAAGCGTCAGCCAGAGCCAGCGCAGTCGAGCCGGAAGTTGCATCAGGAAGCCGCCTGTGCGTTTTCGATTTCAGCGATCGCTTCAGTGCAGCGCTCGCAGATGGTCGGGTAGCGCCTGTTTTCACCGACGTGCGTCGAGTAGTTCCAGCAGCGCTCGCACTTCGTTCCGTCGGCGTGTGTGACTTCTATCCGGTAGCGATTCCCTGCCAAAAACTCCCGCCCTGGTTCTGGTGGGCCAATCTGATCGCTTACTTCGACTTGGGAGACGATAAAGAGAAATGGCAGCCATTCATCGTATCGCCTGAACAACTCGAGGAATCTACCTTCTGCATTGAGGACGACTTTTGCTTCCAGCGAACTACCAACCTTCTTGGTGTTGCGCAAGTTCTCAAGCGCTTCTAGTACGCTGTCGCGCACGAAAAGAAGGGCTGCCCAATCGCTCGATTTCTGCTCGCCGAGACTACTAGCTAGCTCTGTGGGTTCAGGGAAGAGGGCAATGTGGACGCTGTCGGCATCGCTCTTCACTTTAGGCAGAAATTTCCAGAGTTCTTCGGCGGTGAATGCAAGGATGGGAGCGATCAGCCGTGTGAGCGCGTTCGTGATCTTGTACATCGCCGTCTGCGCTGAGCGGCGCGCGGGGTTGTGCGGCGATTGGGTATAGAGGCGGTCCTTTAGCACGTCGAAATAGAAAGCGCTGAGGTCCACGACGCAGAAATCGTGGATGGCATGATAGACGCGGTGGAATTCGTAGCCCTCGTACCATTCGCGGCACTTCTTCACCAGCTCCGCGGTGCGCTCGAGCATCCAGCGGTCCAGCTCTTCCATCTTTTCAGAAGGCACCGCGTCGCGGTTCGGATCGAAGTCGCCGATATTAATGAGCGCGAAGCGGAACGTGTTACGAATTTTGCGGTACGCTTCGGAAAGCTGCGTCATCACCCCCTCGGACATGCGTACGTCCGACTGATAGTCCACCGACGCGACCCATAGCCGCAGCAAGTCCGCGCCCCACTTTTCGCAGATTTCGCCCGGTTCCATCGTGTTGCCGAGCGACTTGGACATGGGCCGGCCGTGCTCGTCGAGCGTCCAGCCGTGCGTCACCACACCCTTGTAGGGAGCCTGGCCCCGCACGCCAACGCCGATGAGCAGCGAGCTGTGGAACCAGCCGCGAAACTGATCGGGACCTTCGAGGTACATGTCGGCGGGCCATTCGCCCTGCCTTGTGAGCACGGCCAGGTGCGAAGAGCCGGAGTCGAACCACACATCGAGAATATCGTTTTCCTTGCGCCACTTTGCTGCGCCGCACGAGCATTTCGTTCCAGGCGGCAGCAATTCCTCGGCGGAATGGCTGTACCAGGCGTCCGCGCCTTCCTTTTCGAACCAGCGCACGACGTTGCGCAGCGCGGCGAAATCCTCGAACTGCTTCCCGCATGCCTCGCAATACAACACGATGATCGGTACTCCCCAGAACCGTTGCCGCGAGACGCACCAATCCGGCCGCCCGGCGATCATTTCGTGAATGCGTTCCTCGCCCCAACCGGGAATCCACTTCACGCGATGAACCGCTTCGAGCGCCTCGGCGCGAAGCGTCTTGGCCTCGCCGTGCGCGGCCTGGTCCATCTTGATGAACCACTGTTCCGTGGCGCGAAAGATGACCGGCTTGTGGCAGCGCCAGCAATGCGGATAGCTGTGCGTAAAGTTGCTGACGTAGAGCAGCGCCCCGCGGCTGCGCAGCAATTCGACGATGATCGGGTTCGCGGCGAAGACGTCCTTGCCTTTGTATTCGGGCAATCCTTCGATGTAAACGCCGCGGTCATCAAGCGGCGCATAGACATCGAGGCCGTACTTCTGTCCCGTCTGAAAGTCCTCGACGCCGTGGCCCGGCGCGGTGTGCACGATCCCGCTGCCTTGATCGAGCGTGACGTAATCGGCCAGCACGCCCGGAACCTCGATGGGCACAAACGGGTGCTGGAATTTCGCGCCCTCAAATTCGCGGCCCTTGAACGTGGCGCGAACACGCGCTTCCTTCAGTCCGCACTCCTGCTGGAAAGCGGCAACGCGATCCGCGGCGAGAAGCAACGCGCCGCGTTCTGTTTCCACGACGGCATACTCGTAATCGGGATGAAACGCCAGGGCGCGGTTGTGCGGAATCGTCCACGGCGTGGTCGTCCAGATCACGGCGGAAACATCGGCGCCGATTTTTCCCGCCGCGCCTTTCCCCACGCTCGCCACGCCAAACTTTACCCAAATCGAAGGGCTGGAATGATCCTCGTACTCAACCTCCGCCTCGGCCAGCGCCGTCGAATCGTAAATGCACCAATACACCGGCTTGCGGCCGCGATAAACGTAGCCCTTCTCCATGAACTCGAGAAACGTTTCGGCGATCTTGGCCTCGTACGCATTGCTCATGGTGAGGTAAGGGTCTTCCCAGCGGCCAAAGACGCCGAGGCGTTTGAAATCGCGGCGGTGCTGGTCCACGTAGCGCGCAGCAAACTCCCGGCACCGGCGGCGAAACTCCGCCGGAGGCACTTTGCCCTTCCCGCCCAGCTCTTTTTCCACCTGCGTCTCGATGGGCAGGCCGTGACAATCCCAGCCCGGAACGTACGGCGCGCGGAAGCCGGCCATGCTCTTGGACTTGACGATCATGTCCTTCAGAATCTTGTTCAGGCCCGTCCCCAAATGAATTGTTCCTGTCGGATAGGGCGGCCCATCGTGAAGGACAAACAGTGGCCGGTCTTTGCGCGCTTCCAGGATGCGTTCGTAAAGGTGCGACTCCTGCCAGGCAGCGAGCTGCTTCGGCTCGTTTTGCGGCAGGCCCGCCTTCATGGGAAAGCCGGTCTTGAGCAGGTTGAGTGTCTTCTTCAGTTCCAGAGGTTCAGCCATGGATGCGTCGAGCGTTCGTCTCCGTCTCTTGCCGCGCGCGGCTCCCCTGTGGAGTTGAGTAGGGGGAAACATCCGCAGGCCGAGCAATCGCGTATGTTACAATGACTCGTTAGCTGGTGTCAGCCGATTCGCGCAAGCAACCTTGGCCAGCCCAGGCGAATCTATAGGAATCGGGATACCGCAGAGCCGTTTTGGGCGTCTTCTTACATAGGTGCGACTGGTGCCGGACCCTATCATCAACCTTTTGCCGCCGGATTTGAGCAAGCCGCAGGTGTCTTCATCTCGAGCGTCCATTTCCGGGCCCGTACCCGCTTCCGCGGTGCCGAAGTTTGGCCCACCCAAGCATTTGATGACGGAAAGTTTCTGGGCCAACCTGAAGGACTTCCTCACCGAGCGGCCGCCCAAGGTGGGCCCTGCAAGGCCCGGCGCGCCCTTCACCAGGACGAGTTTCGGCGCTGGCTTGGGCGAAAACCTGAAGGAGTTCTTCCGCAGCACCCCGGCCGTGCGCCCCGGCATGGGCTCCAGCCGCCTCGAAGTTAATTGGGGCTCCAACTTTGGCAGCTTTGGGCATCGTATCAAGGAGTTTTTCGCGCCGCCGAAATTGCCGCCGCTGAAAGTAACGAGCCAGCCCGTCAAAGTGAAAGACATCTGGTCCAAGGACGAGAACTTTGGCTGGACGCAGGTGATTTCGTTCACGATGCACGGCGCGTTCGTCGCCCTTCTGTTCGTGCCGCTCTTGATTCGGGTGGTTCCACAAACCCAGGCCAGTACCAAGCCCGGCATAAACGTCACTTCGATCGACCTTTCACCCTACTCCTCGAAACTCCCGGCAGGAAATAAGAAGGCCGGCGGCGGCGGTGGCGGCGGCGATCGCTCCGTTTTGCCGCCAACGAAAGGGCGCGCGCCGCGCTTTGCGTGGACGCAGTTCACGCCGCCTTCGGCCACCATCAAAAATCCGAATCCGAAGCTGGCCATGGACCCGACGCTGCTGGGCCCGCCAGAGTTGAAGATTATCAACCCGTCGCTCTCAAATTACGGCGATCCGCTCGCTGCCTCGGTGAATTACTCGGGCGGACCCGGTGGAGGCGGTGGCATCGGCACAGGCCAGGGCGGGGGTATCGGCTCGGGTGAAGGTGGAGGCTTGGGCCCCGGCTCCGGAGGCGGCACGGGCGGAGGTGCGTTTCAGGCTGGTGTCAACGGGGTGGGAGTACCTACCTGCATCTACTGCCCGGATCCGCAATACTCCGACGAAGCACGCAAGGCGAAGTATCAGGGCACAGTTACGCTGATGGTGATCATAACGGCGGATGGCCGCGCCATCAACATCCACGTCAGCAAGGGACCGGGCATGGGTCTTGAGGAAAAAGCCGTCGAAGCCGTCAAAGGGTGGCGGTTTAGGCCCGCGAATGGCCGCGAGGGCAAGCCCGTGGCCGTTTCTGTACCCATCGAAGTGACCTTCCGTTTGCTCTGACGCTATATCCAAGCTTCCTATCGCTTCTCTGTCTGCGCATTCGCTCCTGGTACGTCTTTTCTTCCGCCTGGGAGATTGGCATGTGAATCTCACGCAACCCTTGATTCAAGATGGCTGCGTCAATCCCTGCGCCTTCTGCTACGATGGCCGCGATGAGAAACCATCCGAAATGGC
>JBGPGF010000154.1:0-7459 GCA_041483755.1 Terriglobia bacterium | reverse complement strand
TCCCCCGAAGGCGTGGCATCCTTTTCGACGCGCTGCTTCTGCTCGATGACCTGATCGATCTGCCCGCCCATCAATGCTTTATTCAGCCCGACCATGCCCGCGCCGAGCAGGGATTTTTGCTCGTCCTTGACCTCGGCTTCATACTCTTCCTCGGACATTTCGGAGTAACGGTCCTTTCTGCCGAACACGTAAATCAGCGCTCCAATCACGAGCAGAATCACAATCGCAGGCAGTAGAATCGCACTCAACGCGGCAACTCCTTCAGGGTATTATGCCTGAGCCATGAGCATCTCAGTGATTTTCGTCTCCACAGAATCATGACTCCGGAAGGACCGCACCTTCAGGCTGCATTCCTTCTTCTTGCGCTCGCCACGCTCGTGATTTGGGTGTATCTCGTGGCGGCGCGAGGCGGCTACTGGCGCGTCTGGCGATTTGACGCCGACGGCGACAGCCGCGAATCGCCGAATTGGCCGAGCGTCGCCGCCATCGTTCCGGCGCGAAATGAAGCGGCAACGGTCGGGGCGACGATTGAATCGTTACTGGGGCAGGATTATCCCGGCGCTTTCTCGATCGTGCTGGTGGACGACCACAGCGATGACGGCACCGCCGCGATTGCGCGGCACGCGGCGCGAGAACGTGGCGGCGAGGCCCGCGTAACGATCCACCAAGCCGCGCCGCTCCCCGATGCCTGGACTGGCAAAGTCTGGGCCATGAACGAAGGCGTCGCGTGTGCGGCACAGGCGCAGCCCCTCTACTACTGGCTTACCGATGCCGACATCATTCACGCGCCGAACACTTTGCGGCGCCTGGTGGCCCGCGCGGAGCGCGACCATCTCGATCTCGCTTCTCTGATGGTCTTCCTGCGGTGTTCGTCGCTCGCGGAACGCTTTCTAATTCCCTCATTCCTGTACTTTTTTCTAAAGCTCTATCCGCCGCGCTGGATTGCCAATCCCGCCGCGAAAACCGCCGGCGCAGCCGGCGGCTGCATCCTGCTGCGCCGCGATGCGTTCGAACGCATCGGCGGGTTCTCCGCGATTCGCGCCGAAGTGATCGAAGACTGCGCTCTGGCCGGCAAGGTGAAACGCAGCGGCGGCCGCACGTGGCTCGGACTGACCCGCGCCAGCCGCAGCATCCGCGGTTTTGACACCCACGCCGAAATCCAGCAAATGATCGCGCGCACCGCCTTCACCAAGCTCCGCCACTCGTCGCTTCTGCTCGCGGGGACCCTGGTTGGAATCTTCCTCACCTATCTCGCGCCCGTGGCATTGCTCCTCGCGCCCGTGGCGTTTGTGCCGATGGCGCTCGTGCGGGCGCTGGCCCTCGCGGCATGGCTGCTCATGACCATCTCCTTCCTCCCAACCACGCGCTTCTATCGCCTCTCTCCACTTTGGGCAATGCTCCTGCCCCTGGCCGCGCTCTTCTACGCCTACGCGACCTTCCTCTCCGCCGTGCGTTACTGGCTGGGCTGCGGCGGTCACTGGAAGGGCCGCTCCCAGGCTCGGACCCTTCGTGGCCCTTGACAATGGTATAATATATGTTACCTTTCAATGGGATGATGGAAATCCGCGAATATCACGACGCGAACGATCGCAGCCCGTTCGGCGAGTGGCGCGGCAAGCTGGACCCGGAGGCCCGGCGGAAAGTGACAACGGCTCTCTATCGCGTAGGGCTCGGGAACTTCTCGAGCGTCCGGGGCGTTGGGGCAGGCGTTTATGAGTGCAGGATCCATTTCGGCCCCGGTTACCGCGTGTATTTCGGAAAAGACGGCGAGCGGATTGTCATCCTTCTTGGCGGTGGGACGAAACAGCGCCAGCAGAACGACATCCGCCTCGCACTGGGCCGGTGGGAAGACTACAAGCAGAGAAAAAAACAGCAGAAAGAAGAGGAATAACAATGGCTTTGACGCGAGATTTCCGGGAAACGGTTCAGGCGGATGTGAGGCGCGATCCCGCCTTCCGAAAAGGGCTTCTCAGCGATGCGCTGGAAAGCCTTCTCTCTGGCGATGTGGCGCTCGGCAAAGAGCTGTTGCGCGATTACATCAATGCCACGGTTGGATTTCCCAAGCTGGCCGCCCAGACCAAGCTCCACGTAAAGACTCTTCACCAGATGTTGGGCCCGAACGGAAATCCCACCGCCAGCAATCTGTTTGGGATTGTCGCCTATTTGCAGCACGCCGAAGGCGTACGCTTCGAGGTCCGCTCCACGCGCGCCGCCTTGCGCGCAAAGAAGCGCCCGTCCCCGCGCCGAACAAGACGCGCCGCTTCAGCCGCGCTGCGCCATTGACCTATCGAGTAGTGAGTGAGTTTTCGACATCCCGACTAACCAGGAGATAGCAAATCCGCTCCCTTAGCAACAATGGAAAAATAAAGAGAAAGGCGGCGTGCGAATATTGGCGTATGAAACTTCTGTATAAAATATCGATCGCAATGGCGGGTTTAGTTTTGCTTGCGGTAGTCGGAGTTTGTGGTTGGTTGTTTGTCTACACGGGGGATTTGCCTGACTTCGGCCAACTATCTCAGTTCGCGCCGAGTGCTCAATCTGTAGTCTCGGATTCTTGTCTCGCCAGCCCCTCAACGTCTATTCCCTTCAACCGGATTGGTAAGCCATTGCAGGATGCCCTCGCCACGGCAGAACCTGCGCAGTCGCTGTCAGACCAAATTGCACGCACGCTGATGTGCAATCACTCTGGAGGAATGGGGAAGTACCACTTGAATGCATTTCGGTTGAGTTGGCACATCCGAAGGTATTTTTCCGAACAACAATTATTCACCATCTATGCAAACCGAGCGTATTTCGGTACGGGAGTGACTGGTGTCGAGAGGGCTTCCGAAGAGTTTTTCCACAAGGAGCCCGACACTTTGAGCACGGAGGAGGCTGCCCTGATAGCAGGACTACTCCGCGCACCAGACTACTTCTCACCCTACAAGCATCCTGAGAGGGCTTTGCAGCGCCGCAACAAGATCTTGGAAGACATGGTGGCCCGAGGGAAACTTAGTGCTAGCGACGCAGCAAGATTAGAAGCGAACCCCGTTGTCACTCAATAGGAAGAGCAACCAAAGTGCGCCACTTTGGGCTCAGTTGGACCTGTAACGCGCTCATCGGAGACTGACCTACAACCACACAACACATTCAATGGAAATCTCAGTCACAGCTTGCTAAACTAATAGCGTACTTGGGTCAGGGCTGCATCCCGGCCAACGGGAGCGGCACCGGAGGCACCCATGAGCGCTACTCCCGATGCGGGCAACGGCGGAAAAATTACCGTGCCCGACATTCTGAACCGCAAGTCAGGTTCCGCAATCCCCAATACAAACCGAAGCAAGATCACCTGCCTGACGGCGTACGACTATCCCACGGCGCGTTTGCTGGATGAAGCCGGCGTGGACGTGCTCCTGGTGGGCGACTCGCTCGGCATGGTCGTGCTCGGTTACGAGAGCACGCTGCCGGTGACCATCGAGGAGATGCTTCATCACACGCGGGCGGTGCGGCGCGGCGCGCGCCGTGCGCTCGTGGTCGCCGACATGCCCTACGGCAGCTATCACACGGATATGGCGGAATCGCTGCGCAACGCGGTGCGTTTCGTGAAAGAAGCCGGCGCGGAAGCGGTGAAAGTCGAGGGCGGCGAGCGGCGCATCGAGTTGATCGCCCGCCTGGTGGAAGCGGAAATTCCAGTCATGGGCCACGTTGGCCTGACGCCGCAATCGCGCAACGCCATGGGCGGCTTTCGCGTGCAGGGCAAGACGCCGGAAGCGGCCGAGCAGGTGCGGCGCGACGCGCATGCCACGGAAGCCGCGGGCGCGTTCGCCGTGGTGCTTGAAGGCATCCCGCGCGAGCTGGCCGCGCAGATTACGGCCGAGCTGCGCATTCCGACAATCGGCATCGGCGCCGGCCCGGACTGCGACGGCCAAGTGCTGGTGCTGCACGATTTGGTGGGGCTGACGTTTGGCCCCACGCCGAAGTTTGCGAGGCAGTATGCAAACCTCGGCGAAATCATCACGCAAGCCGCGAAAGAATTTTGCCGGGACGTGCGTGAAGGGCACTTCCCCTCCGATGCCGAGTCGTATCATGGTTCGCGGACGTCGAACGAACGAAAGACGATCCGCATCATTGACTGAAATCGCAGCCGGCGCATAATCGGCGCAACTCCCCTTCCCGTGGACACGATTCAAACAATTCGCTGGATGAAAGAGGCGGCGCGACAGGCGCGTGCCGAAGGCCGCGTCATCGGCTTCGTACCGACGATGGGCGCTCTTCATGAAGGTCATCTTTCTCTGATCCGGCGAGCGCGGCAAGAGTGCCAGCCCGTGATCGCCTCGATCTTTGTCAACCCCACGCAGTTCGGACCGAAGGAAGACCTCGCGAAATATCCGCGGGCGCTCGATGCCGACCTGGAGAAACTCAACGCGGCTGGGGTGGGTAGCGTGTTTGTTCCCGACGCCGCCGAGATATATCCGAGCGGCTTCCGCACGTACGTGAACGTGGAAGGGTTGAGTGAAAGGCTCGAAGGGCGCTCGCGGCCAGGGCACTTTCGTGGCGTGACCACCGTAGTGCTAAAACTGTTGGAAATCGTGCAACCGCACTTCGCATATTTCGGCCGCAAAGACGCCCAGCAGGCGCGCATCATCACGCAAATGGTTCGCGACCTGAATCTCGACACACAGATTGTGGTCTGCCCAATTGTCCGCGAGGCGGATGGCTTGGCCCTGTCGTCGCGTAATGCATACCTGAAACCAGACGAGCGGCGTGCGGCGACTGTACTGCACCGCGCACTTTCAGCAGTGAAACATGAGATCGAAGCCGGTGCGCGCGATGCGCTGCAATTGCAGGCGACGCTGCGGCGAACGCTGGAAGCCGAGCCGCTCGCCACAGTGGACTATGCCGAAATCATGGACGCGGAAACGTTCCAACCAGGGACCCACATCCGCCGCGCCTGCTATGCGGCCCTCGCCGTATTTTTCGGCTCGACGCGGTTGATTGACAATCTGTTCATCGAACCCGCCGTCGGCGGAGATGGTAACTTCTGCGCGAGTCTGTAAGACACATTTTGCCTGGTTCTTTTTCCATTCTGCTACAGTTTCTAGACAGCCCCATACTTCCCAGTGAGGATAACAACATGAAAATGATTCGCGTTTGTTCCGCAGTACTTATTCTGTGCCTGGCCCTTCCCGCGCTCATCAGCGCCTCTGGAACGGTTCCGACCGGCACAGCCATTAGCGTGACCACTGACCAGTCCGTGAATTCGAAAGATGCCAAGGCGGGCCAGCTCGTGACCGGCACGGTCGCAAAAGACGTTGTGTCCAACGGAAAAGTGATTATTCCCAAGGGCTCCCCGGTGCGTCTCAGCGTGAGCAGCGTGCAGCCCTCGGGGCGGCTTTCGACTCCGGCGAAGTTGTGGCTGCGGCTGCGTTCGGTGACCGTGAATGGCCAGAAATATACGATTGCGACAAGCTCGGCCGGAAAAACGCAAGGCTCGAAGGGCAAGCGTGACACCGCGTTCATCGGCGGCGGCGCGGCTGGAGGCGCCATCATTGGCGCGCTGGCCGGTGGCGGCAAAGGCGCGGCGATCGGCGCATTGGCCGGCGCCGGGGCGGGAACAGCCGGTGCGGCAGCGACGGGCAAGAAGGAAGTGGAATTCCCGGCGGAGACGCGGCTGGTCTTCACCACGCAGGCGCCCGTCTCCATCAAGTAAATTTCAATCCATCCGAAAACGAAGGGCGGCCACACGGCCGCCCTTCGCATTTGTCTGATACTCTCCCGGGCAAAGTCGGTCGCGTGCTCACTTCTCTGACGCGGCCTCGAGGACTTCCGCGGCGTGGCCCTTGGCGCTGGCCGTATGCCAAAAGCGTTCGATCTTGCCGTCCGCGCCGATGAGCACCGAGCTGCGCACGATGCCCAGAAAAGACCTCCCAAGGAATTTCTTCATCCGCCGCGCGCCGTACGCCTCGATCGCTTCAAATTCCGGATCGCTTAGCAAAGTGAAATTGAGTTTCTGCTTGGCCTTGAATTTTGCTTGCGCCTCGACGGAATCTGCGCTTATTCCCAGAATGACCACATCCTGCCGGGAAAAATTCGTGCGCAGATCCCGAAATTCGCACGACTCCTGCGTGCATCCCGGGGTATTCGCCTTGGGATAAAAATACAGCAGGACGCGCTTGCCGCGGAAATCGGAAAGCGAGACCTCTTTCCCTTCATCCGTTTTGAGGCGGAAGTCGGGAGCTTTGTCACCGACGTTTAACATGTGAGTGTCCCTCCGATTTAGAGATAAGCTTTTGCACGCAGCCAGGAAGAAAGTTCGTCCGTCACGGAAAACGTCTTGCCGGACGTGAATCGAGCAGTCATCTCGAACGCCACGGCTTCGAGCGGAATCTGTTCATAGATGAATTTTGCCGTGACCATCCCCTGAACGTACGCGAGCGCAAATTTCTCCGCGCCAAGCTGGCGATACTGTTCGACGTGAACCATTTCGTGGAAGAGCAGATCAATGGGTGGTCCCACATCCTTGACCAGGATGCAGTCTTCAAACGTGATTCCCGCGGCGCTGCCGAAATCAAACTGGATATGGATGCCGAAAAAGGCGGCTTGTTGGACGACGCTGGCGAAAAACGGCGGATTCTCGATGCGCTCGATGTGCTTGATGCGCGCGGCGGAGAGAGCTTCGGCGCCGAAATAATCAGAAAAACGTGAACGTTCATCGTTCGTGAGCGGACGTGCATCGCCGACATTCGCGGCGCGCTGGGCAACAATCCAGTCGCGAGTTTTCCCGGCGATGGATGGCAGAAAACTTTCCAGCAGGCTCATGAGGAACTCGCGAGGAGCCTCTTCACGATGTCGTTGACGAGCTGAGGATCGGCTTGGCCGCGCGTGGCGCGCATGACCTGGCCGACGAAAAACTTGAAAACGCCTTCGTTTCCGGCGCGGTATTTGGCGACGTTGTCGGCATTCTTCTCGATGACTTCGCGCGCGGCCTGCTCGACAGCGGAAGTATCCACCTTCTGCCCCAAGCCTTCGTCGGCGACAATCTCGGCCGGGGTGCGTCCGGTGTCGAACATCGTGGCGAAGACTTTTTTGGCGATACCGGCAGTAATCTGCTTCGACTCGATCATCTTTAGGAGCTCCGCCAGCGCCGCAGGAGAAGGGCTATCGTCAAACGGCTTCTTTCTATCGTTCAGCAGCCCAATAAGTTCATTAAGGATCCAGTTGGAAGCGGCTTTGCCTTGAGCGCCAGCTGCTACAACGTCTTCAAAATATTGGCTTATGGTTCGGGTCGCGGCGAGGAGCTCGACGTCGTAGGGCGTTATGCCATAAGAGATGAGGCGTTCGCGCTTGGCGTCCGGCAGCTCCGGCATGGCGGCGCGAATCGCTTCGCGCCACTCGGCGCTGACGTGCACGGGAAGCAGGTCCGGCTCGGGGAAGTAGCGGTAATCGTGGGCCTTTTCCTTCGAGCGCATGGACACCGTGT
>JBGPGF010000153.1:0-7484 GCA_041483755.1 Terriglobia bacterium | reverse complement strand
GTAAAGAGCGCGCTATTCGGAACGCGTCTGGCGGACGATTTCTATCCCGTGAAGGTCGGCGGGGACGTGGCATTCTTGAATGGCGTGCTGAAAAACCTGATCGCGCGCGATGCGCTGGACCACGCGTTCATTGCCGCGCACACCAGCGGCTGGGAAGAGCTGCGCGCGACGGTCGAGCGGCAGAGATGGGAGGAACTCGAGAGAAGCGCCGGCGTGAATCGCGAAGTGATGCAGCGTTTTGCCGCGGAGTACGCGGCGGCGAAAAACGCCGTGTTCATCTGGAGCATGGGACTCACGCAGCACGTTTTCGGCGTGCAGAACGTGCAGGCGGTGGTGAACGTGGCGCTGGCGCGAGGGATGCTGGGCCGTTCGAACGCCGGGCTTGTGCCGATTCGCGGCCACAGCGGCGTGCAGGGCGCGGCGGAGTGCGGCTCCGTGCCCAACGTGTTTCCTGGCAATGCGCCGGTGAATGCGGAGAATGCGCGGCGGTTCTCGGAGTTTTGGGGCCGGCCGATTCCGGAGTGGCCGGGGATGAGCGCGCCGGAAATGCTGGAGGCAGCCGAGCAGGGGGCGCTGGACGTTTTCTATATTGCCGGCGGCAATTTTCTGGAAACGATGCCGGAGCCCGCGCGGATCAACGCCGCGTTGTCACGCGTGCCCTGCCGCATCCATCAGGATTTGTTCCTCAACAGTTCAATGTTCGTGGATCCGCCCGCGGCAGATGCGAACGGCGGGGAAGATGGCGGCGGGGTCGTTATTTTGCTGCCTGCGCAGACGCGCTACGAACAGCCGGGCGGCGGCACGCTGACGAGCACGGAACGCCGCATCCGCCTTTCGCCGAAAATTCGCGGGCCACGCGTCGGAGAAGCGCGCGCCGAATACGAGATTTTTCTCCAGATAGCGGCGGAGGCGCTGGGACCCGAAGAGGCGCACCTGGCCCGCGTGACGGATGCATCGGAACTGCGCGCGGAAATGGAACGGACGATGCCGCTGTATCAGGGGATCGGCGAATTGCACGCGGAAGGCGAGTCCGTGCAATACGGCGGGGCGCTGCTGTGCGCGGGCGGAGTTTGCGCCAATTTGCCCGGCGGACGCGCGCGGTTCACGGCGCTGGAGCTTCCTCGGCTGCATTCCGGTGAAGAGGCGGCGGACGGGGATGCTTTTTTCTATCTCACCACGCGCCGCGGCAAACAATTCAACAGCATGGTCTGGGCCGACACCGATCCGCTCACGGGGAGCCGCCGGGAAGATATTTTGATCGCGGCACAGGATGCAGCGCAGCTCGGCGTGGAAGATGGCGCGCGAATCCGGCTTACCTCTCCTGCGGGATCCATGGAAGGCCGCGCGAAGATTGCGCCGGTCGCGCGGGGAACGCTGCAGGCGCACTGGCCGGAAGCAAATGTTCTGCTGACCATGCGACTCGATCCGGCCAGCCATGAGCCGGATTACAATGTGCGGGTGCGCGTCGAACGGATTTAGTTGCTGGGCAATCCGAAAAGACCTGCCTGGGAATCGCGTCAATTTCGAGAGGTGGGCCAGTTTCCGATTACCCGACTACGCAGGATTTAGCAGCATGGTGGGAAATCCTTGCGCCGGTCATTCCGAGAAGTGGAGCGACGGGAAATCTCCTTTTTTCTTGGATTTTCATTCAAGAGAGATTCCTCGCTTCGCTCGGAATGACGGCGCGAGCCCCTTTTTTCAGCAACCTGCTGGAGAGCCGCCTTATTTTGGGTTGGACAAATGTGGTGGTTCTGCTGTGAGATAGAGGGCAATGCTCTCGCGCACTGGGACAATCATCGTTCTAAGTCTCTTGGTCGGATTGGGTATCTCTGCGATCGTACTTTCCATCATCATTCTTCACCGTGGCAAGCTGTATCACCAACTCAATCCCGAAGCACGTCCGAGGCGATGGGTTTTAGTTTTCCTGCTCGTCTTGTTTGCAGTATTCATCACCTGGTTTCCCGTGTGGATGACGTGGCCACACGCTCTGATTTCTCGTTTCTTGACTGGACTGTTCGGTATCACGTTCGGAGCCGTGGGTCTGACCTTCAAATGGTTTTCGAAGCTTGTGGACGAGTACGTCCTGCGAAAGGGCTGGCCACTGCGGTAAAGCAGAGAGCGAACTAAGCTAGCTAAGTCCCGGTAAACGCGCTACCCGGAAACCGACCCACGACGCAATTTCGGGGCGGTTTGACGGCACTTGACACCTCTGTTAGGATTTCGCGTATGGCGAAAGCGCGGAAGCCCTCCTCGAGCGCAGCAGGCCGGTCTCTTAGCTCGGAACGCGGCACTTCTAAGTCACACAAAAAGAAGAATTTAGCGCCGCCACCGCCTCCGCAGCGCGGCGGCGTCGAGCTGGTGGACCCGCGCGTTCAGGAACAGCTTAAGAGGTATGAAGAGGCGGTGGTCCTTTTTCAGCAGCAGAAACTGAGCCGCGCGCGGCAGGAACTTCAGAAAGTTCTGGAAGGACCGAGCAAGGAACTTGCGGATCGCGCGAAGATGAATCTGCGCATCGTGGAAGCGCGCATGAGGCCTTCGGCGGAACAGAATCCGCGCTCGCCCGAAGAACATTATCAGCGCGGCGTGGCGATGATGAACCTGGGCCGCTGGGACGAGGCGCGCGAATCGTTGCAGAAGGCGAAGAAGCTGGCGCCCAAGTCCGACTATATTTTTTATGCGCTGGCTGCTCTCGATTGCCTGACCGGCGAGGCCGAATCGGCGATGGAGAATTTGAAAGTGGCGATCCAACTTCGCCCGGAAAATCGCTACCACGCGCGCAACGACGAGGATTTTGCCTTCCTTCAGGAGGATCCCCGCTTCACGGAAATGCTCTACCCGGAGAAGGACGGCACGGCCGGTTAAGCGGTATCATCATCCAGGGTGACCGCGAAGCGGTCAACTTCCCCGGCTGCGACGCGCGGGACGAAACCAACTCTTCGCACTTGTGACCGCAGAGCGGTCAACTCGTCCTGCATGCAGCGATTGAATTCAATTGAAAAAGAGAAGCAGCACGAGACATAGCAGGCGTGGAGTGCGCATCGTGGCGCTGGGAGGCGGCACGGGGCTCTCGACGCTTCTCCGCGGATTGAAAGAGTATCTTTCGCCCGGGCCGGGTCGCGGGGAGCACTCGCCCGCCAAAAGGCCCATCGCGGACATCGCCGCAATCGTTACGGTTACCGACGACGGCGGCAGCTCCGGGCGCTTGCGGCGCGATTACAGCATTCTGCCTCCCGGCGACATCCGCAACTGCATGGTGGCGCTCTCCGATGACGAGGCGCTGCTCAGCCGGCTGTTTCAATACCGGTTTCATGCCGGGCGCGGCCTGCGCGGGCACAGCTTCGGCAATCTTTTTCTTACGGCGCTCTCGCACGTTACCGGCGATTTTGCCGAGGCCGTTCGCGTAAGCAGCAAAGTCCTCGCCATCCATGGGCGAATTTTTCCCTCCACGCTCGCCAACGTGCAACTCGAAGCGGTGCTCGAGAACGGCCGCCGCGTCACCGGCGAGACGCGCATCACGCGGAGCCGTTCGCGCATCCGGCGATTGGCGCTTGTGCCGCGCCGCGTGCGCCCGCTCCCGGACGCGCTGGAGGCCGTCGCCGCGGCCGACTTGATCCTCCTCGGACCCGGATCGCTGTACACCAGCGTCCTGCCCAATCTTCTGATTCCGGAGCTGGCCGCGGCCATCGCTGCCTCGCGCGCCACGCGCGTCTATATCGCCAACCTGATGACGCAGCCCGGCGAGACGCCCGCTTACGACGTGGCCGACCACGTCCGCGCCATCCAGCGGCACACTTGCGATGAGATGGTGGATTGGGTGGTCGCCAACCGCCGGCCCGTTTCGCCGGAGGTGGCGCGGCGCTACCGCGCCGAGGGCGCCGAGCAGGTCACGGTGGACCTGGCTGAACTGCAAAAACTTGGCGTGCGCGTGGTGCTCGATAACCTGCTGGAAGAGCACGGGGTGATCCGCCACAATGCGCAGCGCCTGGCGCAGCTTCTGCTCGACGAATTCATTCACGGGCATTCGGCTCGCTGACAACCTGCCGTTGCCGCAGTGCGTGATGCTCGTGGGAAGGCGCACAGAATGAATTCATCGCGCATGAACCGCGCGATGTGGCGGAGGTCTGTGCCACTGGGACTGGAGAAGAGGCGATGGCGACACTAGGACTCATTGAATACAAGGATGCCAGCCCGGAAGTGCGGGCCGTGTATGACGACATCATGGCCACGCGGAAGACGGACTGGATCAATCATTTCTGGAAAGCGATTGCGCAGGACCCGGCAACGCTCCGGCGCACCTGGGAAAGCATCAAGCAGGTGATGGAGGCCGGCGCGCTCGATGCACTGACCAAGGAACTCATTTATGTGGCCGTCAGCGTGACCAATCAGTGCGATTACTGCATCGCTTCGCATACGGTATCGGCGCGCAAACGAGGCATGAGCGACGCCATGTTCAAGGAATTAATCGCCGTGGTGGGCATGGCCAATGAAACGAACAGGCTGGCCAGCGGCTATCAGGTGGAAATCGACGCCCAATTCAAGACTCCGTGAACTACGTCTCGCCGTTGCTTGCGGGAGGCGCGCTCGCCATACGTTCGCAACTAAAGCAACAGAGATGCTTGCCGCATTTCCTCTTTTTTCCTTCCTAGAACCGCGGTGTTTCCCTAATAGTACGTGCGTACTATAGGTCCTGTTCCAGAGCGGGACGAGAATTGGAGTGTTCTGAGGGCCCATCCTGCGCGGTCGTGCTGAAACGCTGCGCTTGCGAGAAATCATGCCACAAACACTGAAAGACGAAGTCGTTGCCAATTCCCCGCAGGGAGCTGGAACCGCCGCTCCGACCGCAGTGCGCTCCACACTGGCGTCGCGCGCCGAGGAGTCCGGACGTCCTCAGCCGGTCTGCCTCGAGGTACCCGTAACGGTCAACGGGGTGCGCACGCAGGCGGGCACGAACAAGCGCGAACCCTTCACGGAAACCACCAGCAGCGTGATTGTTTTTGCCAGAGGAGCGGTGCTGCGTCTCTCCGTGGCGCTCAATCCCGGGCAACTGCTTTTCCTGACCAATGAGCGCACCAAGAAAGAAACGGTCTGCCAGGTCGTCAAGTCCAGGAACTACAAGAACGTGAACGGCTACATTGAAATCGAGTTCACTGAGCCGGTCGTTGGATTCTGGGGCATGCGTTTTCCGGGTGACCCGATCGGCTCACAGAGCACACCAGCCGCGAGCGTTTCGCGCGCGCGCGAAGAGCAACATGTGCTGGGGCCCGACCCGGCCGCCAGCGTGTCGGTTTCGAATCTGCAGCGAGCCTCGGATGTGAAGCCCGCCGTTCCGGCGGTGAAAATGGACGCACCAGTCAGCGAAGCCGCTCCCGCGGCCTCTTCTTCAAAGCCGCAGCCCGTGATCGTTTTCCCGGCCCCAGCTTTGGCCGTGCCTTCCGCTCCGCCGGTGGAAGTGAATTCTGAGGCCCCTGCGCTGCTTGAGCCCGTCGCAGCCGTTCCCTCTCCCCGCGTGACGGAGAAAATTGCGCCCGTGCATCAGGAGGAGACGGAATCCTCCCAATCGCTGCCAGCGATTCCGCCGGCCGCGCAGCCAAAACCCGCCGAGGCGCGTAGCTTCTCCGTAAGACTTGAGGAAGAAGGGATCCCTGTCCCTTCTTGGTTCGACCCGACGCGAAGCGGCTCCGCAACCCCGGTGCGCCGCGAGCCTGCCGTCACCGAGGAAAAGCACTTTTCCCATGAGGCGGAGCCCGCCGTTGTCCCGGTTGCTCACGAAACTCCGTATCTGGAAACCTACTTCCCGGCGCCATCGGCGGAGAGGAAAACGTCCAAGCCGGCCGCAGAAAAGCATATTGGACGCGGGCTCGCCTATGGCGCGATTGCCGCGGTTCTCTTGCTCGCCGCCGTTAGTGGCGGCTTTTTGTATTTCCGCGGGAAAGCAAGCGCGCCGGGCCATGTGGCTGCCGTATACCCGGCATCCACTCTGGTCCCTGCATCCCTCCCGGCCGCGCCGCCGGCGCCTCTGGCTAGCACACCGGCAAGCGCCGGCACCGTAGCGGGCGCAAACTCCGCAGTAGGTTCGAACGCTTCTGCCGCAGGCTACCCGAACAACAGCCAACCGGCTGCCGTGATTTCGCGCGAGAGTGCAGCGCCTTCGCCGAAATCCACAAGCGCGATCAGTGGAAAGGAGCCGCCTGCTTCCAAAAAGGCGCAGCTACCCAAGCTTCGATTGTCGGCTCCGATCGCCGCCCATAAGGTGGTTTCCGCAGCAAGTTCGGATTCCGATGCAGGCCTCTCTGGAAACCTAGAAGGCGCCCCGATTGCCGGGGACCCGGCCGCTAATTCGTTCCTGTCCTCTCACCCGGCGGCGCCGGTGGCGCCGAAGCCGGAATCGGCGGCTGGCGGCGAATTCAAACCTGCCCACGTGATCTCCACGGTGGTTCCGATCTATCCCTCGCTGGCGAGGAGCCAGAATGTTTCCGGTGATGTGGTGGTGGATGCGGAGATTGGCCCAGACGGCAAAGTGGGTAAAGTGAAAGTCCTCTCTGGCCCGATGTTGCTCCACCAGGCCGCCAAGGACGCCCTCAGCAAATGGAAATACGCGCCGGCCATGCTGGACGGCAAACCCACCGAGATGCACGTAAGCGTGACGCTCCGGTTCCGCCTCCAGTAGTTTCGTTGAGATTCCTGCTCGGCATGCCTCCGCGAGGGCGGAGGTATGCCCTGCCGGTTGGCGCATGCGCCCCATTCGCTGCGTCCCCCGCTTGCAGGCTTTACAGCTGGTCCGTATACTGGCGACCCGGCCATCTGGCAGGGTCTTCCTGGGATAAATTCCCCACGCCTCGCCTCTTTTGGCCCCCATCGCCCTGACGACCTGCGGACGCGGTCCGCCCGGCAGGGCCAGAGGAGATCGCCGCATGCCGCAGCCGCCCACACCGGAAGAGATGAATGTCTACCAGAATGCAGAAGCGCGTTTTGAGGTGGCCGCGCAGAAACTGGGCCTTGAACAAGGCGTTTACCGGTATCTGAAATATCCCAGCAAGGAAATCACGCTCTACATTCCGATCGGACTGGACAGCGGACAACTTGAGGTTTTCATCGGCTATCGCGTGCTGCATTCCGCCGTGCGAGGACCGGGAAAGGGCGGCATCCGTTATGCTCCGGATGTCACGCTGGATGAAGTTCGCGCCCTGGCCAGCTGGATGACTTGGAAGTGTGCCGTCGTCAATATCCCCTTCGGCGGCGCCAAGGGCGGCGTCATCTGCGACCCGCAAAAGATGACGCGGGGCGAGCTGGAGCGGCTCACGCGGCGCTACACCGCGGAGTTGAGCGATTGGCTGGGGCCCGAGCGCGACATTCCCGCGCCGGACGTCGGCACCAACGAACAAACCATGGCCTGGGTAATGGACACCTACTCGATGCACGCCCGCCAGGCGACCACGGCGGTTGTGACCGGCAAGCCGATCGAGCTGGGAGGTTCGCGCGGGCGC
>JBGPGF010000152.1:0-7659 GCA_041483755.1 Terriglobia bacterium | reverse complement strand
TCGACGGCATCGGCAATGACGCCAACAGCCACCGCCAGGTCGGCAACCTATTCGATGTGAAGCTGCGCGCCATCGAGAACATGCACGAGGCCGGCATCGAGATCGTTTTGGTCGTCACCATCGTGAACAACGTGAACAACGACCAGGTCGGCGCCATCGTCAAGTTCGCGATGGACAACCCCAAGAAAATCGCTTTCGTCAGCTTCCAGCCGGTTTCCTTCACCGGCCGCGATGAGGACATTACCCCGGAGCGCCGCCTGCGCCAGCGCTATACGCTTTCGCATCTGGCCAAGGACGTGAGCGCGCAGGTGGGCAAGGTCGAGCCGACGCGCGACTGGTTCCCCATCTCCTTTGTGGCCACCTTTGCGGGCTTCTCCGACCTCGTTCATGGGCCGGACTCGCAGTGGGGCGCGCTGTCCTGCGGCTGCCACCCGAATTGCGGCGTGGGCACCGCCATGATGATCAATAAAGAGACCAAGGAGTGGGCGCCCGTGCCGCGCTTCCTCAATGCGCCGCAATTGGTGAAGGACGTTACCGCCATCACCGACGCCGCCCGCGGGAAGAAGTTCTCCAACTTCATGATGGGCATGGCGCTGCTGAAGAATTACCAGCCTTTCCAGGGACCCAAGGGCCTGACGCTGTGGGATCTGTTCAAGAAGTTCGACAAGACCTGGGCGCTGACCAAGGATTCCGAAAAGAAATACGGCAAGACGAGCCCGGACCGCACCTACGAAGACGCCATGAAACGCCGCTCCACGGACCCGTGGAACTTCCTTTTCATCGCCGGCATGTGGTTCCAGGACCTGTTCAACTACGACTTCCGGCGCACGGAAATGTGCATCATCCCCTACGCCACGCAGCAGGGCGAAATTTCGTTCTGCGCGTACAATACCGGCGTGGGCTGGCGCAAGATCATCGAGAACATGCACAAGAACGCGACCGTCGCGGAGTGGTACAAGAACCACGGCAAGCATGAGATTTATGCCAAGGGCAAGGCCGTCAACCTGGATACGTACGAGCATTCGCTCAGGATTGACGCCGCCGACGCCGCTCGCGTACGCCACCTGGAACACGATATTCCGCAGACCGCGGCCGAGGAAGACCGCGCGCGCCGCAAGAAGGCTTACGAGGAACAGGCCAAGGTCCGCGCTATCTACGAGGAGCTAGTCCTGAAAAAGGCTCAGCCGACCGTCGTGCAGATTGGCAGCGTGCAGGATATCGCCAAGGCGGTGCCTGCCAACTTTGCCAACGCGGGCAAGCCGGTCAGCATCGCCCCCGCGAACGGCAATGGCCACGGCAATGGAAACGGCCACTCCAACGGCAACGGAAATGGCGCCGCCGCGGAAAAGCCGCAAGCCGCCGAAGCCGTCGCCGGAGATTAATCATCCTGTCCAACTCCGCAGATTCAAACAGCCCTCCGATCTAATCGGAGGGCTGTTGCTTATGAAGGGCGTTCATTTGACCCATCCGGCGGCCGGGCATAAACTCAAGACATGGCACGAATGACCATTCACGAAAAGACGTCCGAGGATCTGTCGGCGCGTGAATACAGCTTCACCGTGGTTTTCGAGCCGTTGACTGAGCTGGTGGCTGTGCGTAGAAACGGCCGGAAGAATCGCCGGGCTGAGAACCCTTCTTGGCCTGGCTACCAAGTGACCGTCCCACTTCTTCCGGGTCTAATCACTTATGGTCGAACGCTTAGCGAGGCTCGTGAGATGGCTCGCGATGCGATTCGGTGCCATCTCGAAGGGCTTCGGAAGGATGGCGAGCGCATTCCAAACGAAAAGAGCGCCCGCAAAGAAAAGTTGCGTGTCGCGCTTTCCGCCTAAAGGTGGACGCGCTCATGGTGAAACGATGATTGGTTGGAAGGAGGTAGCGGCCAACTGATCCAAGGCACCTTGACATTGCGCTATTTTCGTTTGCTAGGATACTCCCCGTGATGTCGCCGCGTTTGCCAGTTCTCAAGCCTAAAGAAGTCCTCCGCGTTTTGTCGAAGGCAGGTTTTGAAGTGCACCACCAGTCGGGAAGCCACGCGCAATTGCGTCATCCCTTGAAACCGCAACTGCGAGTGACGGTGCCGCGGCACGACCGGTTTGACCTGCCCGCGCCGGTGCTGAAAAGCATCCTGCGGCAGGCGGAGATGACACTGGAAGAATTCCTCGAATATCTTTAGAACTCCAGGACCTTATCCATGCCCATCTACGAATACATCTGCGACGACTGCAAGACACGCTACGAGCGCATCGTCTTGAGCAAGACGCAGGAAATCGCTTGCCCAAAGTGCGCCAGCACTAGGAACACGCTACAGCTATCTGTCTTCAGCGCCCCCAGCGGGTCCTCGAACGGCGCTTCCGCCAAGTCCACACCGTCGATGTCCAGTGGGGGCGGAGGCTGTTGCGGTGGTGGCGGCTGTGGCTGCCACTGATTCGGAGCCGCAACCCAAACCCGGACAGTACCCGCTCCGCCTTCTCTTGCTGCCCCCCGGGAGCCCCTGATAATCGAAGGGGCACGCGAGGCCCCATAACAATTGCCAGAGGCACAAGGGCAATCCACAATGTCCTTTAGGAACCGTAAACTCAAGAAACTGAGGACGAGGACACCCTGTGCCGGATAGCCCTTCCAAACCGGTTGCGCAGCCGGACGCGGCGAGCAGCACGTCGTATAAAGACCGCCGCGAAGTGCCCCGCCATACGCTGATTGCCAGCGCCGAAGAGATCGACCTGGCCACGGGAACGCGCCTGAAGGGCCGGGTTTCCGAGCTCAGCCTGAAGGGCGGCTACCTCGATACGCTCAACCCGTTTCCCAAGGACACCCGGATTCGCGTGGTGATCACGCATCACGGCACCACGTTTACGGCCCTCGCCCGCGTCATCTACACACAGCTGAATATGGGCATGGGGATCACGTTCACCACCGTGGAGCCGGACCAGCTGGAAATCCTGCAGAAGTGGCTCGCGGAAATGGCAGGATAGCAACCCCCTCGCGATAAACCTCAAGGTCGTTCCTCGGGCAAGACCGCAATCCTCGAAAAGACAAGATGCGAGCGCAAGAGACCTCGCTACATTCCGAACAAGCAGATGAGGTGGCCGCTCCCGGAGAGGAGTTGCGAGAGGCGCGGCGAGCTGGGGCGGCTAGCTGCGACGCAAGGTGAGGAGAGTGATTTCTGGGGGGACGCCGAGGCGCACGGGTGCGCCGACGGTGCCTAGCCCGCGGTTGACGTAAAGAGCCGAAGATCGAGGCTCGAGTTTCGAGTCTTGCAGCGGCCGCTGGTAGAGCCCGGCGATGTAATCGGTGATAAAGCGTGCGGGGCTGAAGCGGTGGTCGAGGATTTCGACCTGGACCTGGCCGCCGTGGGTGTGGCCGGAAAGCGTGAGTTCGATGCCCAGTTCGGCGGCGCGGTTAAACGAATTCGGGTTGTGCGAGAGCAGAATATTCGGCATGTCGCGGCGGACAAACGGCTCGATGCGGGCCAGCATCGGGGCGCGGAGGCCCTGCGGCGTGCGCTCACGCTGGTAGTCCACGCCGATAAGGTTGAACGGCGCGCCGCGCCAAGTGAGCTGAGCATTTTCCTGGCGCAGGAGGCGCATGCCGGATTGCGCGAAGAGGTGCTGCGCGGCGGCCTCCGCGCGGGCGTAGATTTCGTGATTGCCGTTGCAGCCCCAAACGCCCAGCGGGGCGCGAAGCGCGCGCAACTCTTCGATGCAGTCCGCCAGCGGGTCGCCCGCGCCGGTAATGAAGTCTCCGGTGACGACGGCGAGATCCGCGGCAAACTCATTGGCCATGCCGACGGCGCGGCGAACGTCCTCGCGGGACATGTAGCCGCTGAGATGAATGTCGCTGAGCTGGACGACGCGCAACCCGTCGAGCGCCGCGGGAAGGCCGGCGAGGGGGATTTCCACGCGGAAGACGCGATAGCGAAGGCGCTCCGCGGCAAAGCCATAGACGGCGCCGAGAAAAGGCGTGGCGCCCGCGAGCGCTGTGGCGGTCTTGAAAAAATAGCGGCGCGAAGGGTTGGGAAGTAACTCCGCGACGGCAAAGTGCGGGGCGGCGGATTCGACGGAAGGCGCAAGCGGCGGGTCCGAGGAACGGCGTGCGGCGCTCCGGCGCCGATGCGCGGCACGGCCCCAATGCCACAGGCGATCGAGGCCCCGGACCATTTTCACGGCGATGAAGGCGAATAGCGCGCAGAAAAACCACAGACCGACAAAAGCCGGCAGGAAAGTGCCCCGCGGAATGACGTGGTGATGGCCCAGGCGCGCTGCATCCACGAACGCAAAAATCAACACGCCCACGATGGCCAGCCACACGAGACGCAACCCCACACGCAGCCACAGGTGGCGCACGTTGGAAGTAAACCGCCAGATGGCGCGGTGCCAGAAGCGCTGCGAGAGGATGAGCAGCGTCAGAATGGTCAGCCCGATGATGAGGCGCAGCAACAGCCAGCCCAAGTTCAACCCGGTATCTCCTCGACGGTAAAGACCAGTTTACCATGCCTTGCGGGGGGAGTTTTCAAGATGCTCGAAAGGTGCCGGACGAGTAAGATGAGGGGCTGTCAGGAAGACACGGGTTTGGACGGACCGGCAAGCGAGACGTCCGGCGCGGCAGTCCGTTCAAGAGAGCGCACCCGGGGCGTTGGAATTCAAATCTGAGGGAGAAACCAAAATGAAGAAGACATGTTTGCTCGCGGCGGTGGTTGTCGCAAGCGCGGCGCTAGGGATGGCCGTGATGGTCCTGCCGTCGGCGGCGCAGGAAACAGCAAAGAAAGAGGCGGCGCCGGCCGCGCTCACTTCCAAGCAAGCTCTGCTGCGCGATTGGAACGGAATTGGACGGAAACTGGTCGCCATGGCCGAGGATTTTCCGGAGGACAAGTACGACTACAAGCCGAATCCGGCGCAGCGCAGTTTCGCCGAGCAGCTTCTGCACACCGCGGGAGCCACGTTTGTCTTTTCCGACACGGTGAACGGCACGGCGGCGCACCCGGAGGACCTGCCGCGGGAGCAGAACAAGACCAAGGCGCAGATCGCGGCTGCATTGAAGGAAGCGTTCGCCAAGGGCGCCGCGGCGATCGAGGCGAAGAGCGACGCAGGGCTGGCCACCGCGATGCAAACGCCGTGGTCGCGCGCCCCGCAGGGCGTTGGAGACTTTGCCCACCAGGTGGCCATGCACGCCGGCGAGCATTATGGGCAGCTCGTGGGTTACTACCGGTCCCTGAACATGGTGCCGCCGGAGTCGCGCCCGAAGAAGTAGCGGAGGCTTGGGGATCTCTTGGTCTTCAAGAACGGCTCTTGCGATGAATTCGCGGAATTTCGACTCGCTTGCGAATCAAGGAAGTCCTCCGCATCAGGCAAGGACTGCGGCGGTCACTTGATTACACATTGTACAAGAGCGCGAAGAGCGGACGGCGGGACCCCGCCTTGATGCGCTAGACTTTTCAAATACGACAGAACCCATGTGATGAGGCGCGGCGTCGCGCGTTTCTGCGGCGATTTCGCTCCGTGTCGTCTGACCGGTGGCTGCCGTGATACGGGGAGCCCAATTCGACTTTCAAAGGAGCACAACATGAAACGGATCATATGGATGGCGCTTGCGTTAGCTCTGTTTGCCGCCGCAGCGGGCGCACAAGATGTGCCGGCTGGTGACTTTTCCGTTGGCTATTCGTATCTTCGTCTGGGTGGCTCGGGCGGCGTCAACCAAAACGGCGGGAGCGCGTCGATTGCGGTCAACGCGAACCACTGGATCGGATTTGTGGGCGACTTCGGGGCATACCGCGCCTCCCCGTTTGGCGCGAGTCTAACTACCTACACATTTCTGTTTGGCCCGCGCTTTTCGCATCGCACCGGCAGCCGCACAACGCCGTTTGCGCAAGTGTTATTCGGTGGCTCCCATTTGAGCGCGGGCGTCGCCGGATTCTCCGCGAGCGTCTCACCATTCGACTTTAGCTTCGGCGGAGGAGTGGATTTTGGGCTCTCGCGCAAAGCCGCGCTAAGGACACAGGTGGACTACATCGGCATGCGCTCCAGCGGAAGCACCGTGAACTGCACGCGCCTATCCGTCGGGATCGTCTTCGGTTTCGGCAGCAAATAGCCCGGGCTTGGACGACGGCATTGGGGAGGCAGAGGCTTTGGGTTGCCGGCCTTTGCCTTCCAACGCGATCCATCCGGGCAAACGCAAAATTGACCGGCGAAGCCAGAGGTGCGCATGAGAGGCAAGGGAATCCTCGGAGTTGCCCTCGTTACGACCGCCATTTTCGCGGGCTGCGGTCCAGCCAATTCCTTGTTCCCTCTTTTCAATAACAGTGACAAGGTCTTCGACGCAACACTCCTTGGCGAGTGGAAGCAGTTGTACGATCCTCCGCAGGACGATTCCAAGACTGCAAGGTGGGTCTTCCGGCGCTCCGCCCGTGAATTCAGTTATGACCTTTCGGTGACCGCCTTGGTTCCGAAAGCGGAAGGGCTTGGCCTTTGCTCCACGGCGCGCCTGGTTCGCCTGGAAGAATCCTTGTTCATCGATTTCAGCGCCTGTGAAAGTGAAGATCGCAACCTGAAAGAGATTTCTTTCCCTGCGATCGAAAGCCACATGTTTGGCCGAATCCGAATCGAGAAGGATCGTGTGCAGATTGATTTTCTCAAAGACGAATGGGTCTCCAAGCAGGTGAAGGCAGGTAAACTTCCGATCGCCTACGTGGACACACCGAGCGGCCCGGTTTTGTCCGCTAAGACTGATGAATTGAGGAAATTCGCCCTGGAACATGCCAAGGACGACGAAGCGTTTTCGGAAACCTTCAACCTAGTCAGATTGAAATAAGGGCACCCAACTTCCCAAGACGCATTGCAGAGGAGTGCCTCAATCCGCTGAGGCCGTTTGGCCGGGGTCGGTGAGGTACTTGAGGAGCTGCGCAGCATCGTGCGTGGGCGGGAGGCAAGATTGGCCGGCGCAGACGACGGCCTGGGCACGGCCAGCGGGGAGATGCGGCAAGGTCTCGCGCAAGGCGAGCGGGAGATGATCGAGCGAGGCACCGGGCGTTAGGCGCAGCACCGCTTTGCCCAAGCGGAAGACGGAGTGGGCGGCGGCTTCCAAGGCTTGCGCGGCGGGATCGTCCGCCCTGCCAGTGACGACGACCTGGATCGGGTGGCGGGCAAAGAGCGTGGCGGCTAGTCCATAGGTGGCGGCGAAGAGTCCGTACTGCGGGGCGACGCCGGCGAAGGCTTCCATCGTGCGCTGCGCCCAATCGTGATAGCGCGCTTCGTCGGTGAAGGCATGCAAACGAATCAGGGCCATGGCGGCGACGGAATTGGCGCCGGGCGTGGGCGAATCCTGAAACGGTTTGCGCCGTACATCGAGGCCGCCCATCGGCGGAGCGTCCGAGGCGCGGTCGAAGAAGCCGCCGTGTTCGGCGTCGCCGAAGCGCGCGATGGTGAGGTCCATCGTTTGCTGCGCGGCGCGGAAATAGCGCGGATCGAGCGTCGTCTCCCAGGCGTCGAGGAGTGCGAGGACGCCGAAGACCTGGTCGTCGAGCGAGCCTTCGAGCGCCGGGCCTCCGATGCGGTGCCCGAATCCGCGAGAGTCGGTCCACACTTCCTTCAACATGCGGTCGAGAGTCTTCAGCGCGAAGGCGCGGCAGTTTGCGCCAAGCGTTCCGCCGAGAACGCGTGCAGCGTC
>JBGPGF010000151.1:0-7686 GCA_041483755.1 Terriglobia bacterium | reverse complement strand
TATCGCGAGGGTGCTGCCCATAGCATTTGGTTAAACCCTCCGTTGCACAAGATCGCCAGCGTTCCGCGCCATCGCGAAATCAAGGAGGGGACGGTTCGGGCCATCTGCAAGCAGCTCGAAATTCCGCGGCCTTGAAGCCGACGTGGGACTGACGTCCGTTCGCTTCTGTCCAAAGTCCATTTCCTGGTCAAGAGACTCCCATCGAGCTCTTGCGAAGTAGCGGTACGAGCGCCTGAACGAATGCGATTCGGTGATGATGCCAGCGGCCCGGGTAAGGAAGTTCAATATGCAAGCCTGCCCAGTTGGCTTGTTCCCGTGAACGTTCTACATTCGCTGCGATGGATTTAACCACGGTGACCACAATTGCAGAGTCTTCCCCTTACCTTGCGTGGCTCGCTTCACACTCATGTCCGCTGAACAATTGAACGCTGTCGCCCACGTGAATTTCACCGCCCTGGATTACGTAGCAGTTCAACGCGACCTTGCCATTGCATTTCTGCGCGATTTCTCTTAGCACCTGTTGATTCTGTTCCAGGGTATCCGGATCAAACGTGGTGATGACACATCGGCCGCGAAGATCCTGCACGCCAATTTTGACTTTTCCGATACGCAGACACTTTCCGGGCCAAGTGCGCTCGGCCAGCCCCTCGACGCCGCCGATGACAAGGTTTGGCCTCAGTCTGCGCCCATCGTGGCCGAAAGCGGTAATGGCGCCGTCGGTCGCCACCAAGAGTGGCAGAAAGTCAAAACGCTCCGGCCCATCGTAGAAGAACAGCTCAGCGCCCGGACCTGCCGCCGCCTTCACAAGGGCCAGGGCTTCGGGACTATTCCATACGTGACCGGAGATGCGAGCCTCCCCGTCCGTACCGAGCGTGCCTTTCAGGCCCAGCAACTTGTGGTGAGTCCGAGAGGTGATCACGTCGCCGTTGGCGCCGCGCACGAGCACCTTGCGGTCACCTGCTACGCCAAGCTTGTCCACTTGAGCCGCGGTGAGGCGCTCGCCGGCCATGGATTTCACCGGATAGCGCCATATCTCCTTTACTTGCATACTGTCCTTCCTCGCGGTGAACTTTCTCGACGCCAGAGCTCGTACGGTGTCGCGCGAAGTCAACCTTTGCCGTGCTTTTGCAGCAAGACGTACGTGAAGTTTTGGACGGCTGCAGTGGGCGTGCGATGTACTTCGCGTCTGCTTTCCAGCAGCTCAAACTCAGGAAACTGGCCGGCCAGCTCTTCCGGACCGTATCTCTCCACCTGCAATCCGCTGCACTTTGCAGGGCCGTCGAGGGCGAACGTCGCCAGGATCAGAAACCTGCCGTTCTTTACCACTCGCGTTGCCGTAGCGACGTATGCGGCTTTCTCCACGGGGTCGGTCAGGAAATGAAAGACGGCGCGGTCATGCCAGAGGTCGTAATGTTCCGCTGCCAAGCTCGCATTTGTAACGTCACTCGCGATCCAGCGCACGCGCTCCGAAAGTGTGCCGAGCCTTTGCCTCGCCTTTTCCAGAGCCACTGCCGAAAGATCAAGCACCGAAACGCTGAGAAAGCCCAACCGGAGAAGGTCGTCAACGAGTGTGGATGCGCCGCCGCCAATATCAATCAATTCAGCGTCCGCGGCCAGTCCGGTGCGCCGGATCAACTCCAGCGAGGTTTCCAGGTGCTCTCGATACCAACTCACTTCGTTGGCCGGCCTGCTGGTATGGATGTTTTCCCAATGTGCTTTTCCGCCCATGGTTAACTCGAGGGTGGCCGCGAAGCGATCAACCTGCTCGCCACCATTATGTTGACGCCAAGCGGCCCGGAAGGCAATCAACGAGTCCGGCCAGCTTCTGGACTACGTACGGACCCAATTTGCCGATTGTTTGCGGCCGCTGACAACGTAAGGGCGGCTTGCTGCGTCTAATGCAGAGGCGAGCAACCCGCGCTTCGGCCTACCTGTCTTTCGGGACAGGTTGCTTTCGCGAACGCACCGGGTGCCGCTGCGCCAGGAACCGGAATCGCGGTGCTATAATCATTTCCGGAGACATCTAGTAGATAGGAGCACGTTCGATGGGGCAGCAAGTGAAGGAATTGATGGAGTGGGCGAGCCGGCGGAAACTGCTGGCGACGCTGTTTGTGGCGCTGACGCTATGCATGGGAATCCTGATCGGCACGGTGATTTCCGGGCGCGTTTCGGCGATGAAGAGCTTGAGTCTGGGGGGCGTTGCCACGCCCCTGGCGGTTCCCGATCCCGTGGCGCTATCGGGTTCCTTTTCGGGTGTTGTGAATCGGGTCGAGCCCGCGGTCGTGAACATTTCGACCACGCAAGTGCTGGAGCGCCAGCCGCGGCGCCGCCGTGCCCAGCCGAACGGTCCAAATCAGAATCAAGATCAGGACCCTTTCCAGGACTTTTTCGACCGCTTCTTCGACGGGCGGCCGGACGGGCCGCCGGCGGCCGAGCGGAGTCTGGGTTCGGGCATGATTGTGGACAAGCGCGGTTATATCCTGACGAACAATCACGTGGTGGAAAATGCCACGAAGATCCAGGTGGAGATTCACGGAGATTCCACGAAGTACACGGCAAAGGTGGTGGGCACGGACGAGGAAACGGACCTCGCCGTAATCAAAATTGAGCCGGCCGGAGAGCTTCCCGTCGCCAAGCTGGGGAATTCGGACGGCGTGCAGGTCGGCGATTGGGTGCTGGCCATCGGCAGCCCCTTCGGATTGCAGGCTACGGTAACGGCCGGGATTATCAGCGCAAAAGACCGCCATGAATATGGTTTGGGACGCCAATTTCAGCGCTTTCTGCAGACCGACGCGGCCATCAATCCCGGTAATTCAGGCGGGCCTCTGGTGGACTTGGCCGGTCAAGTGATTGGAATCAATACGGCGATTATGACGGGCAGCCGCGGGTACGAGGGCGTGGGCTTCGCGCTGCCATCGAATACGGCGATTAATGTTTATAACCAGATTATCTCGCACGGACGCGTGACGCGCGGGTCCATCGGCGTGAGCTTTACCGAGGAGCGCGGAACCAATCCCATCACTTTGAAAGCGCTCGGCGCAACGAACGGCGTGGTCATCGAGGACGTCACGCCGGGCAGCCCCGCGGAAAAGGCGGGCTTGAAAGCCGGCGACGTCATTACCAGCGTGAACGGCAACACGGTGAAGACGGGGAACGACATGGTGAATCCGATTGCGCAAGCACAGATTGGCACGAAGGTCCGCATCACCTATGTGCGCGACCGGCAGCAGAAGGAAACTGCGGCCACCGTGGAAGACCGCACGAAGGTTTTCCATGACCGGGCCGGGCGGGCCATCGAACAGCAGGACGAAAACGCGCCGGCGGAACTGGGGCTGCGCGTGGAAAACCTTTCCGCGGAGCGCGCCCGCAGAACCGGTTGGGAAGGCGTGCAGGGCGTCCACGTGATCGCGGTCGAACCGGCGAGCTTTGCCGAGGACATTGGCTTCGCGCAGGACGATGTGATCACGGAGGTCAGCCACACGCCGGTGACTGCGGTGACCGACTACCGCGGCGCCATCGGCAAGATCAAGCCCGGCCAAGATGTGGTGTTTAAGGTTTTGCGGCGACAGGACACGGACAAAATCATCACCGTATATCTGTCCGGGGTGATGCCCGCGGACAAACAACAGTAATCAGCTTCCCCAAAGGCGTGCGTCGAGTGGCGCGCGCGGGGCAATCGAGAACAAGCATGCTTCGCAACGGCAGTGAAAAGTGGAAGATCGTCCTCGCGGCCGTGATTCTTGCGGCCGCGATGGGAGCCGGCGCCGTGTCCGCGTATGCGGTGAGTTCTTCCGCGCGTTCGTCCGCAGCCACGAAAGCCGGAAAGAGATCGAAGCGGCGGGTCAAACGGGAACGCGGACAAAGAGCTCCCACGGCAGACCGCATTGTGGAAATTCAGCAGGCGCTGGCGAAAGAGGGCTCGTATAAAGGGACGCCGAACGGCAAGTGGGACGCGGCGACGATCGAGGGAATGCGTAAGTTTCAGTTGGCGCATGGCCTGAATCCAACCGGCAAGCTGGATGCGCTGACGCTGCAGAAGATGGGCCTGGGCTCGGAAATCACGGGCGTCGCCGCGCCCCTGCCCCCGCTGAATGTTTCTTCCAGTGCGCCCCAAACCGCCCGCCCGTAGCGCTCCTTGCCCGGTCTATCCGCCTGTTCGCCTGCCTCGCCGCGCACTGGTTTGACGGCTCGCAAAATTGTCTGCTAGATTTTCGTATCCACCGCGTTGACCGCTTCGCGGTCACACAATACATTGTCTCTCGCATCCGTTCCGCAATCGTTCAACGGTCTGGTCCAGGAGGAAGTATGGCAACCGCAACCGCACCTAAGATTTATAAAAACTTCATCAACGGGGAATGGATTGCGGCGCACGGGGGTAACGCGATCGAGAATCGCAATCCGGCGAACACCGAGGAGCTGGTGGGGGTTTTTGGATCCTCGACGGCGGAAGACGTGGATCTGGCCGTGGATGCAGCGAAGGAGGCCTACAAGAAGTGGCGACTCGTCCCGGCGCCGAAACGGGCGGAGATACTTTTCCGGGCCGCAGAGCTGCTGGTGCAGAGAAAAGAAGAGTATTCGCGGGACATGACGCGAGAGATGGGCAAGGTGCTGGCCGAAGCGCGGGGCGACGTACAGGAAGCCATTGACATGACGTATTACATGGCGGGCGAGGGCCGGCGCCTGTTCGGGCAGACGACGCCTTCGGAGCTTCCGAACAAGTTTGCCATGAGCGTGCGCCAATCCATCGGCGTGTGCGGAATGATTACGCCGTGGAATTTTCCGATGGCCATTCCTTCGTGGAAGACGATGCCCGCGCTGGTGAGCGGCAACACGGTGGTGCTCAAGCCGGCGCAAGACACGCCGCTTTCCGTTTACAACCTGGTGAGCGCGCTGACGCAAGCGGGGCTGCCGCGCGGCGTGGTGAATGTCGTGAGCGGAAGCGGATCGAGAGTGGGCACGGCGCTGACAAGGCATGCGGATGTGCCGGTGATCAGCTTCACGGGATCGACGGGCGTGGGTCGGCAAATCGCGGAGGCTTGCGCGCCGGATTTCAAGCACGTGAGCCTGGAGATGGGCGGGAAGAACATTATCCTGGTGATGGAGGATGCAAATCTGGACCTGGCGGTGGACGGCGCGATCTGGGGCGGATTTGGCACGACGGGCCAGAGGTGCACGGCGGCCAGCCGCGTGGCGGTGCACAAGGATGTGTACAAGGAATTTTTGGAGCGGTTTGTCGAGCGGGCCAAGGCCCTGCGCGTGGGGA
Source organism: Terriglobia bacterium (assembly GCA_041483755.1). Taxonomy (GTDB): domain Bacteria; phylum Acidobacteriota; class Terriglobia; order Acidiferrales; family UBA7541; genus Acidiferrum. The sequence continues at coordinate 2,423 of JBGPGF010000151.1, read as the reverse complement.
ACGGGCTCGAGTCGTCCACGGACATGGGACCGTGCATCAACGAGCAGCAACTCAAGACGGTGATGGAGTACGTGGAGATAGGAAATGGCGAGGGAGCGAAGCTGCTGGCCGGAGGACATCGCCTGGAAGGTGGCGCGTATTCCAAAGGGTGGTTCCACGAGCCGACAATTTTCGGCGGCTGCCATCCCAAGATGCGCATCGCCCAGGAGGAGATTTTCGGGCCAGTGGTGAGCGTGATGCCGATGATGAGCCTCGAAAACGGAATCGAGATCGCCAACGGAGTGGCGTACGGTCTTTCGGCGTCGATTTACACACGGAACGTTAACCGGGCGTTCGAAGCGATTCGCGATCTCTATACGGGCATTGTGTACGTGAATGCGCCGACGATTGGCGCGGAAACGCATCTGCCGTTTGGCGGCACGAAGCAGACCGGCAACGGCCACCGCGAAGCCGCCATCGCGGCCATTGATTTCTACACCGAGTGGAAGACGATTTATGTGGATTACTCCGACCGGCTGCAGCGCGCCCAGATCGACAACAACTGACGACGGAGTGGTGACAACGCCGATGCCTTGATGGCGAAGCTGCGTTGACGCACGTTGACACCCTCTCTAGAATGAAACTAGCAGTCGGCAGGGACTGCTGCCATGCGCCATCCGGCACTTCACGAGCGGCGGAACCGCCAGATTCTGGCGGACATCGTCCGGACGTACATCGAGACGGGCGAGCCGGTGTCTTCGCGCGCGATCTCCAAGGGCTTTGAAGAAAGCCTGAGCACAGCGACGATTCGAAACGTGATGGCCGATTTGGAAGATGCCGGCCTGCTGTATCAGCCGCACACCTCGGCGGGGCGCGTGCCAACGGCGACAGCGTACCGGTTTTTTGCGCAAGAGATTGCATCGCAGGCCACGCTCCGCGTGGAGGATCGCGAGTGGATCCGTCACGAGATGGATGGCGTATCAACCGCGTCGGAAATCACGGAGCGCGCTGGCCACGTCCTGGCGGAGGTATCGAACGGGCTGGGGATTGTGGTTTCGCCGCCGCTGGGGAAGACGGTCCTGGAGCACGCGCGAATGTGGCTGCTGCCGGACGGGCGGGTGGTCGTGGTGCTGATCTCCCCCGGGGGAATCACGCGCGACAAGATTTTGCGGCCACAGCGGGCATTTACTCAGGACGAGCTCGACAAAACCGCTGAATTCTTGAACCGCCACTACTCCGGGTGGACGCTCGAGGGGATTCGCGCGGACTTGCTGCAGAAGCTCGCGGGTGACCGGGAACGCTATGAGGGAATCGTCGGCAATGCTTTGACGCTGTGCGGCCCCGCCGTGTTTGGCGACGGACCGGGCCAAGAGGTGCACGTGGAAGGCGCGGCGCAAATTGCGGCGGCGGCGGAATTCTCCGACCAAGCACCGCTTCGCAATCTGCTGGCCGCGATCGAGGAGAAGCACCGGCTCGTGGCAGTGTTGAACGCGTGCATCGAATTGCCTGAACCCGTGCATGTGCAAATCGGCCTGAAAGAGATTTCGCAATCAGGGGAAGACCTGGCGCTCATCAGCGCATCTTACAGCCGGCATGACGAAGTGCAGGGCTCGCTGGGAGTACTGGGCCCCACGCGCATGCCTTACGAGCGCGCGATGACCGCGGTTGCTTATGTGGCGCAGCTATTCAGCGAGGCCTTGAACAAGATTTGAAGACGGGAGAGACGAGAACGTGGCAGAGAAGCATCCAAAGATTCATCTGACCGACGCCGATAGTGGCTTGGAATTGGAACAGACGCTGGAAGGGAAGGCCGTGGCGGCGGATTCGGCGCGCGCCGATGCGGAAATTGGCAAGCTCGCCACCGACCTCGAAGAGCTGCGGCATACGCTTATGCGGCGGCAGGCGGACTTCGACAATTATCGCAAGCGCATCGAGAAGGAACGCGGCGAGGACTCCAAGCGCGCGACGGCGCGGCTGATCGAAGGACTGATCCCCGTGCTGGATGGATTCGAGCATGCCCTGGCGGCGCATAAAGAGCCGGCGTACGAGGTCTATCGCAAAGGCTTCGAGCTGATTTATAGACAGCTCCAGGAGAATTTGACGAAGCTGGGCCTCGAGCGCGTCGAACCGCTGGGCAAGCCCTTCGATCCACACATGCACCAGGCCATGGACCGCGCCGAGTCCGCCGATTACGAAGACGGGACGATTCTGCAAGTGTTTCAGCCGGGATACGTGTTTCACGGTCGCGTGCTGCGACCGGCGATGGTGCGCGTGGCCGTGCACCCGGCTGAGGCAGCGAAGGGACAATTGAACTGAGAGGGAACGGAATGCCACGGGGAAACAACAGGGATTTTTATGGGGTTCTGGGCGTTTCGCGAACCGCGCCGGTGGACGAGATCAAAGCGGCGTACCGCAAAGCCGCGCTCAAGTGGCACCCGGACCGG
>JBGPGF010000150.1:0-7791 GCA_041483755.1 Terriglobia bacterium | reverse complement strand
GCCCGAAGATCGTTACGTTCGCGGGATCGCCGCCAAATTTCGCTATGTTCCGGCGCACCCATTGCAGAGCCGCGATCTGGTCCAGCAAACCGTAGTTGCCCGAAGATTGATGCGGCGACTCCGCAGTCAACGCCGGGTGCGAAAGCCAGCCGAACACACCCAAGCGGTAGTTTATGGTCACTACGACCACACCCTTGGGTGCCAGGTTCGCGCCGTTGTCGTCTCCGCGGCCGATAACGCCACCGCCACCGTGAATCCATACCATGACCGGCTGCGCGCTCTTATTGTGAAGGCCGGTGGTCATGACATTCAGATACAAACAGTCTTCGCTGGTCCTGCCCACGGGTTTCACCAGCGACTGATCGCCGCCCACCACGCTCAAGATCCTTCGGCGAATCCGGTCCATGAAATCGGTTTGCGGACAGGCCGCACTCAGCTCATCCGCTTTGCGGACACTGTGCCAGCGCGCCGGAAGCTGAGGAGGCTTCCAGCGCAGCTCACCAACCGGCGGAGCAGCATAGGGAATTCCGCGAAAGAAAACCAGCTTGGGATCGTCGGGAGAATGCGTGCCTTCAACGATGCCACTGTCGATCTTGACGACCAGACCTTCAGTGCGCCGAGGCGCGCGGAGTTGCTTGACTTGTTGTTCTGCGCCAGCTTCACTCTTCGTTGCGGGGGCGGCTCCGGTATTTTGCACAAGCGGCAGGGCGACGATAAAAACCGACAAGAATGCTATTGCCCCAGCTCGTTTCATTGTTGTTCTCCATTGAGATACGGAATGTGAAAGTACCGGAAGACTGTTCCTTTGAGCCAGCTTTGAGTCTACTCTTAATCGCCACATTTCGTGCAAGCGGAGAAAGTGCTCACAATAGTGTGAACTTACCGCGGCATCCGACACCGACTGCTATTTAAAAACGCTCTCATCACCGGCGACAGATGCCCGGTGCCTCGCGCCCCTTCCCTGCAAAGCCTCCTGCACGGAGAAGTGACTTCCTTCGCACCCGATTAGCGGCGCCCCTCTGGATTGTGCCCGGATCACGGTGCACTCGGAAACAATCTGCGAAGCCGCACAAAACGCACTAATTGGAAACTGGACCACTGCTGCGTTTTCCTTTCTCTTGCTTCTTCCGGCAACGCGCGCAACAAGACTCTTTGACGTTGCTTGCCAATTGAGCCACAAGTGTAAAGTGCAGTAAGCTGTCAGCCTTTCTTCGCCGCAGAGGCATCGCGAGGGGCGCGTACCCAAGCAGCGGCACAGTCTGGCGTTCGCGGGAATACTGGGGGGCGTGTGAATCGTCGTTTTCTGATTTTTCTGGGCATCTTGGCGACCGCGGGCGCTGCATTTCTTTGCTACGTTTTCGAACGGCGGATCGCCACCACAGCGGAATACCAGCGCCAAGCGGATCTGGCCGTCGCCGAAGCCGCGCGCATCCGCGAACAGACCGTTGTGCCCACGCAGCAGAAAATCCCCGCCGGCGGAAATTTCACCGCGGCGCTGGAGCGCTTCGGCCTCAGCGCGGAAGAAGCCGGCGAAGCCTCCGCCGCGGCCCAGCACGCCTTTAATCTTCGTCAGGTGCGCGCCGGAAGCGTCGTCACCGTGGGCCGCTCGATCGAGGGCCAGCTTCGCTCCATCGAATACCAGATTGACCCGGACCGCCTGCTGCGCATCGTGCCGGAAGAAGGCAGCTTTGCGGCCCGGATAAAGGACATTCCCTCCACGACCGCGCTCGCCGTGGTCTCCGGCGAAGTCCGCGACTCGCTCTTCAACGCCGTGGAAGACGCCGGCGAATCCGCCGAGCTGGCCATGCAACTGGCGCAAATTTTCGGCTACGACCTCGATTTCTACACCGACCCGCGCGTCGGCGACACCTTCCGCGTCGTCCTTGAAAAAAGGAAATACGCGAACGGCAAGACCGCCGGCTACGGCCGCGTCTATGCCGCCGAATACCGCAACGGCGGGCGTCTCTATCAAGCGCTGCTCTTTCACGACGGCCAAGGCCGCCCCGCCTACTACGCTGCCGATGGCAAATCGCTTCAGAAAGCATTCTTGCGCTCGCCGCTCAAATTCGGCGCGCGCATCACGTCGCATTTCAGCCGCGCGCGCTTTCACCCCATCCTGAAAACCAGGCGCCCGCATCTGGGCATTGATTACGGCGCGCCCGTCGGCACGCCCGTGCAGGCCATCGGCAGCGGCCGCGTTGTCTTCGCGGGGCGCCAGGGCGGCGCGGGCAATCTCGTGCACATCGCTCACGCCAACGGCTACGAGACGATGTATCTCCACCTCTCGCGCATGTTTGTCCGCGCGGGCGACCGCGTCGAAATCGGCAAGACCATCGGCCTCATCGGCCAGACCGGCCTAGCCACCGGCCCGCATCTCGATTTCCGCATCCTCCAGCGCGGCCAGTACAAGAACTTCGAAAAGCTCGGCCTGCCCCCTGCCGATCCCGTCGCCAAGAAAAACGTGCCCGAGTTTCAAGCCGTCCGCGAACGCTGGCTCCCGCTGCTCAAGAATCCGGAGCTGCTCCAGGCCAGCGCACCCGCGGGCGGCCCCCGCGCCGCCCGCTAGTCACGGCCGAAGCGCCTTTTGCCCGAAGTCGTTGCATCCTCAAGCCGCGCTCGCGTAAAATCTCGCTCCGTTGCCGTTGACACTTTCAGCTCGCGTCATGAGATGACGGAGACAAGAGATGAAAAAAGTTCTTAGGTTTCTTGGTTACACGCTGATCGCGCTGCTAGTGCTGGCCGCCATCGGCATCACGTTCACGATCGGTTGGCGGCCGTTCATCGGACCGAAGGCGCGCCCGCTCACCGCGCGCAAATTCGAAGCCACTCCCGAGAGGCTAAAGCGCGGCGAATACATCGCCACGCACGTCGCCGGCTGCATGGAATGCCATACGCCCGGCGATTGGATGCAGCACGAGGTGAAACTGGATGAAGCACGAATGGGGGCGGGGCAGCCCATGCCTCTCAATGGTCTGCCCGGCCGAATCATCGCGTCGAACCTGACGCCCGATCCGGAAACCGGCACCGGCAACTGGAGCGACGACCAACTGGCCCGCGCGATCCGCGAAGGCATCGGCCATGACGGGCGCGCGCTTTTCCCCATGATGCCGTATTCGCGCTTCCGCCACATGACGGACGAGGACCTCGCCTCGGTGATTGTGTTTTTGCGCTCGCTGCTTCCCGTGCGGAATGCATTGCCAAGGACGGAAGTCATTTTCCCCGTGAATTACCTGATTCGCAGCGAGCCCCAGCCGCTGACGGAACCTGTGCAAGCCGTCGTTTCGACGCCGGTGAAGCGCGGACAATACCTGGTTGCCATCGCCAACTGCGGCGATTGCCACACGCCCATGAAGCAGGGGAAATTCATTCCGGAAATGGATCTTGCCGGCGGACGGCTTCTCGAAGGCCCGTTCGGACACGTCGCCAGCGCCAACATCACGCCGGACCCGACGGGGATTTCTTATTACACGGAAGATCTGTTTGTGCAGGCCATGCGCACCGGCTACGTCGGCGGCGTCCGCAAGTTGAATCAGATTATGCCGTGGTCCGTCTTTCGCGGCATGACGGACGAAGACCTCAAGGCCATGTTTGCCTATCTCAAAACGGTTAAGCCCGTCGTCCATCGCGTGGACAACTCCGAAACTCCCACGCAATGCAAGCGTTGCGGCGCCGTCCACGGCCTCGGCGACAAGAACTGAGTTTCCGCCAAACAATTCCTTTGAAACGAAAAGGGCGCACGGCAATCTCCGCCGTGGCGCCCTTTCATTCTGATGTTAAGAATTGCCTATACTATTTCACTTCCCAGGTGTCTCCCGCGCGCAGCAGCTTTCCCAGGTCGCCCTTGCCGCGCTTCGCCACCACGTCGGCGATCTGCGCGTTCATCACGTCTTCGTAGCGCGGCAAATCATCCCAGGCGCGGAAAAGTCCGATTGGCGTTGGGAATCCCGGGCGGTGCTCCATGTGCGATAGCAGGAACGCATACGACGGCCGCGGATGATGCGCGTCGTGAACGACCAGGTCCTTCTCGCCGATGCCATTGCCGAGCGGCACGACTTCAATGTCGCCGTCGCTCTTCCGCCGAATGCCCTTGTCGTGATTCTTGCCGAAGATGAGCGGCTTGCCGTGTTCCAGCTCGATCACGTGCTCGCTGCGGGCTTCTTTCTCCGTAAGCGATTCCCACGCGTGATCGTTGAAGATGTTGCAGTTCTGCAGAATTTCGACGAACGCCGAACCTTTGTGCGCCGCCGCCTGCTTCAGCGTCACCTTCAAGTGCTGCTGGAAAACGTCCACCGAGCGCGCCACAAATGTGGCTTCCGCGCCGATGGCCAGCGACACGGGATTAAATGGCCGGTCGGGCGAGCCGAACGGCGTGGACTTTGTTTTTTTCGCAAACTCCGAGGTCGGCGAATACTGTCCCTTCGTCAATCCGTAAATCCTGTTGTTGAAGAGCAACACCTTGATGCCGACGTTGCGCCGCAGCATGTGAATGGTGTGATTGCCGCCGATGGCCAGCGCGTCGCCGTCGCCCGTGGCCACCCAAACTTCCAAATCCGGCCGGATGGCCTTGATCCCGGTGGCCACCGCCGGCGCGCGCCCGTGAATGGTGTGGAACCCGAAGGTGTTCATGTAGTAGGGGAAACGGCTGGAGCAGCCGATTCCGCTTACGACAACAAAATTCTCGCGCGGAATTCCCAGCTCGGGGAAAACGCTCTGCACGGCGGCCAGGATGGCGTAGTCGCCGCAGCCCGGACACCAGCGCACTTCCTGGTCGGTCTGGAAATCCTTCCTCGTCAGTGTCGGCAACGTGGCCGTGGTCATGGTCCCTCTTCTCCTCGAATCCCGTATTCCCGCGAACGCGCGCCTAGGCGCTGGCCATCTCTTCGAACTTTTGCTCCAATTCCGCCTGCTTGAACGGCTGGCCCTGAATCTTGTTCACGCCCATCGCGTCCACCAGATATTTTGCGCGCAGCACCCAGAGCAATTGCCCCATGTTCAGCTCGGGCACAACCACTTTCTTGTAGCGCTTCAGCACTTCGCCGAGATTCTTCGGTAAGGGATTCAGGTAACGCAGATGCACGTGGCCGATGCGCTGGCCTTTCGCGCGCTGCGTTTTCAGAGCGGCGGTGATCGCGCCGTACGTCGAGCCCCACGCCACAATCAGCAAGTCGCCGTCGGGATCGCCTGCCGGGACAACGTCCGGTACGTCCTGCGTGATGGCTTCCACTTTTGCCGCGCGAATGCGCACCATTTTCTCGTGATTCAACGGCTCGTAGTTGATGTTGCCGGTCACGTCCTGCTTTTCCAGACCGCCGACGCGGTGCTCCAGCCCCGGCGTGCCGGGAATGGCCCACGGACGCGAAAGCGTCTGCGGGTCGCGCCGGTAAGGCTGGAAGCCGTCCGGGTTTCTTTCAAAATGCACCGGGATATCGGGAATTTCGCTTATGTCCGGAATCCGCCACGGCTCGGCGCCATTCGCCAAATACCCGTCCGAAAGCAGAATCACCGGCACCATGTACTTGAGCGCGATGCGGCTGGCTTCAAACGCCATCCAAAAGCAATCGCCGGGCGTCGCCGCGGCCAGCACCGGGATCGGCGCTTCGGAGTTGCGTCCAAACAGGGCCTGCAGCAGATCGGCCTGCTCGGTCTTTGTCGGCAAGCCCGTCGAAGGTCCGCCGCGCTGAATGTCGCAAATGACCATCGGCAGTTCGACCGCGATCGCCAATCCCATCGCTTCCGTCTTAAGGGCCATCCCGGGCCCGGACGTCGTCGTGATCGCCAGCGCGCCGGAATACGCCGCTCCAATCGTCGAAGCCATCGCCGCGATTTCGTCCTCAGCCTGAAACGTCATCACGCCGTAATTCTTGTAGCCGGAAAGCTCGTGCAGGATGTCCGAAGCGGGCGTAATCGGGTAGGAGCCTTGAAACAGCATCAGCCCGGCCTTCTGCGCTGCGGTGATGAATCCCAGCGCGAGGGCTTGGTTCCCGCTGATGTTGCGGTAAAACCCCGGCGAAAGCTGCGCCGGCGGAATCTCGTAGCTCACCTGAAACGCTTCCGTCGCTTCGCAATAGCTGTAGCCCGCTTGCAGCGCCAGCTTGTTCGCCTGGACGAGCAACGGCTTGCTCTTGAATTTTTCCTCGATCCAGCGAGTCGTGGCGTCCGTCGAGCGGTTGTACAGCCAGTAGCACATCCCCAGCGCGAAGAAGTTTTTGCAGCGGTCCATGGACTTCGCATCGAGGCCGAGGTGCTGGAGCGCGGCGCGCGTCAGCCGCTGCAGCTCCACCGCGAAAACGCGAAACTTGTCGAGCGAATGATCTTCCAGCGGGTTCGACGTCATCTGCGCCTTGCGCAGGTCGTTGGCCTCGAAGCTGTTGCTGTTGACGATCAGAATTCCGTTGGCCTTCAGGTCGGCCACGTTCACCTTCAGCGCCGCGGGATTCATGGCGATCAGCACGTCCACCGCGTCGCCCGGCGTGAACACGTCCCCCGAAGCGAATTGAATCTGGTAGCCGCTCACTCCCGGCAGGGTCCCCGCCGGCGCGCGAATTTCCGCCGGATAGTCCGGAAATGTTGCCAGGTCATTGCCGTAAAGCGCCACGGTGCTGGTGAATTGGTTCCCGGTAATCTGCATGCCGTCGCCCGAGTCGCCGGCGAAGCGGATCACCGCCTGGTCAATGACCTCGCGCTTGGACTTGGAAAGCGGTACTTCGGTGAGCGTTGCCATGATGAGAGTCTGACCCCGTTGCCCCAAGAATCTCCGCGGTTCTTCCCTGCGGGTGCGCGGCTTGCGTGACGCTCGGCGCGCAGGGCAAACCCTGCGCGGCCAATGCACTAGCCGCAATTTACAAGCATAACATAACGTACCGCAGGAGATGTTGCAGCGGGCCGTGCGGCGGTTCCTGTGTGCCCTAAAAGAGAAGATGCAAGAAGATCGGCAATGGTTGATTTTTTCTTGCAACGCTCATCGTGGTGGAAGAGGCTTTTCCGAATTTCGCAGAAGCTCTCGATGACCTCACTGATTCAATAAACCGAGCGCGAGAGTGTGCATGTGGAACTTTGTGCTTGACGTTCGCTTTCCATTCGCCTAGACTGCCTCTGCGCACAGTCCCCGCGCGGAGGTACGCCATGACCCTCACCAAGCGGCAAAAAGAAGTGCTCGATTTTCTCGTCGCGTTCGAGAACAAGAACGGCTACGCCCCGAGTTTTGAAGAGATCGGCAAAGGGATGAAGCTCACTTCCCTCGCCACGGTTCACAAGCACATCACCACGCTGGAGAGAAAAGGCTTTATCCGCCGCGGCTACAACCAGAGCCGTTCGATCGAAATCATCCAGTTACCGAAACCGGTAAGGGAGCAGGTCCTCGAGCGCATGGTGCAGGAGCTGCCGCTGGCTGGCCGCATCGCCGCCGGTCGTCCGCTCGAAGCCGTCGAATCCCGCGAAACCATTTCCCTTGGCGATTTCGCCCGCGGCGCCAATTCTTTCGTCCTGCAGGTGAAGGGCAGCTCGATGATCGAGGATCACATCCTCGACGGCGATTACGTCGTCTGCGAACAGACCCAGGTGGCCAATGCCGGCGACATCGTCGTCGCTCTTATCGGCGGCGAAGAGGCCACATTGAAGCGCTTCTACCGCGAAGGTCCCGGGAAGATTCGTTTGCAGCCCGCCAATTCGGACATGGCCCCTATTGTTGTTCCGGCGAACGACGTCAAAATCCAGGGCCGCGTCATCAGCGTCCTTCGCAAGTACTGACTGGCGAGCCTGCCGCACCCTTCCACTGCAAACAGGCTTTCTCAT
>JBGPGF010000149.1:0-7805 GCA_041483755.1 Terriglobia bacterium | reverse complement strand
GCGTGCCGGCACGCTCCTCCTCGACAGCAGCCAGCTCGGCCTCCAGATTCACGAATCCATCGGCCATCCCATCGAGCTCGACCGCATCCTCGGCCAGGAAGCCAATTTCGCTGGCACGAGTTTTCTCACGCTCGATCAGCTCGGCAAGCTGCGTTATGCCACGGACATCGTCAACGTCGTGGCCGACGCGCGCCCCCAGCACGGCCCCGGCCTCGGCACATTCGCCTACGACGACGAGGGCGTTCCCGCAAAATGCACGGACATCATCAAGGATGGGAAATTCACCGGCTATCTTTCGAATCGCGAAACCGCGCACTTGGTTGGCCTGTCCCGCTCCGGCGGCACCATGCGCACGGAAAGCTGGAACCGTCTTCCCATCATTCGCATGACGAATATCAGCATCCACGCCGGTAAGTGGGCTTACGACGATCTCATCGCGGACACTGACGACGGAATCCTGATGGAAACCAACCGCTCCTGGTCCATTGACGACCGCCGCTACCAGTTCCAGTTCTCCACCGAAATCGGATGGGAAATCAAAGGCGGCAAGCGCGCGCGTATGCTGAAAAATCCCAGCTACAGCGGCATCACCACGGAATTTTGGAACAGTTGCGACGCCATCTGCTCGCGCGATCACTGGACTCTCTGGGGCACGCCCAATTGCGGCAAAGGCCAGCCCATGCAGACCATGGGCACCGGCCACGGCGCCGCGCCCGCGCGCTTCCGCAACGTGAAGATTGGCTCCGCCTTCGCAAAATCATGAGCCCCGCGCGCAAATCCCATGGTGCGCCGGCTGTTGGTCCGGCATCTTTGGGCCTGACGTCCGAACGCGGCCTTCGCCGCATTGTTGACACCGTCCTCCGCCTCGCCAAATCCACCGGCGCCGACGAAACCGAAGTCCACGTTGACGAAACTTGTGACGCGCTCACGCGCTTCGCCAACAATGCCATCCACCAGAACGTTGCCGAGAACGGCCTCACCGTCTCTGTCCGCACCGTTGTGGACGGCCGCACCGCGCGCGCCACCACCAATCGCACCGATGAAGATTCGCTTCGCGCAGCAATTGAAGCTTCGCTGTCTCTTGCCGCGAGCCAGCCGAAGGACCCGCGACTCTTGCCGCTTCCCGGGCGGCAATCCTATCGCCGCGTGAATCGCTTCGCCCGGCCCACCGCTACGCTCACTCCTGAAGACCGCGCGCGCGCCGTCCACCGCGTTTGCGATCTCGCCGAAAAGCGCGGCCAAGTTGCCGCGGGCATCTTTGCCAGCGGCAGCTCGCAAACGGCCATCGGCAATTCCCGCGGCCTCTTCGCCGCCTACCGGCAAACACGCGCTGAGTTTTCCGTGACCATGCAGGAATCCGGCGCGGCGAGCTGGGCGAAAGCCAATTGTGGCGATGTTCGCAATTTTGATGCGCTAAAGCTTGCCCAACGCGCCAGCGATAAAGCCCACCGCGCCACCAACGCCGTCGAGCTCGTCCCCGGCCGTTACACCGTCATCCTCGAACCCGCCGCCGTTCTCGATCTTGTCGGCTTTCTCTTTTACGATTTCGCCGCCACGGCGTTGCAGGATCAGCGCTCCTGCCTCAATGAGCGTATGGGCAAGCCCCTCTTCGGCAAGAATATTTCGATTTGGGACGACGCCTACCATCCGCTTCAGCTCGGTGCCCCGTTTGATGGGGAGGGCCTGCCACGCCAGCGTGTGCTGCTCATGGACGGCGGCGTGCCAAAAAACCTGGTTTATTCGCGCTCGGCCGCCAAGCAGGCCCGCAGGAAGCCCACCGGCCACGGCTTCGCTCTGCCCAACGAGTACGGCGAAGCGCCGATGAATCTGGTGTTTTCGGGCGGCAAGTCGTCACTGGAAGAAATGATCGCGTCCACCGAACGCGGCTTGCTCGTCACCCGCCTGTGGTATATCCGCGAGGTGGATCCCTACGAGAAGGTTCTCACCGGCATGACCCGCGATGGCCTGTTTCTCGTCGAACGGGGAACGGTGGCGTCCGCCGTGCGCAATTTCCGCTTCAACCAGAGCATTCTTGAAATGCTTCGCAACGTTGAACTGCTGGGTCCTGCCGTTCGCGCCACCGGCGAGGAGGCCTTCGAGATGGTCGTTCCCGCCATGAAGATCCGTGATTTCCAGTTCACGGAAGCCACCAAATTCTAGCCGCGCACTCAACCCATTCGAATTGTCACGTCCTTGTAAAGGTTCTCCGCCACCTTCAGCGAGATGGATTCATGCAATCGAAATTCTGGGTTGTACTTTTGACTCGCTTAGATTTACAAGAGATGGCGAGTGCCCGTTTCTTCACTGGGGCATTCAGCGCGATCAGCGTCCCTCCCGCGCCCGTCAGATTTCGGGACGTTATTTGTGTCTCTAAGCGTGCAACAGACGACTGGCAGCTTGGCTGGACCAGCGAAACTTTGCTTCTTCTACAATTTCCCATATATAATGCGCGTCGCACTCCCAATGGACTTCGATCAGCTCACTACCTTCATACAGGTGGCCAAGCTAGGCAGTTTTTCGCGCGCCGGCCAAAAAGTTTTCCGCTCACAGTCCGCTGTGAGCGCGCAGATTCGCCAGCTCGAAGAGACGTATGGTGAAAAACTCCTCGACCGCTCCGCCAAGTCGGTCTCCCTAACGCCCGCCGGCCAGGTCCTCTACGAATACGCCAACCGGCTCCTTCAGATTCGCGATGAGTCGCTGCAGTCCGTCGCGGACCGCAGCAATGCCGTTCGCGGCCCCATCGTCTTTGGCGCCAATGAGGCTACCTGTCTCTACGTGCTGCCGGAAATCTTCGCCGAGTTTCACAGGCGCCACCCGCAAGTGCATCTCAGCATTTTTCGCAATTTCAGCCACAAAATCTTGCAGCGCGTCGAGGACGGCACGATTGACGTCGGCATCGTCACCCTGCCCGTCAAGTCGCCAAACCTCAAGGTGCACTCCATCTACCGCGATCGCCTGCTGCTGGCCGTCAGCCCGGAGAACACGCTGGCGGGCCGCTCCCGCGTCACGCTGGCCGAAGTTTCCCTCCAGCCGCTCATCTTTCCCAGGACCGGCTATACGCGCCAGGTGCTCGACAAGCTCTTCCGCCCCTACCGTTCGCGCCTGCAAATCACCATGGAACTCCCCAGCATCGGCATGATCAAGCGCTTTGTCGCCGCCAATCTCGGCGTCTCGCTCATCAGCGAAGGGTTCGCCCGCGACCAGGTACGCGCGGGCGAAGTAAAACTCATCTCGCTCGAAGGCGTTGACCTCTGGCGCGAGCTGGGTCTCGTCTATCGCCGCGACCGCAGCCTCACCCGCGCCGCGCAGGCCCTCATCGCCCTCATCCGCGAACACCGCAAAGCTCCGCACGCCGCCGAAGCTCTCGCCTCCGACTAATCCGCGTCTCGTAAATGGTTTTGGGGGTCGGAGCTTTAGCTCCGACATTAGAAGACTGCAAAATGGGGCTTCAGCTTGCCCTGAGCCCCGCGAAGGGCCCCTGAGGAATGGGTCGTGTTGCGCGTTAGGTTCGTTCAGGGCTGTGGCGTGAACGACAAACTCGCGATCGCCCGCGCGATCACGTTCTCCTGAATTTGGATCAGGTCGCTGTCGGCGTAGGTCATGCCGAGCACCGTATAAATCTCTTGTCCCCGCGCGACCACCACAAGCGTGCCGGACCAATCATGTTCGCCCGCGCTGCCTCGGTAGCGGTACTCGACCGCGGGCATTCCTCCCACCTGCGTTTTCTTCTGCCCGATCCGCCGGTAATTGTCGTACGCGTCGCGCACCCGCCGTTCGGTGTTCGCCGCCGCTGCTTCCAGCGGCTCCTTCGTTTTGTCTTGCCCGATCACCATCAGTGTGGATTCGTTGGACGTGCCCAGCGCCACGATCGCGTTCGGTAGCGCCTGCCGCGCATCGTCAATCACACTCCAACTGGGCGCTTTGTACATCCGCAAGCCGTGCGTGTAATTGATGTACGTGTTTCCCTGCACTTCTTCGCGATTCGGAGGCGGTTCCGGCGCCTTCGGAGGTTCCGCGGGCGGCGCAGCGGGTTTCGCCTCCGCTTCGGGTGGGCCCGCCACGGCGCTTGTCGCGCCCGGCGTTGCCGTTGGTTGTGCGGAGGGTGTTGACGCTGGTGCCGCCGCGCTTGCCGTAGGCGTTGCTGCCGCCGTCTTCGCGTTCTTTGCGGAAGCTTTTTCGCTCTTGCTCGCAGCGGGGTTCGCCGGTTTTGCCGCTGGTGCCTTTGTCTCTTTCAAGGCCGCGACATCAGCATCCAGCTTCGCCGCTTCGTTTGCCGGCGCTTTTGTTTCCTCTACGGCTGGTTTTGCGCTCTCCGGCGCAGGTTCCTTTTTGGCCGCGGGCTTGGACTCCGCTTTCGGCGCTGGAGGCGTCGTTGGAATGATCGTGGCAATCTTGTCCTTTTCGACGAGAACAAATCCAAAGTCCGTCTTGACCTTGAACATATTGTCGTCATAACCCACGATCGTGCCGTAGAGTTTTTTCCCGTCCTTCAGGCGAATTTCGTCCCCGCGGAGCGAGACGGGCAGCGTCACCGCGCACAGGGCGATCAAAAAGAGACTCGACCGGACAGGATGCTTCATATTTCGGAGTATGTCCCCGGCTGCGGAGCCCGGCAAGCTTCATCGCCGCGGTGGTGTCCGCCGAGCCAACTCCTGCAGCAGCGCGCCGATCCGCGCTACCACGCGCTCCAGCTCCTCGATCGCCGCGTTCAACCGCGTGCTCGACGGCTCCGGCAGCCGCCCGCCGTTCTGCCGCAGCGCCAGCGCCTCCGCCAGCACGCGAAGCTGCTTGCGATGCCGTGGATTCAGCCGTTCCCACAGTCGCCGCTTCTCTCCGCGGTCTTGCCCGAGCCAGCCCGCGCCGGTCCCCTCCGGCCGCCCCGCCTCCGGCTCCAGTCGCGCCTCTTCCGTCTGTGGTCTCTGTCGAATCATTGTGTTCGAGAGTCTTCTCTCTTCACTGACGACTGATCACTTCTTCATCGCTGCCATCCCATCGCAGTTCACCTGCCCGTCATTCTCCACGCGCCCGGTCACCCGCAACGCCCGCGTCTGAAACACCAGCCCGCCAAAACGCTCGTATGCCTCGGGGAAGAGCACCGCCTCGAACACGCCGCGCTGGTCCTCCAGCGTGACGAACATCATGTTGCGGTAGTTCTTCGTTCCCACGTGCCGGTAGGTCACCACCCATCCGCACAGCGTCACGCGCTTTCCGCGCAGCGCCGGCAGCGCGTCGCTCCACGCCTCGCCGTTCCGCGGCAGAAAATCAAGCGGGTGCCCGCTCACGCACACTTCCAGAATTTCCCGCTCGTATGCCAGCTTCTGCTCTGCGCTGTAGCTCGGCGCAGGCATCTGCTCCAGCAGCGCGCCGTCAGTCTCTTCCGCTCGCGCATTTTCAAATAGCGTAAGTGAGCCAGGCACTTCTGCTTGCCCTGCTTTTTGTGGCACAGCCAATCCTGGCTGTGCTCTTTTCTCCCCAGCCTGCAGCAAATTCCAACGCCACAGCAGTGCCGCCCGCGTCGCCATGGTCACCTCATCGAACGCCCCGCACTTAATGAGCGCCTCTATTTCATTGCGCTCCACCGGCACGCGTCGCAGAAAATCCTCCAGCGAACCGAACGCGCCGTTTTCTTCGCGCACCCGCACAATCGCCAGAATCGTTTCCATGCGCAAGCCCTTCACCTGCATCAGTCCCACACGCAACACCCGTTTCCCTTCATTGCTTGCCTCCGTCGTGTACTCCATCCGCGAATGGTTCACCGACGGCAGCCGCACCGCGAGCCCCCAGCGCTTCGCTTCCTCTACGTACGCCGAAACGTGATAGAACCCCGCCCCTGCGCTGCACATCGCCGCCAGAAATTCCGCCGGGTGGTGCGCCTTCAAATACGCCATGCGGTACGAAATGTCCGCGTACGTCGCCGCGTGCGCCTTGCAGAATCCAAATCCCGCGAATTTCTCCACCATCATCCAGGTCTCTTCGCGCTCCGCGCCCTGGAGGCCCATCTGCTCCGCGGCCTTCAGGAATTTCGCGCGCAGCCGCTCGCGCTCCCTCTGACCGGAGAATTTCGCGCTCGACCTTCGCACCAGGTCCGCCTCCGCCAGTGACATGCTGCCCACCGCCTGCGCGATCTGCATCACTTGCTCCTGATAAATGCACACGCCCAGCGTGCCGCCGAGGATTTTCTCCAGCGCCGGATGCGCATAGGCAACCGGCTCTTGCCTGCCCCGATCTGCGAGGGGCCCGCGCAGCCGCTTCAGAAACAGCTCCTTCGATCCGTATTCCGACGCGCCCGGCCGGATGAGCGCCAGCGCCGCCGCAATTTCTTCGAGTGTCCGCGCCTTCATCGCCCGCAACAGACCCCGCATCCCCGGCGACTCAATCTGAAAAATCCCCATCGTTCTCCCCGCCGCCAACATCTCGCATGTCGCCGCATCGTTTTCCGGTATCGCTTCGAAATCGATCTCCCGAGCCTTCGGCTGCGGCGTCACCCCATCTGGCGCAACAGCTCTCTTCTCCTTTACCTCCTTGCCTTCCTTAATCTCCTTTGCTTCCTCTTTTTTCTCGATGTTATCCAGCGCCAGCGACATCGTCGTGAAGCCGCGCTGCCCGAGCAAATCCATCTTGATCAGCCCCAGCGCCTCGATGGCGTTCATGTCGTATTGCGTCACGACGATCCCTTTCGTCGCCCGTTCCAGCGGCACCATCTGCGCCAGTGGCCGCGCCGCAATCACCGTCCCGCACGGATGAATCCCCATGTGCCGCGGCGCACCGTCCAGCCGCTCCGCCACTTCCAGAATCGTTTTCCACGGCTCGTCGTCGACTGGTAGCGCGCGGCATTCCGGCAGCACCTGAATCGCTGCGCGAATTTCCCGCACCGGCCGGTGCGGCAGCCGCCGCGTGAAGTGGTTCACCTCGCCCGGCGGCACGCCGAAGACTTTCGCCACTTCGCGGATCGCCAGCCGCGCATGCATGGTGATGAAGCTCCCAATCATGGCCACGTGCTCCGCGCCCCAGCGCTCGTACACGTAATCCAGCAGCTCGTCGCGCCGCGCCCCGCAAATATCGATGTCGATGTCCGGGCAGTCGCCGCGCTGCTCGTTCAAGAAGCGCTCGAAATACAGTCCCCAGCGCAGCGGGCACACCCGCGAAATTCCCAGGCAGTACGTCACCATCGAGCTTGCCGCCGACCCCCGCGCCACCGCCGGAATCCCGCGCCTCCGCGCCTCCTCGACGATGTCCCACACCAGCAGGAAATACGGCGCCAGATGCAGCGTTTCGATCACCTCCAACTCGCGCGTCAGCCGCGCCAGCACTGCAGGGCGCAACGGACGATACCGCCGCCGTGCGCCCTCGAAGCTCAGCTTCCACAAATACGAAAACGGCGTCTCGCCCTCCGGCACGGGAAATTCCGGGAAGATGGTCTTCCCCATCTCGAGCTGCAAATTGCACCGCTCCGCAATCTCCAGTGTTGCCCGCACCGCTTCCGGCTGATCTGCAAACAGCCGCTCCATCTCCGCCGCTGGCTTGAACCACGCCTCGCTGCTGGTAATTTCGGGCGGCGCCACGGTCGTCAGCAATCCGCCTGTGCGAATCGCGTTCACCACGCGGTGATGCAAGTGCTCTTCCGGCCGCAGAAAATGCACGTTGTTCGTCGCCACCAGTGGCACGCCCAGCGCCCGCCCGATCCGTTCCGCCTCCCACACGGTTCGCCCATCTCCCGCCGATAGTCTCTGCACCTCGATGTACAGCCTGTCTTCAAAAAGTTCCTTCAGTGTTGCAAGGTGACTGGTAACTTGCGACTCGTGACT
>JBGPGF010000148.1:0-7811 GCA_041483755.1 Terriglobia bacterium | reverse complement strand
TGGATTTTGCGCATGGTGGAGGAAAAACCGGAGAGAGGCTTCGTGAGCGGAAAGAGCATTTATCTTCGTGAATGCGCCTCGTGCCACGGAGCCCGGATGCAGGGGGCGCCGCCGGAGTTCCCGTCCTTGCGAGGGCTCAGCGGGCGTTACGCGGAAGGGGAAATTCTCACCTTGCTGTTTCAAGGTGCGGGCCGGATGCCGGGATTCGGGCGGCTGGGGAGGAATGGAATTCGCGCCGTGGTGGACTACGTCTATCAAGGTAAGGACACCCGCGCGAGAACCGGGGGGCCCTCGCCATTCAATATGAAATACACGACGGATGGATACAACCGCTTCTTGGACGCCGACGGCTATCCGGCGATTCAGCCACCTTGGGGAACCCTTGCGGCGATCAACCTGGATTCGGGCAAAATCGGTTGGCAAATTCCTCTGGGGGAATACCCCGAGCTGGCCGCCAAGGGGATGACGAGCACGGGAACCGAGAACTATGGAGGACCCGTCGTGACGGCCGGTGGACTGCTCTTCATCGCCGCGACGAGCTTCGACAAGAAATTCCGCGCGTTCGATAAAGATACGGGAAAGCTTCTTTGGGAGACGACGTTGCCCGCCGCCGGCAATGCCACACCAGCGACGTATGAAGTGAATGGCCGCCAGTTCGTGGTCATTGCAGCGGGCGGGGGGAAGTCGCGCGATCCGTCGGGGGCGAGCATCGTAGCCTATGCGCTGCCAAAATGAAGTGAGCGGCTTCGCGTTATGAAGATTCTGATGACGGGTTCGTCGGGGCTGGTGGGGACAGCGCTGAGCGCGTCGCTGGTGCGGGACGGGCACAACGTTTGCCGGCTGTTACGACCGGAGCGCGAGTCCGCAGCCGCGCCCAGCAAGGGGGCCAAGGAAAACGTTGCGCGGTGGAATGCGGCTAGCGGCGAGATCGAGGACGCCGCCGGCGTGGAAGCCGTCGTGAATCTGGCGGGGGCTTCGATCGCTTCGGGGCGATGGAATGAGGAGAGAAAGGCGTTATTGCGCTCGAGCCGAATCGAGACGACGCGGCAGCTTGTGGAGGCCGTGGCCAAGCTGAATCCGCGGCCGAGGGTTTTGGTTTCCGCTTCGGCTACCGGCTATTACGGGAATTGCGGCGACGACCTTCTGCATGAAGATTGCCCGCCGGGGAAGGATTTTCTGGGAAAACTCTGCGCGGAGTGGGAAGAAGAAGCGAAGCGGGCGTCAGAGTTCGGCATGCGCGTGGTGCTTGTGCGCTTCGGCGTCATCCTGGCCAGGCATGGCGGCGCGCTGCCGCGGATGCTGCTGCCCTTTCGGGTGGGCGTAGGCGGGCGTCTCGGCTCGGGAAAACAGTGGATGTCCTGGCTCACGCTGGATGACGCCACGGGAATTGTGCGATTCGCGCTGGAAAATGAAGCCGTGGTTGGACCCGTGAACGCAGTGGCGCCCGAGCCGGTGCGAAATGCCGACTTCACGCGCATCCTTGGAAAGGCGCTGCACCGCCCGGCGATTTTCCCCGCGCCGGCGTTTGCCTTGCGCCTCGCGCTGGGCGAGATGGCCGAAGCGCTTCTGTTGTCCAGCCAGCGCGCCGTGCCGGAGCGGCTCAAGCACTACGGCTACCGCTTTCGCCATCCGGAGTTACCACAAGCACTTCATGCCGTTCATCGGCCGATCTAGAGATCGAGTTGTCCAAGCAGTTCTTCGAGATTTGTCTCGTTGACGCGAAGATCGCAGGCCGTGGCGTCCGCGGCGCTCGCCAGCCGCGCGTCTTCGTCAAACGCCGCGAACAAGCGCATCTTGGCGAGCGCATACTCCTCGGTCCCCGTGAGCGGTCGGCCGGTCCTGCGGCTCCAGGTGTCGAGCGCGGCTCTTTCGACGAAGATTTTCAGGGAGAAGGCGGTCTTGCGGTCCGCGGAAATCATGTACGTGTACTCAGCGCCATCGGCGGAGCCCTGCCGCGTGCGATTCACTTCGAAGAAGTAATACTGATAGACGAAACCTGTTGCGGCCGAATAGCTTTTTATGCGGCGAACGGCATCGGGCCGGGGCATGTGCGAATTATTGGGAGGTTGGGAGCCAGAGTCAACCTCGCGTGCAGGTTGGAGGCTGGCGGTCCCAAACTGGGAATGGTGCGTGCCGAGGTTGTTCCAGATCGGAACCGCGCATGAGGCCGTTCGGCAAATCGCTTAGCCGAGAGTTTCTCTGGCTATCATAAGCTGGAGTTTCTGATTCCCTGTAACGTATTGTAGCATAAGTACTTATGTGAAGTGCGGGGCCATGCTATGCTGGCTTGCGTAGCCCTCTGAAGGCGAGTGCTTTCGCTGGCCCTTCGCCTGCATTGCGTTGGGTGTGAAACCCCTTCGCAGACAGCAGAAAGACCACTCTAACTCCGCTTGGTCTCTTGCCCTCCTCGCGGCGTGGGCGTTTACGCCGGGCTGTAGCGGGGGAGGTGCAAGCCCAAGCGTGCCACCGCCACCCCCTCCTCCCCTCACCATCACGGTCGCGCCACCGACTGCTTCGGTCCTGCTCGGAAACACTCAGAACTTCACGGCGACTGTGAGCGGGAGCGCGAACCAAGCGGTCACCTGGAGCGTGAACGGCGTTGGGGGAGGCAACTCGGCTGTCGGCACGATTTCCGCCAGCGGTGTCTACACGGCCCCGGCCGATTTGCCAGCTCCGGTCATCGTCGAGATTCGCGCCACCACCAGCGCCGACCCCACGGCACACGCCACCGCGCAAGCAACAATCACGAGTGACATTGCGCTGAGCATTTCGCCCGGTGCGATCAACGTCGAGCTCGGCGCCGTTCAGCCGTTTCAGGCCACGATTTCGAGCAGCGGCCATCCGGACGCCGTCATCGTGTGGAGCCTCAGCGGGGCCGCGTGCCCCGCGAATTGCGGCTCGATAGACAGCAGCGGCAACTTCACCGCCCCGCGTGCGCTGCCCTTCCCGGCAACGGTGACCCTCGCCGCCCAAAGCGCGGCCGACCCAACGAAGGTGGCCTTCGCCTCCATCACCGTGACGAGCAGCTTTTCACTCACTCTCTCCGCGCCAACGAGTCTGCCGGCATCCGGATTCACGTCCCTGACCGCAAGCCTGCAGCCCGTGTCCGGATCGGACCCCAATACGGGCCTCAACTGGGCGCTGTCCGGCGCGGGGTGTAGCGGCTCCTCGTGCGGAACGCTTGTGCCCTCGACCAGCCCGGTCTCCGCCAACGGAGTGATCTCGATGACGGCTGCGTACACCGCTCCAAACCTAGCGCCGACACCCAACACCGTGATTGTCACGGTGACTTCTCAAGCCGACCCGTCGAAGAAGGCGCAGGCCACGATTGCCATTCTCATCTCTGCTGGGATTGGCGTCACACCAAACTCCGCGACGCGCGCCGTCAATCATCGCCTCACCCTTTCCGTGCAAGTCAGCGGCACACCGAATACGTCCGTGACCTGGAGCGTCAGCGGCATTGCCGGGGGCAACACCATCATTGGACAGATCTGCGTAACCGGGCCGAACCCGTGCGTGCCCGTCTCGACCACCAGCGCCTCGCAAGTGGACTACCTTGCGCCGGGTTCGATCCCGTTGCCGAATCCTGTGACGGTGCAGGCCGTCAGCAAGGCCGATACCACCAAATCCGCGAGCGCGCAGATTAGCGTCGTTTCGCACATCGTCGTCACGTTACAGCCGGCAAGCATCAACCTTGCACCAGGCGCGGCCCAAGCCTTCACCGCGAATGTCCTGGGCACAGACAATCAGAGCGTCACCTGGCAGGTTCAAGGCGCGGCCTGCGGCGGCGGAGGCGGCCCGTGCGGCTTCATCGCTGCGAACGGTCTCTACACGGCGCCTCTGGCCGCGCCGTCGCCCAACACGATACAGATCGTGGCCATCAGCTCGGAGGATACGGCGCAGTCCGGCTCGGCCAGCGTCAGCATCGCCACGGGCGCGGCGATTGTCACGCTTCTCCCTGCCAGCGTGTACGCCGGAGGAACCGCGGGCTTCACGCTGAGAGTGGAAGGCAGCGGCTTCCAGGCTGCGAACCCCGGTCCAGGCTCGTCGCTCTTGATCGGCGGCACTGCTCGCACCACGAATTGCACATCGGTGAGCGAGTGCACGGCCCCGGTCACGCCGGTGGATGTCGCCGCGCCGGGAAACCTCTCCGTGCAGATGCGCAACCCGGACGGCAGCATGTCCAATCAAGTCACGCTGGTCATCGTCGCGCCGGGCGCTTCGAGCGGCGTCGTCACGCTGACTGCCGGGTCCCCCGGGGCGACCGGCATGGACATCATCGTTGTGGAACCGACGACAGCCGGCGTCTCGCTGCCCGGCGCGAGCTTCGACTTGAATGTCGCCGCGCTCGGCTCCTTTGCAACGGCAACCAACACCTGCACGCTCGGCGGCAGCGCGATTCCGCTGGCGCGTCCTGTGAGCGGAACGGCAACGGCGGACATTTGTCTTTTCGCCTTGAGCGGCCTGGACACGAGCATGACCTATACCGTCTCCGGCCCCGGCGACGTCGCCGTGCTTTCCAAGCAGCCCGCGGGGCTCGGCATCATCCATCTGAGCATCGCCGTGCCGAGCACCGCCACGCCCGGCCCCCGCACGCTCTTCGTGCAAAACACAAATCTCGACAAGACTGCCGCGAGCGGCGCCCTGGAGGTTCAATAACATGAGTTTCGTCGAACGCCGCCGTTTCCTCTGGCTTCTTTTCCTGATCGGGCTCGGGCTCATTGCCGTGGTTGCCAACGCGACCACATTTGCCCGGCTGCGACTCGAAGACCTGGCGCAACAGGCCAGCGCCGTCGCGCGGCTGCGCTGCCTTACGACGGAGAGCGTCCGCGAGCAGGATGAAATATGGACGGAGACGCGCTTTGAAGTGCTCGAGACGGCGAAGGGTTTCCTGCCCGGCCTGGTTGCAGTGCGCACGCTGGGCGGCCGCGCCGGCCATCTCCAATCGCACGTGGACGGAGCGCCGCGCTTCCGGCCCGGCGAAGAAGTTTATCTTTTCCTGTGGGGCACGCCGGAGCAGCCGTACCGCGTTCTTGGCTGGGCGCAGGGAACATTCCGGATCGCGCGCAATCCGAAGACCGGGATCGAAAGCATCACGCAGGACTCCGCCGGGATGGCCGTCTTTGATCCTGCGACGCGCAGTTTCCGCCACGGCGCATTTCGCAACGTGCCCGTGCCATTGTTTCGCGCGCGGCTGCGCAAGGCGATCGAGAGTGCGGATTCACGCTGAAGGACAATGATCCCCATGAAGACCCCTCGCAGAAAGATCTCTGCCGCTATCCTGGCGCTGCTCTTCGCGCATTTCTCCGCGGAGTCCGCGCGGGGCTATTCGTTTAATCAGGTTGTGCCAGATGTGCGCCAGCCCCCTGCTCTTTCCGGCGGATCGGCATGCCCAGTGCGCGCGCATCGCCGAACGGCCCCCGACAGCATCGCCGTGCGCTGGAGCACGGCTCTGGGAACAAGTCCCACAACGATTCTCACGCAAGACCAGACGGCGGCCGGACGGCTGAACGAAATCGAGCTGGCCATTCAACAATCCCTGGGCGCCTGGACCGGCGTGACCGGCTCCGCGCTCACGCCCGCCTCGCTCGCGCCGCTCACGCGCACGGCTTCCACCACTGCTTGCGGGTCTGACGGCCTGAACGCCATCTGTTTCGGACAGGCCGATGGCGCATTTACGCCCGGTGTGCTGGCCTTCACGCGCGTCATCACCGCTGACCGCATCGGCGAGCAGGTGGGCAGCAGCGCGCTTTCCGCCGAGCCGGGCGAGATTCTCGATGCGGACATCTACTTCGATCCGAACGATCCGCGCATTGCATATGCCACGCCCCAAGCGCTGGCGAGCAGTCCCGCTGCCTATGACCTGGAGTCTCTCCTTACCCACGAGCTCGGCCACTTTTTCGGCTTCTCTCACTCCGCCGTGTGGAGCGCGATCCTGTTTCCGTATGCACCCGCGCCAGGCACCTTCGCCAACGCTCGTCCTACTTCGCAACAGCCCGATGCCGTTCTTTCCGACGACGATCGCACGGGCCTTCGCGCGCTGTATCCCGACGCTGCCAACACACTGCACACAGGCACGATCGCCGGGCGCGTGCTCCCCGCCAATCCGTTGTCGCTCCCCACTTCTCCGCCCGGAGTGACTGGAATCTTCGGCCCGCAGGTCGTCGCGCTCGACGTTTCAAACGGCGCCGTGGCCGCCGCGGTAATTGGCGGCTGGAGCTGCAGCGGCGCTGGGCCGGCACAGTTCGACGGCAGCTACCTGTTCGAGCACCTGGCAGCGGGCAGCGGCCACAGCTATTTGCTCTACGCCGAGCCGCTGAACGGCACCGTGGATCCTTCGAGTATCAGCATGGCCACCGGCACGCTCTGCCGTAATTCCACGAGCGATCCCGGCTGGCCGCCGTTGGCTTCTTGCATCGTTCCCACGGTGAACACCAACTTCACCACACGCACCCGCCCGGGACCGTTGCGCGCTGGTGAGCCACCTCCTCCCAGAACACGAAGCCCCCCCGGCCTGGCCGGGGGGCTTCGTCAGGTGCATGGTCAGGGAGTTCGGCCAGCCTACTGCGTCGGCAACATGAGTTGGGCAAACCCGGTTGTGTTGATGTCGCGGAAGAGCGGGGTGCGCGGCGGCAACAGCGCCGGGGTCAGGAAGTTGATGTCGAATTGGTAGCCGCGGTTTGGTGGTTCGTATACCGTACCGCAGCACTTGAAGATTCCCACAGCCTGGCGGCTGTAGAAGATGCTGACCAGCGAGCCGTTGTAGTTCAGTCCCACGCCGTTCGGACCCCAGTCTTCAATGTAGCGCAGGAAGTTGTGGATGCCGCCATCGGAGCCATCGTCCTGGCCACCCCACGTCGGGTTGGGGTAATGCGGCCAGTTGAGCCCCTTTCCGGAAATGATCGCTGCCCGGTACCAGGTCGTGACAGCGGGCCGACTGTTATCGTTGTACGGAAACGCAAAGGAGTTGACGTCGTTCCAGTTTTTCGACAAGAGTGTGACGGCGTCCCCCATGATCGAAGCGCCCACGCTCGCGTCGCCCCAGCCACCGTTATTCCAGTTGGCGTTGTAATCGCCCTGAACATACACGGGGTTTTCCGAGGCGATCGTCAAGCCGCAGGGGTTGATCCCCGGGCACGTTCCGAGATCCAGCTTGTTCCCGTTGACGATCTTCACCGCGCGGCGAAAGAAGAAGTTCGGATTCGCACGCGCCTCAGTGCCCTTGTTCACCAGGGTGCCTGGCCAGACCTTCGTGGCGAGCAGGCCTGCCTGGCAATTGGGATTCAGAAGGAACGGGGAACCAGCCGCGCCCGGCGTTCCGACAGCGGGAAACGCGCCAAACTGGCCCGGCAGCAGATTTGCGATCGCGGTCTGCGTTCCATAGCCATAGTTCGGAGTCCCATACATGATATAGCTCGAGGCAGGAATACCGCCATAGTTGAAGAAGACGTTTGTTCCGTCCACGTCTTCGCCCCGATCCAAAACGCCATTCGGGCAATTATTTGCGCTGGCAGGATTGACCACGTCTTCATAGCCGTATTCGCCGGTTTCGACCAGAGTGGGCGATGTCGGCGGCCAGGGTGTCACAATTGTGCCCGGCAGGGCGCCGTTGCTGCGCCGGTCGGAAATGTAGACGGCAAAATCGTTCGGCGCGACGAGCGCATCGTACGGCGCTTTATTGCCCGTAACGGCAGCCTTGAGGTAAGCCGCGAGGTTCTTGGCGTCAATCTCGATGTAGTCCATTACGCCACCCAGGGTGGGTGTTTTCGCATTGTTCGGGTTCGGGCCCTCCCGAAGGGCACCTTCACGCG
>JBGPGF010000147.1:0-7864 GCA_041483755.1 Terriglobia bacterium | reverse complement strand
GTGACCAGGCCTCTTTCAACGTATTTGCCGCCGCGTACCTGAGGATGTCCGATGTTCGCCACCAGAGCGTTGCAGAGGCATTTTCGGCCCACCGTGTTCTCTTCCTGTCCTCCCTTGGACAGGTACACGGTCACCGGCTCTCCAGCGCAGCGATAATCAATCGTGCCCGCTGCAGTCCTGTAAGCCTCGCGGAGATAGCCGATATCGCAGATGCGCGGTCTGGCCAGGTAGACTGCGGGCTCCGAAACCGTGCCTTCTAACTGCGCGACTTTGAATGGGTAACTTGTCGGCGAAGCCAAAGGATCGGTGAAAACCCTGGCCTCCCCGCGCATCGCTTTCTTTAAGAGCGCCTGCTTGTAATCGTCCCTCAAGCCGGACTCCGCGCAGAAGGCAAATGCGGTTCCAACCTGCACGCCGGTTGCGCCCATCGCCAGGGCTCCGCGGAGCTTTTCGGCGGTACCGTATCCTCCAGCGAGCCAGAACGGCAGACCCAGTTCTCGCATCTTTTCCAGGTCTACTTTGTCGCGTTCCCCATAGATCGGTTCACCCGCTTCGTTGAGCTGCAGCTTCCCGCGGGGCGGCGCATTGTGCCCACCAGCCGTGGGCCCTTCAACCACGAATCCGTCGATCCTGCCGTTCGCTTTCTTCAGCAAGGTTACGGCAAGCGTGTTCGAGGCGACGATGGCAAGAAAATTGGGGCGCAGGAGTGGCGGAAGCACACGCTCCGTGAAATCCCGCGGCACAAAGTGGATCGTGGTGTCATCACCATCCTGCGCGCCCGTGACCTGCAGCTCGTAGCTGGCGGGCTCGTGATTGGCCAGACGGTCGAGCACACCAGGAATTTTCAGGGGGATGCCCGCGCCCATCAGTACGTACTCGACGCCCGCCAGCATGGCTCCGTAAAGGGAAGGCAAGTGTGGAATCTGAATCTTCTCCAGGTAGTTGATTCCCACGGGGTTGTCATGACCTTCGCGGGCCAGATTTACCTCGATGAAGTTGGCCACAATGCGCAACTCGATCAGCTCGCGCGGACTATCCTTGGAATGCTTCGGCAGGCTCTTGTAGGACTCGTTTTCTGTCTTGCCGCCGGGGATGTAATACGTTTCCCAAATGCGCTCCGCCATTTTGCGGAAAGGAAAACGATCGAGGCCGCGTCGCATATGCCCGCCGGGATCGCCGTCCTGCAGCCGCCTGGCCAGGATGTGACCCAGAGCCGTACCGGAAACGACCCCGAGTTGACCGAGCTGAGATACCGCCTGCGCGAGCCGCCAATTTGATATGCCCGCGCCCATTCCGCCCTGGATAATGACTGGATGTTTGCTCACCATACGTCCAAGTATTATATAGCTAGCGGCATCTACCGCTCATTTCATTAACAGCTTGGAATCCTGGAGGCAATCTGCTCAAGCAATCCTAACATCATAGCTGACCAAGCGAGATACCGCGAAATTCGATGGGCGTTTGCTCTGCCTAGCCAGCCGAGTCAATCTCAGCCGCTGGAGCCCCGTGTAGCACAGTTACCCTTGGCTGTGCACCCACAATTCGGAACGACTCGCGAGCGCGGGTCCTTCGACAAACTCAGGGTGAACAGGAGTGACGGTGCTACCAAACCCAATTCATGCGCAACCTAGCCCAATCCCGCATGATCCATAAGGTTGGTTCTGGCGTACAATGTTTGTTCATGGGAGATGAAGGACTCAAGCTCGGCCGCATCCGCTGGGGCATAGCGTTCCGACCGGGGTTTTGCCTGCTGGCTGTGGTGCTGCTCTACACGCCGTTCGCTGCAGCGCTCGTCGCCGCGCACCCGCCGGCGTGCTGCGCCACGGACGCGTGCCCGATGCAGGGGCACCATCATCATCACCCGGCGCCCGCCGCTCCGGCGCCCAACATGGAGTGTAATCACGCATCGAGCGCCCTTGCATCCTGCTCGCTGAACTGCTGCGAAAGCTCCGACCAGGCGTTCGTCAATGCCCACGCCTTCGTGTTGCCCGTCGCGGCCGGGATCGTGATCACGGCTCGAACCGAACCCCTCGCCGATTCCGCCCAGCCCGTCGAGCCGCCTCGAATTTTCGCTCCTCTTTCTCCTCCTCCTCGCGCGTAGGTTCCTTCGTTCGATCAACACCCATCCGTCTTCCGATCGCGCAAACCTTCCGCCGCGGCGAATCACGCCGCGCAAACTATTTCTCGTTGAGGGGATGAAGCAGATCATGACCCTTTGCATTTCTCGCATTCTCCGCATTGTTGGTGTTATCTCCGTGCTCTGTGTTTCATCTTTTCTTCTGCTTCCGGATGCCGCAGCCGGGATCTTCGGCACCGTGCGCGGCATCGTCCATGATGCGCAGCATCGTCCCATCGAAAACGCCCGCGTCGTCGTTCATGCCCGCGCGGCTGATTGGCAGAAGGAAGCCATTACCGACGCCGAAGGCCGCTTTCAAATGGATGCCGTGCCGGCAGGCGAATACACGATTCGCATCACCCGCGACGCCTTCCGCGATTTCGAAGGTGCTCTGAATGTCTCCGCGGATGCCGCCCCGCTCCTGCACTTCCCGCTGGAAGTGGCCGGGCGCACCGAGCGCGTCGAAGTCAGCGGTATCGCGAATCAGGTGGACGCAAGCTCGTCCACTACGCAAGAGACGCTGTCGCGCCAAACCATCGAGGAAACGCCCGGCGCGGCGCGCACCAACAGCCTCGACTTCATCACCGACTACACCCCCGGCGCCTACATGGTCCACGACCAGCTCCACGTGCGCGGCGGCCACCAGGTTTCCTGGCTTGTGGACGGCGTGCCGGTGCCCAACACCAACATCGCTTCGAACGTCGGGCCGCAGTTCGATCCCAAAGACATTGACATCGTGGAAGTCCAGCGCGGCGGCTACTCCGCCGAATACGGCGACCGCACCTACGGGGTCTTCAACGTGATTCCGCGCTCCGGCTTCGAGCGCAATCGCGACGCCGAGATCGTCGCCACCTATGGCGGCCATCACTCCACCGACAGCCAAATCAGCTTCGGCGACCACACCAACCGCTTCGCCTACTACGCCAGTCTCAGCGGCACCCGTACAGACATCGGCCTGATGCCGCCCGAGGCGGGCGCGCTTCACGACAACAACAATGGCGAGAGCGGCTTCGCCTCGCTCATCTTTAACGCTACCCCGAAGAACCAGTTGCGCCTGGTCACTTCCGCCCGCGCCGACTCCTTTCAGATAGCGAACACGCTGGATCAGCAAACGGCTGGCGTGCGCGACGTCCAGCGCGAGCGCGACGCGTTTGTAAACTTTTCCTGGGTGCATACGACCGGGCCGGGCCTGCTTTTCACCCTCGCGCCGTTCTACCACTGGAACCGCGCGGCCTACGACGGCCATGCGCCAAATCCCGGCCTGGCACCGGACTCCGCCCCCATAACGACTGACCACAATGATTCTCGTTACGCGGGAGGGCTGGCCACGCTGGCGGTGACGCGCGGACGGCACAACGCGCGGTTCGGCGCTTACGGATTTGCGCAGCGGGACAATTCGTTCTTTCAGATCCTGAACACGGATGGAACCGTTTCTCCGCCTTCGCAACGGCAGGAACCATCCGGCAGTCTCTTCAGCGCGTTTGCCGAAGACCAGTTTCGGTTTGCGGACTGGCTGACGGTGAATGGCGGGATACGCTACACGCACTTTTCCGGCGGCGTGAGCGAAGAGAAGGCCAGCCCGCGCGCCGGCGCCGCGCTCACGATTCCGCATCTCCATTGGGTCTTCCGCGCTTCATACAGCCGCTACTATCAGGCGCCGCCGCTAACCACGATTTCGGGAACGTTGCTTGAAAATACGGAGCTCGATTTTCTGCCCCTGAATGGAGAGACCGACGAGCAGCGCGAATTTGGCCTGGCCATTCCCGTGCATGGCTGGACTCTGGACATCGCCAACTTCCAAACGCACGCCCGGAATTTCTTCGACCACGATGCGCTCGGCAACTCCAACATCTTTCTCCCCCTGACCATCGAACGGGCGCGCATTCACGGCTGGGAATTCACCGCGCGCTCGCCGCGCATCCGCAATCGCGCGCGGTTCTACTTCACCTATTCGCACCAGACCGTGGAGGGCGCGGGCGGGGTCACCGGGGGTCTCACCGATTTCGAGGCCCCGGATCCCGGCTTCTTTCTCCTCGACCACGACCAGCGCGATACCCTGAGCACCGGTTTCCATGTTCAGGTTCCGTGGAGCCTCTCAGTGTCCGGAAATATCGGCTATGGCTCCGGCTTTCTTGCCGGCGACGGCCCGGACCACTTGGCCGGCCACACCGAATTCTCCTTTTCGCTTAGCAAGCTCTTCGGTGAACGCTTTAGCGTGGGCCTGACGGCGCAGAATCTGGGCGATTCGCGGTATATGCTGGACAGCAGCAATACGTTCGGCGGCACGCATTGGAACTACCCGCGGCAGATCACGGGCCAGCTCCGCTACCGCTTCCACTACTGAAATGGGGAGAAGACATGGCGAGTTTTCATGAAGGCAGTGCTCCGATGCGCAGGCATCGCGACTTCTTGGTTTTCTTTGTTGCGATTTTTGCGGCGGTCGTGTCGTCCACCGGCTGCCGCTCGTCTCAGCCGCTGGCACAGCCCGCCGCAGAGGTGAAGCACTTCCAACTTCAAGGCGAGGTCATTTCCGTGGACGCGCCGAATAAGTCTCTCGTCGTGAAGCACGGCGACATCCCCGGCTTCATGGACGCCATGACGATGCCGTATCCGGTGGCGGACGTGAAGGAGTTGAATGGGCTTGCGGCCGGCGACCAGATCCGCGCCGCCATCGTCGTCACCAATGGAGAAGTGCTTCTCGAAAAAATTACGGTGGTTAGCAAAGCAAAAACGGTGATCCCCTCGGGCACCTCCGAAGAACGCACACCGGCGAGGGGCGATCTCGTGCCGGACTTTCAGTTCGTGAACCAGGATGGCCGCGCGATTCATCTCCGCCAGTTCCGCGGCAAGGCACTGCTCGTTACGTTCATTTACACGCGATGTCCGCTCCCCGATTTTTGCCCTAAAATGAACGAGAATTTTGTTCAAGTGCAGGCTCTGCTCAAGGACACTCCCGCGGCGAAGGACCGCGTTCAACTCCTCACCCTGAGCTTCGATCCCAAGAACGACTCCCCCGCCGAATTGCGGCGCTTCGCCGCGCGCTACGGAAGCAAAGACGCTCGTGCCGTTCCCTGGCAATTCGCGGTACCCTCCGCCAAGGACCTGCCGGGGGTCGCGCACTTCTTCGGCCTGACCGTCTTGCCCGAGCAAGGACAGATCGTCCATTCCCTCAGCACGACAGTCGTCGGACCGGACGGCAAAGTCCTCTCCTGGTATCACGGCAATGACTGGTCCCCCCAGGAAGCTGTGCGGGACATAAGTGCTCTTCTGGCCGTACGCGCAGAAGCCTCTCCCGCTAAGTGAGTCTTCTCCAGGGCTCTGCAACACTGTCGGAAAACGAACAGTCGAAAGCTCGCAACCGGACACTCCACGGTACCGCAGGCTCCTCTCTTGCCCAGAAACTCCCTGAATTCAAAACTTTCCAGCCGACCCAATTGGCGTGGCATTTGCCTGAACTTTATGGGTCGCTGTGCGTCTTATGCTTGGTAGGAGGGCGCTCCCCCCATGACAGAGTTCCTGCGCGACACTCGCTTTGGTCTGCGATTGCTGTGGAAGAGCCCAGGATTCACGGCTGTGTCGCTGCTGGCATTGGCGCTGGGAATCGGCGCCACAACCGCGATTTTCAGCCTGCTGTACGCGGTGCTCCTCGCGCCCCTGCCTTACGCCAACTTGGACCAACTCGTCATCGTCTGGTCGCACCAGAAGGGTCAACGTACCGGTACTTCACCAAGCGACTTCCAAGACTGGCAGCAACAGAGCACGGCTTTTCAGTCCCTCGGCCCATGGTCGGGCAGAAGCTTCGTCATTTCGACCGGGGAATGGACGGAGAGGGTCCAGGCCAGCTCGGACTCGACCAGCTTTTACGACAACATGATGGGAGAAAGGGCCTATCTAGGAAGACACTTTCTTTCCGAAGATACCCAGCCGGGGAATGACCACGTGGTGATTCTCAACTACTCATACTGGCGGGAGAAATTCGGCGGCGACCCCAGTGTGGTCGGCCAGAAGCTTCGGATGAGCGGCGAGTTGTACACCATCGTGGGTGTGGCCCCACCGGGGCCCGCGGACAGGGGCGACTATCAGTTGAGTGTGCCGTTGGCATTCCGGCCAGAGGAGCTCAAGCGCGAAAACCGTTCTCTGCTCGTCCTGGGGCGCCTCAAGCCGGGAACCACCCTCGCACAGGCAAATGCGGACATGCAGGTGGTAGCGCAGCGCCTTGCGCAAGCCTACCCAAAAACCAATGCGGATTTGACCGTGAGTGTGGAGCCGCTGAAAGATGACTTTCTTCCGC
Source organism: Terriglobia bacterium (assembly GCA_041483755.1). Taxonomy (GTDB): domain Bacteria; phylum Acidobacteriota; class Terriglobia; order Acidiferrales; family UBA7541; genus Acidiferrum. The sequence goes on along the minus strand of JBGPGF010000147.1, from coordinate 1,457 downwards.
CCAATACGCGCGCGGGGCTGTGGCTGATGATGGGCGCCGTCGGCTTGGTCCTGCTGATAGCCTGCGTGAACATTGCCAACTTGCTGCTGGCGTGGGGGGCGGCGCGGAGAAAAGAGATTGCGGTGCGGGTCTCCCACGGCGCCACGCGCGGGCGCATTTTCCGGCAGTTCCTGGCGGAGAGTCTCGTGCTGGCCACGCTGGGCGGGGCGCTCGGGATCCTTTCCGCTGGCGCGATCCTGAACGGCCTCCTGGCACTTATGCCGCGGAACAACCTGGGGATTCCCTACGAGGCCGATCCGCACCTTAACGTGCCCGTCTTGTTGTTCACCCTGGGGGCCACGCTGCTCAGCGGGGTTCTTTTCGGGAGCGCACCGGCCTGGCATGCGGCCCGGCAAAACGTGAACGAAATGCTGAAGGAGGGGGGACGCTCTTCCGAGGGTGCGGGACGTCATCGGCTCCGCCGGGTCCTGGTGATAGGGGAGTTTGCGCTGGCCTTGGTTCTGGTCGGCGGGGCTGGATTGATGATGCGGAGTTTCTGGAACGTGACGCGGGCGGACCTGGGGATTCGAACCGACCACGTGCTAACGTTCCGGCTGGAACTCCAGGGAGATCGAGCGTCCCAACCGGAGCAGATCCGCGGTTTCTACAATCAACTGCTGGAGCGGATTGGAGCGCTGCCGGGTGTTTCCCGGCGGGTCTCGCTGTGGGCTTGCCTGCTGCCGGAGCTCCCTCGCTGCCGTTCGCTATCGTTGGCCAGCCGTCTGAGGATGTCAGCCGGCAGCCTTCGGCCACGTTCCAGCCGGTGACACCGGGCTACTTCCAGAGCTATGGCGTCCGACTGACCCGCGGGCGATTCCTGAACGAGCGGGATCTCGCGGGAGGTGTGCGCGCAGCGATGGTCAGCGAAGGCTTCGTGCGCCAGTATCTGCCAAACGTGGACCCCCTCAGGCAGCGCCTGATGATTCCCGAGGTGATACCGGGCCGGCGCCCGCCGCTCGGGGAGCCCGTGGAGTGGCAGATTGTCGGCGTCTTCCACGATGTGCAGTATGACTCCCATCCAACCGCGATCTCGGCGGAGGTGGATGTGCCCTTCGACCAGTGTCCCTGGCCCAGCACCACCATTGCGGTGCGGACCGCCGGGGATCCCTCAAGTGTGTCCAGGAGCGCGGCGGCCGTGATCCGCTCGATCGATTCCGATTTGCCGATGACGGGAGTCCGGACCATGGACCAAGTCGTGAGGGAATCGCGAGTATCCGACCGTTTTACGGTCGTTGTGTTCGGGAGCTTTGCCGGGCTGGCGCTTCTGCTGGCGGCCATTGGCATCTATGGCGTGATGGCGTTTGCGGTGGCGCAGCGAAACCACGAAATGGGGATTCGCATGGCCCTTGGCGCGGGCCGCGCGCAAGTGCTGCGCCTGGTCGTCACCGACGGTATGAAGTCGGCACTCATCGGGCTGG
>JBGPGF010000146.1:0-7882 GCA_041483755.1 Terriglobia bacterium | reverse complement strand
TGACAGTCAGTAATTATTCTGCTACCCTGGGCCGTGCACTCGCGTTTAAGCCTCGCCTCCGCCCCGCCTGCCCGCCGAAGTGCGAGGTGCGTAGCCGGGCCACCCCTCGCATCTGTTGCAAACACAGCGGTTCTAAGTTCTGTGGAATCCGCACTTACGGGATTTTCCGTAAATTGTTGCAAACACAACAACATTAAGTCTTGTAGAATCCGCACTTACGAAAATCGCCCCTTTTTGCACAAAAACTGTGCAAATAACCCCTTTGGATTCCGCAGTTACAGACACCCCTCCTGTAACTCCTTTAGATTCCGCAGTTACAAAAAACAGGGGGGTGTGGGGTACACGAGTCACGACTCACGAATTGCGAATCACGATTCGCAGCTCAATCGGCGACGGGGGCGGCTTCGCGCTCGGCGCGGCGCCGGCGCAAATAGTGCATGGCGATATTCAGATAGATGTCGCCGCAAGGCGTTTCGACGCTGAGGACCATTGCTTCGGTGTCCACGTTTCCGCCCAGGCCTTCTTCGTTCATGTGTACTTCGGGCGGAAACACCTTGAAGCGAAAGCCCTGGTCATTCAGAAGCGTGACGGAATTTCCGATGATCATATTGGCCAGCTCGCAGACGGTTTCGCGGACGGTCTGCTCGTTTTCGGGAAGCGGCGAACCGGCGAGATGGCTGGCGACCTTCATGGCCACTTCGGGAGCGAGATCGAGAATGACGCGGCCTTCGATGTCGCCCTTGATGAGGATGTGCGCGGCAACACCCTTGCGCCGATACGTTTCCTCGTCCATGGAGAGGTCGGCGATCTTCGTCGGCGCCTGAAGCGCTTCGGCGAAGACGGCATCGGCCGCGTTGATGAACGGCTGGATGAGTTCCATTCTCATGCGTGTTCCTCCCCGCCGGCGATGGAAGGAACCGGCGAGCCGGCGGCTTCGTCGCTAAGTACATAGCGAAGAATCTCGTAGAGCACTTCAGGCTTGACGGGCTTCTGCACGAAGTGCTTCGCGCCCTTCTGGAGCGCGGCCAGGATGTTCTCCTGGTAGCCGACCGAGGAGACCATGACGATGCGAGCGTTGGCGTGCTGGCGCACGATGCGCTCGACGGCCTCGATGCCCTCCATCTGGGGCATGGTGATGTCCATGAGAACAATATCGGGTTGCACGCGATTGAACTCCGCGATGGCGGTGAGCCCGTCGCCGGCCTCTCCGGCCACTTCGCCGCCGAACATCTCAATCATCTTGATGAGGTTCTTGCGCGCGAAGACCGAGTCGTCCACCACCAGGTAGCGAACGGGCTGATTGTCCTTGCGAAAAAGCGGTGCAAATTGCTGCATAACGTTCTCCTTATCCCCGCGCACGGCTAGGTGCGATGGGGTGTAACGGGTGTTCTCTCCTGCTTTTCATCTTTCTCGGATTTTTCTGCGCCCAGACGGTCGCCGCCACACTGGCCAATCAAGTACGCGCCCATGACTTCGAGAGGCACGACCTTGTGCACGTGGCCCTTGGTGATTGCCGCGTGCGGCATTCCGCTGACCACGCAGCTCTCTTCACTTTGGGCAACGGTGTAGCCTCCGGCGGCCTTGATTGCGCCCATACCCTCGGCGCCATCCTCGCCCATGCCGGTCATGATCACGCCAATGACACTGGGACCGAACTCCTGCGCGGCCGAATGAAAGAGCACGTCCACGGAAGGACGATGACCGTTAACGGGAGGCCCGTCGGAAAGCACGGCCATATCCCCGCGGGGCATGCGGCGAACCATGATGTGGCGGTTGCCGGGGCAGATCAGCGCGCGCCCGGCAAGAAGCAAATCTCCGGAGCGAGCTTCCTGCACTTCGATGGGACAGCAATCATCGAGGCGGCGTGAGAACATCTCCGTAAAACCCTCGGGCATGTGCTGCACGATAAGAATGCTGGCCGGGAAATCACCGGGGATCTGCGAAAGAACGTACTGGAGCGCGTTGGGTCCGCCCGTGGAAATCCCGATGGCCACGATGCGATTCGGTGGAAAGTCGGAGCGCGAATGCGATTTCTGAACGGTCCCTGGATCGGGCAATGTGTGCGCGGTCGTTCGGCGGGCTCCGACACGCGCGGCAACTTTGATTTTGTCAATCAGCTCAGCGGCGATGGTCTCGAGGTGGCCGGCCGCGGCGTCCGTCGGCTTGGCCACGAAATCAATTGCGCCCAGCGCGAGGGCCTTGAAGGTGGCATAGGCGCCCTGGCGGGAGTGCGTGCTGCAGACGATCACGGGCGCCTGATAGCGCTGCGTGATCATGCGCAGCGCCTCGATGCCGTCCATGCGCGGCATTTCGAGATCAAGCGTGACGACGTCAGGCTTAAGCTCCTCGATCTTCTTGAGGGCGAAGGCGCCGTCCATGGCGGTGCCGACGACCTCGATGGAGGGATCGGCGCTCAAGATGCGCGGGATCAACTTGCGCATCAGCGCGGAATCATCCACCACGAGGACACGGATGCGTTCGCTCATGCCGTTGCTCCCAAAGGCAAAGCGCGCCCGAGACGCGCCACAACCGCGGGCACATCGAGAATCATGACCACCGTGCCGTCACCCAGGATCGAAGCGCCGCTCACCAAGTCGCTGGAAACGAGATCGCTGGGCAGCGCCTTGATGACCAGTTCTTGTTCGCCAACCAGGCTGTCCACGAGGAGTCCGAAGCGCTTTTCGGTGGCGCCAATGACGATGACGAAATTGCGTTTGCGCTTCTCGACGGTGTGAATTCGTTCGAGACGATCGAGGCGCACCAGGGTCAGGAGATGATCGCGAAGATGCAGCACTTCGCGCTGATCCACGTGGTGAATGTCCGGTTCGGAGACACGAGTGATCTCGACGACGGAGGAGAGCGGCACGGCAAAGAGCTTTCCGCCGACGCGGAACAGAAGCGTCTGAATGCTTGCCAGCGTGAGCGGAACGCGGAGCTGAAACGTCGTGCCGCGGCCCGGATGAGTAGCAACCTGCACGGTGCCTTTGAGGCGCCCGAGGACGGTTCGAACGACGTCCATGCCCACGCCGCGCCCGGAAACCTCGGTGACTTCCGTCGCCGTGGAAAACCCGGGCTCAAAAACGAGATTAAGCGTTTCCTGTTCGTTGAGGCGCTTGGCCTCCTCCGCGGTGATGATTCCCTGCTCGATGGCGCGGGCGCGCAGGGTAGCGGCATGGATGCCGCGTCCGTCGTCGCGGACTTCGATGACCACTTGCGTGCCCTGGTGATAGGCGTTGAGATAAATGGTTCCGCGGGCGGGCTTTTCGGCGGCGACGCGTTCCTCGGCGTCCTCGATGCCATGGTCCACAGCGTTGCGGACCAAGTGCGTGAGCGGTTCGGCGAGCGTATCGAGAATGCCCTTGTCCAAGTCGGTGTTCTGCCCGGCCAGTTCGAGAGCGATGTCCTTGCCGCACTGCTTGGCGACGTCCCGGACGATGCGCGGGAAGCGGCGGAAAAGCTGCTCGACAGGAACCATGCGAATCTTGAGCACGGATTTGTGCAGCTCGTCGAGAACGCGGGACTGAAAAGCGAGAGCATCGCCGAGCTTGCCGCGAACGGGATCGCGGGAATGGCGCTGGTCGAATTCGGAAATCGCGCGCTGCAGCATGGATTTGCCGATGATGAGTTCGCCGACGAGGTTCATGACCGAATCGATGCGCGAGGCGTCCACGCGCAGCGAGCTCTCCGCGACGGTATTGACGGCGGATGCGGCACCTTCCGCGCGACGCTGGCCGGACGCTTCTCCATTTTCGGAAAGGCCGCCGGCGACGGCGGCAGCCTGAGCTTCGATGAGCGCACCGATCATTTCATGTTCGGGGGTGTTGGCGACCGAGGCGCGTTCGACGCGCAAATCCGCCACAATCGCGGGAATGTGGCAGCGGCGCGCGAGCGCTTCTTCGGCGAGGGAGCTGGCAAGAGAAGCCTCCACAACTTCCACGGTGGCGGCCGCAGCGTTGTCCTCGGGATGAAGAGCCAGGAGGGTACCCGCTCCATGCAAGACATTGCGGATCAACTGGAACGCGGCGGCGCGCATGGCACTTTGCGGATCAATGCGCAGGGCGACGTTGTACACCGTCTCGCCGCGATGAATGGCCTCGGAAATCATCAACTGTTCGTACTCGCTCCAGTCGAACTTCGCGGCGACGCGCTGCTCCAGCACCGGTGCGGCTGGAGTGGCGGAGGCGGAAGCGGGCACAGCGAGCAACCGTTTGATCTGAGCGCGGAGCGAAGCGGTGGAGGGGAGCTTGGCCTTGCGCTTAAAAGCAGAGAGCAGCGATTCAAAGAGATCGGCGGCGGCAAGAACCGTTTCGGCCAGCTTAGGCCCGCGCGACTTCGCCACCTGCGTGGAGAGCACATCCTCAAGCTCGTGAGCGAGCTCGCTCAGCTCGTGATATCCACACGCGGCGGAATCACCCTTGAGGGTGTGCACGGCGCGGCGCACGCGGCGAATCACTTCTTCGTCCGCCGGGCGGGCCTCCAGCTCGAGTCCCGCTTCGTTGAGCGACTGCAGCAACTCGGCCGCGCTCTCGAAAAAGAGCGCGCGAAGCTCGGCGGAACGGTCGTCAGGAGGGCGGGTCACGTGATCACCTCGACGCGCTGGTACGCCGTGCCATTGTTCGAATGAATCATCTTGAACTTTGTGGAAAGTCCGAAGAGGCTTTCCGCGTGACCGACAAAGAGGTATCCGCCGGGATTCAAGCAGTGCCAGAATTTTTCGATGAGGCGTTTCTGCTCCGCTTCATCAAAATAAATCATGACGTTGCGGCAGAGGATCATGTCGTTGCGCCGCGGCAGGAATTCTGTTTTGAGATTGTGGAAGTCGAATTGAACGAGATCCTTGAGGGCGCGCTTGACCGCGTATTTTTCGCCGGCCTTTTCGAAGTAGCGCAGGCGCGTGGTGTAATCCACAGATTCCATCTGGGTATCGTTGTACGAACCTTCCTGGCCGACGCGCAGACTCGCATAACTGATATCCGACGCGAGGATTTCCAGCTTCCACGGCGGCGGAATCAACGGCTTGGGGGACGGCATGTCGAAAGGCAGGGGATTGCGCAGGTAGTAGTAGGCCAGAGCGTCGCAGATCAACATGGCGACGGTGTAGGGCTCCTGGCCGGAGGAGCATCCCGCGCTCCAAATGCGCAGCGACCAGTCGCGGCGTTCCTGTTTGCGATGGAGGAGCTCTTCGAGGACGCCTTTCTGCAAGAGCTCGAGCTGGGGCTTGTTACGGAAAAAGCTGGTCTCGTTGACGGTCAGGTTTTCGAGCAGCAGCGCCAGTTCCTGCTTCCCTTCGCGGCTGGTGAGCAGGCGGTAGTAGCCGTAAAAGGAATCGATCTGGCAGGCCTTCAAGCGGCGCTGGAGGCGGTCCTTTAAGAAATGTGAACGGCGCTCGTCGAAGTACATGCCGCATTCCTGATAGACAAGCGTCTGCAGGAGTTTGAGCTCGGCTTCGGTCGGCTGAATGTGCGCGGTAATCGTTCCCATGAGTCCTGTTTGGCGGCACAGGCCATTCGCCGAGATGCGGCGCGGGCCGTCACCCCGTCAGCGAATGCTGGCGACGGGTTCCGCAGCCTCCTCGATCCGTTTGAAATCCGGGCGCTGCAAAAGTTTGGCGATGTCCAACAGGATGATGAGGCGGCCGCGCAATTTCCCGACGCCGGTGACGTAGCCGGACTCGCCTTCGGTCAGAATGCTGGCCGGAGTTTCGATCTCCGACGGAGGAATCTTGAGCACCTCGGAAGCGGAATTCACGATCAGACCGAGAAGGCGATTTTCGAGCTCGACGACAAGGATGCGGCTTTTCTTGTCGTGTTGGACGTCCGCCTGTCCGAAGCGCTTGCGCAAGTCCATCACCGGGATGATCTTTCCGCGCAGGTTGATGACGCCCTCGATGGCCTCGGGTGCGTTGGGCACGGACGTGATTTCCGGAACGCGCACAATCTCGCGAACGGCGGAGATGCGCACGCCGTACGTCTCATTGCCGATGCGGAAGCCGACGACCTGGAGGTCTTTTTCCATCACGGAGGATCCAGAGAACTAAGAACGCGCCATTTCGGCGTATTCCAGCTCGGCGGCGTGAGAACGGTCGCCGCCGCGGCGCTGCGCGGCCTGTTCACGGCGTCCTGCGGGAACACCGATCCGCTCGACGACGAAGCGATCCATTCCTTCGAGAAGCTGCCGGGAAAGCTTGAGCATCTGCTCGGCTGCGGCAGAGAGCTCCGTGGAACTGGAAGCGGACTGCTGCACGAGCTCTCGCATCTTGTCCATGGCGCGAACAACGGCCTGCGCGCCGGAAGCCTGCTCCTCGACGGCGGAATTGATTTCCTGGGTGATTTCAGTCAGGCGGCCAGTGGCCTTGGCGATCTGCGACGAGCCAACGGACTGCTCACTGGTGGCCGCGCCGATTTCCTGCGAGAATTTATAGACTTCCGTGACAACGTTGGAAATCTTGTGCAGGGCGGTGTTCAACTCATTGCCCAGGGACAGCCCTTCTTCGACAATGCGCGTGCTCTTACCCATATTCTCGACGGCCTGCCGGGCTTCGCGCTGAATGCTCTGGATGAGGTCGGCAATTTCCTTGGTTGACTGGGTGGACTTTTCCGCGAGTTTGCGGACTTCGTCGGCGACGACGGCGAAGCCGAGTCCGTGCTCGCCGGCGCGCGCGGCTTCGATGGCCGCGTTGAGGGCCAGAAGATTGGTCTGCTCGGCCAGATCGTCAATGACTTCGATGATCTTGCCGATGTCGTCGGCGCGCTTGCCGAGAACGTTGATGATTTCGGCGGACGTCTGGATCGACTGGTTGGTGCGATTCAGTCCGTCGGTGGTCTTCTCCATCGTGGCGATGCCGGTGCCGACTTCCTCGCGCGAGCGGTTGGCGATATCGAGAAGAGTCTTGGCCGTATCCGCGACGCGCTGGATGGAAGTGACCATCTGGTCGATGGAGGCGGAGGTTTCCGCCACGTTGGAAGCCTGCATCTGCGTGTTCTTGACGACGTTCTGCACGTTGATGCTCATCTCGTGCATCGTGCTAGTGACCTCTTCAATGGCGGAGGAGGCCTGCACGCTGACCTTGGCGGATTCGTCGGAAGCGCCGGCCACCTGGTTGGAGCCCGCGGAAACCTGCGAGGCGCCATCGCGAACCTGACGGACGATTTGTTGCAGTCCGTGAGCCATGCGCACGAAGGCGTTGCCGAGCGTGTCGCGCTTCGAGCGCGGGACGACTTCGACGGTGAGGTCGCCTTCGGCGACAGCCATCGAAACGGCCGCCATCTCCTTGAGGTAAGCCACGAGATTATTAAAGGTGGTGGCCAGGGCCCCAATTTCGTCATTGCGGTGAATGTCTATGTTCTGGTCAAGATCGCCCGAATCTCCGATTTCCCTGGCGACGGTGATCAGATGGTTCAGGGGATCCGTGATGGTCTTCGCGGTGTAGTACGCCGCGAGCAAACCAAACAGGATGGCCAGCAGCGTCCCTCCGGTGGTTGCGAAGGTGCTCCAGAAGCTGGCCGAGGCCGCGGACTTCGTCGTCTCGTCGAGATTCTTGGCGATGTCCATGCTGGCCTGGTCCAGCACGCTCGCCGACTTCGTCAGCCAGGACGTTGGATCCTTCTGGAGGTAGAAGATTTGCAGATCAGAGACGGTGGCATCGCCGGAGTCCACTTGATGGCGTTTGGCGAGCAGCGGCTTGGCAAAGTTGTCGCTCCAACTGTCCTCGGTGCTCTGCACCTGGATGAGCGCGGTGTGAAGAACATCGTTTCCGGATGTGCGGACTTCGTTCTGACGAACCAGGTCGGAGATGAGTTTCAGACCTTTGACGACGTTTTCCTCATCGCGCGGGTCGCCGCTGAGGAGAAAGTTGTTGAGATTGAGACGGTTGGTCATGATC
>JBGPGF010000145.1:0-7888 GCA_041483755.1 Terriglobia bacterium | reverse complement strand
GTGCGCGCGGCGATTGAAGAAAAGATTCGGCAGAGCGGGCTGAACGCGACGATTCTGCGGCCGTGGTACGTCCTGGGACCGGGGCGTCGCTGGCCGCTGGCGCTGATCCCTTTTTATTGGCTGCTGGAACGGATACCCGCGACTCGTGATGGCGCGCGGCGGCTGGGATTGGTCACGCAGAAGCAGATGATTGCGGCGCTGGTTTCCGCGGTGGAGAATCCCGCGACGGGCGTGCGCGTGATGGGCGTGCCGGAGATTCGCCGGGCGCGATGATGAAAACGCGCGGTTACGGGGTGGACCGCGCTTCCGGAACACCTGCCCCTGCCTCAAGAAGCAAGCCAGACTTGGTGAATGACCCGTCCCGGTTATTTATCCTGCTTATTTGTCCTTGACGTGACCGGTATAAGAGGGTAATAGAGTGCGCCGGACATTCTTGCCCAGGCCGTCTTCCGAGTCTTCCGCCCGCGCGTCCCTTCGTGGGCGGCTTTGACAAAGGGGCTGCCGGCAAAGGAAAAGAGGTGGCATGCGCAAGACACTCGTTACGATCGCTCTCATCTTTCTCATCGCGGTGCCCGCGCAATCCTGGAAAAACGGCGGGGATTCGAAGGACGCGAACCATCCAGTCTTTGGCACGCATGACTATGTTGCCTTCCAGGGGTATAAGCTAGCTGGCCCGTCGAAACTTCCCTGGCTGCGGAAAAACCTCAACGCGTATTTCCTGGGCACGGAAGCGCCCGACGTGGGCGCCAAGCTCGCCGGGGCGGAAGGCGGCTACAAGGATACCGGGGCGTGCCACTGCATCCTGTTCGATCTTCACGGAGGAGTGACCCGGGACCGCGCGGAACTCCGAGTGAAGCAGGAGTTCGAAAAAGCGCAGCGCGCGCTGGCCGCCGGAAACAAGAAACTGGCGGCATTCTATGCGGGAGCGATGGCCCACTACCTTGGCGACCTCTCGCAGTTCTGCCACATTATGGGGCCGCAATCCCACTGGGGAAGCGAGGAAAAGAAGGTTCACTCCAACTACGAAGCGGCTGTGGAGAAGACGATGGATGCGCAAACCCGGAAGTCGAGCCTTCTGGAGACGTTTTTCCACAAGGTGGACGTGCCGGGTGACACGCCCGAAGAGATTGCGCGGGCCGCGGCGATGTTTACGGAAAAAGGCAACGGGTCGCACACCCCGGGGGCGATGCACGCGCAGTACAAGCAGCTCACGCAGGCCAAGAAACACATGAAGCCCGAGGAGTGGGATCAGGACTTTCGCGAGCAGACCGGAGCAAACGTCAATTTTTCGGCGAACGCCATCGCGAAACTCCTGGCCATGATTTAGGGCCGGCGGCGGAATCGCTCAGGCTTGTGCCGGGTGCGGTTTGGCGAGTGGAGTAGCGGCGCCGGCCAGGAGGACTTGGGAGCAGGCGCGGCCGTGGCTAAAGGGCGCTCCGACTAAATATCTTGACAGCCTGCGTCCGAAAAGATAGAAAGTGAATGTATTCATTGCTCGCATAATAATGCTTGCGGTAAATTATGATTCGAACTGTTCGCCATCCGCATCTCTCGCTCTGGCAGTCTTCGGTCGCCGAAACCCTGCGCAAGCAGGTGAGCGCCACGGCAGATAAATCACAGGCCCAGTCGGTCCTCGAGCATCCGGTGATGCGCGGGGTGACGAAGCATGTCCTTACCGATTATGCGGAAAAGCCCCTGGGGGCTCCCCTGCTGGGCGCGAGCGCCCCGGGGCTCGAGAATCTGGACGAAGCCGCGTACGTTTCCGGTCTGAAATTCCGAATTGCGGAAGCGCGGCTCCGTGATGATGCTGCCAGGGTCCAGCAGCTCGAACAGGAGTGCCGGAAATACGCGACGTGCGACTGGATCGGCTGGGCGAGCTGCCTCTCCACTTATAACGCCTATCGAAAAAAATACAAGGAGCCTCTCTACCGCGATTGGGCCAAGCTGAAGAAAGACATCAGCAAGTATAGCGTGATTCCGTATCGCCTGCCCAAGAATGCCCGGGTGGCGCTGCTCGGCGACTGGGGCACCGGAGTGGACGACGCCATCGCTCTGCTGCAACAAATCGCCGAGTTCCGGCCGGACGCGATAATTCATCTTGGCGATATCTATTATTCGGGAACGCCCGACGAATGCCAGCTCAACGTGTCCATTCCCTTCTTCCAGATTTTCCCCAAGGCGGAGGAACGCCCGGTGTTTCTCTCGATTCCCGGCAACCACGACTATTACGACTTTGGCGAAGGGTTCTATGAACTGATCGACAAGATGAATCCGGATTCGCAACGGAGGCAGGAGGCCAGCTATTTTTGTCTGAGGACGGAGGACAACGCGTGGCAGTTTCTGGGCATGGATACCGGCAGGCAGGATTATGATCCATATCCATTGGGTCACGTTTCCGCCCCGGACCTGGAGGAATCCGAAAAGGAGTGGCACCGGGACAAGCTGAGCGCGAAGAGTTTCGCGGGCACAACAGTGCTGCTCTCGCACCACCAGCTATTTTCGCAGCACTTCAAGATCAGCGGGGGGAAGCAGCCGTGGCTGAACGAGCATTTGCTGCAAATTTTCGAACCGTGCTTCAACCGGGTCGCGGCGTGGTTCTGGGGCCATGAGCACAACCTGGCGCTGTATCAGGATGGCTGCTTCGGGCTGGTCAAGGGCCGCCTGGTCGGTTGCAGCGCCTACGAGGAATCCACCGGGGAATCGCCGTACGACCCCCATGCACCGGAATACGCTTCGGCCGTGCCCTATCGGGAACCGGTGTCGAAGCTTTCCAATGTGGATGGATACTACCATCACGGCTACGCGATCGTGGACCTCGCTACCGACCCGCCTACCGTTACCTATTATCAGGTCCCATCATGGGGAAAGGAGAAGCCAGTGAATCCACCGAAAATCGACAAGCTCACCTCCGAGCAGATCAACAAAGCGCCGGCACCGGAGCCGAAGGGCCCGGTGGTCAAGTATGGCGACAAAGTGTATCTGCAGCACACCAAGGGGGAATACGTCGTGGGCTTTTATCCCGGAAATCAGTATTACCCGCAGCTCGGAAATACCGGCAGCGTCGGCCTGGAACTGAAGGGGGGGCGTGACAGCCTGCAGAACGGGGCCGAGGTGCAAATCGTCTCCACCGAGGACAATTTGGAAGGCTTCAACATGCTGGGAGCATGGTCCCTGACGCATGATCTTTACTACTACAAGAAGGACTACGACCCGAAAAAACAGTCCTGGAAGGTGATCAAGAAGAACGACGTGGATGACCCGGCAGTGCACTACGGGGACGAAGTGTATCTTTCCAATGTGTCCTTTGCGCAGCGCCTGGTGAAGGACGGCAAGTATCTGACCACGGAAACAGGCAACGGCGAATCCTGGATTTTCCACGACACGCCGGTGACGGGCCGGGCGGAATCCGGGACAGCCCGGGACCAGACGGGCCCCGTCGTCGGGGAGGCGTCGCGAAAGATGCAGTCACCTCCGGGAGCGAAATAGCTCTTCCCAGAGAGAGTGAGCGGAGGAAGGTGCGGGCCACACGTCCCTGGCAGGCTTGCAGGACCGACCGAGGACGCAGTGGAAGGCTAGGCTCCCCGAGTGCCAGCCACAGAAGCGGTTCATGAGCTTGGCCATCACAACCGCGGCGTGGTAGGCCGTCCGCTGAGGCGGCAGGAAACGCGTGATTCCCGGCAAATCGTCGCCGGAGGTGACCGCGCCTTTCTCCACCTACTTGCCGCCCCGCACCTGGGGCTGCCCGATCGATGCGACCAGCGGCGACCAGCGCGCTGCAAAGGCATATCCTCCAGCAAGCCAGAACAGCAGGCGCAGTGAGCGTCAGGAGCGCAGGCGCGCGGGGCCGCTGACGAGGGGATTGCCGTGCTCGTAGAAGCGGAGCGGGCGGTGGGCTTCGCGCGTAAGGCCGATGCGAACGCTGGCGCCGATGGGGCCGGCGCGGCGGACGGCGGCGCCAAGCCAGAGCGGGCCGGTGGCTTTGCCTTTTCCCTTGGGTGTGGCGCAGAGGTCGAGGCCGTCGAGGCTGCGGTTGATGCGCAGGGCGGAGGCGAGGCGGCCGGGGCCGCGTGTGAGATTGCGCAGTTGTGCTGAGTTACTGCGTTTTTTCACCGCTGACTTTCCGAGTTTGCGTGCGAATTCCGCGGCGAATTTTTGCATGAACGGGATGCCTTCGAGCGGCTCGACGGCGCGGAGGAGAACGCCAGCGCCGATGCCGGGGCGTTCGCTGGAAACATTGAGCATGAACCAGCAGCCGTAAACGAAGTAAACGTAGGCGTGGCCGCGTTCGAGAAAGAGCGAGCGATTGCGCGGCGTGCGGCCGATATAGGCGTGGCCGGCGGCGTCGCCGGGGACGTAGGCTTCGGTCTCGACGATGCGCGCGGCGAGGCGGCCTTGCGGCAGGTCGTACACCAGCGTCTTGCCGATGAGGTAGCGCGCGAGGGCGATGGTGTTCGCGGGTAATTCGGCGCGGCGCAGCGGGCGAATGTGGCGCATGAGCGGTAGCAATCGGCCTCGGAGTAATTCCCACCGTATTCTATCTGCTTGAGTCTCTTCTCAGTGACCACAGACGCGTCGCGTCAAGCCACGCGCTTGCCGGGAAACAACCTGTGAGTGACACTCAGGAGTGAACGCGTGGATCGCGATGATCTCTGCGCTCGCGTCCGAGATGTTTGAAGGAGACAAGTCATGCGACGTTTGGTCTCGATCGTCTTCCTGCTGCTCGCGCTCATTCCCTGCTCCACTCCCGCGCAGGAGGGCGCGCCACCGAAGACGCGGCTGAAGATCGGCGTGGCGCTCGAAGGAGGCGGCGCGCTGGGACTGGCGCACGTCGGCGTACTGCAATGGTTCGAGGAGCACCATATCCCGGTGGACTACGTGGCGGGGACGAGCATGGGCGGCTTAGTGGGCGGGTTCTATGCCACGGGAAAGAGCCCGCAGGAGCTGCGCGCGCTGGTGAACGGGCTGGACTGGGACCTGATTCTTGGGGGCGCCACGCCTTACGGCGACCTTTCCTACCGAAGAAAAGAAGACCGGCGCGCGTATCCAAATTCGATCGTCCTGGGGCTGCGGCATGGATTGACGGCGCCCGCAGGGCTCAACGGGGGCCACCAGATCAGCCTGCTGATTGACCGCGAGACACTGCCTTACTCGAAAGTGAGGTCGTTTGACGCGCTGCCCGTGCCGTTCCGCTGCGTGGCTGCGGACTTGGTGTCCGGCAAGCAAGTGGTTTTTCAAGAGGGCTCGCTGGCGGAGGCCCTGCGCGCATCCATCTCCATTCCCGCGGTGTTTACGCCGGTGAGGGATGGCGGCAGGGTGTACGTGGACGGCGGGCTGCTGAACAATCTCCCCACCGACGTGGTGCGCGCGATGGGAGCGGACATTGTGATCGCCGTGCACCTGGAGACGGAGCCGGTCAAGGCGGAGGAAATTCATTCGCTGTTCAGCGTGCTGAGCGCGTCGGTGAGCGTGGTGGTCCTGCAATCGGAATTGCGCGGGATGGCGGGCGCCGACCTGGTCGTGCCCGTGCGCCTGAGCGGGTTCACCTTGACGGACTACAAGAAGAGCGAGGCGATGATCCAGAGGGGGGTGGAAGCGGCCGCCGGGAAATCGCGCCTGCTGGAAAAATTCGCCCTGGACGATGCCGCGTGGCGGGAATTTCAGCAGCAGCGGGATGCGCGGCGGCTGACGGCCGTGCCGGCGCCGCAGTTTGTCAGCGTGACGGGAGCGGAACAGCTCGCGGCGTCGCGCATCGAGCAGTTTCTCTCGCGCTTCCTGGGAAAACCCCTGAACACACAGGAGCTGGAAAGCGCGCTGACGCAACTCTCCGGCGTAGGACGCTTCGAGCGTGTGGGCTACCGGCTGGCGCAGAAAGACGGTCGCGATGGGCTGCTGGTCACGGTGCAAGAAAAAACATACGCGCCGCCGACGATTCAGCCGGCGTTTCAGGTGGATGGCTCGGACAACACGAACGTCGAGTTCACGCTGGGAACGCGGCTGACGTTTCTGGATGTGGCGGGGTTCCGCTCGGAATGGCGCACGGACCTGTTGTTCGGCTCGACGTACGGAATCCAGAGCGAGCTGTACCGCCCGTGGAGCGCTTCGAGCCGCTGGTTTTTTGCGCCCCACGCGGAGGCGAGTAACCGGGCTTTTCACGTCTTTCGGGGGAACACTCCGCTCGCGGATTACCGGCTGAACCGCGTCGCGATCGGAGCGGACATCGGTTATGGCTTCAACCGGTTCACGGAATTGCGCCTGGGATACGAAATCGGGTATCTCAACGCGAAGCTGCGGCTGGGAACGCCGCAATTCGCCTCGGTGAGCGGGCTCGTTGCGGGGCCGCGGCTGCGCTTCCTGATGGACCGCACCGACGATCCGGTCATTCCGCGGCGCGGTGTGCAGATTGAATCGAACTTCCATTGGTACGACACGCACGCGGATGCCAGCGAGGCGTTCCCCGCGCTGGATCTGCGCACGGGATATTTTCAGCCGATTGCGCGGCGGGCGTCGGTGTTTGTCTATGGCGAAGGCGGCTCGACCTTTGGACGGCAGCATACCGGCTTGCCGCAATTTTTCCTGGGCGGACCGCAGCGGCTGAGCGCCTACGGGCTGAATGAATTGTCCGGGGACCAGTATTTCTACGGCCGCGCCGGGTATTTGCGCGACTTGTTCACGCTGCCACCGTTTGTGGGAAAGAAAATCTACGCCGTGGGTGCCTTCGAGATGGCAAAAATGTACGGCGCGGCCAATGGTTCGCGGCTGCCCAACGATTTTGCCGCCGGCGTCATCGCGGAGACCTCGCTCGGACCGCTGTTTCTGGGAGGCAGCGTGGGGGATACCGGGCATAAGAAGTGGTTTTTTCAGTTGGGCCGGGTGTTTTGAGGGCCATTCGAGCGATGCTGCCCGCAGCGTTAATCGGGCACTTGAACGGTTCCAAGGCGTTATGTTATGTAGTCTGGCGTGCATCAAGTGGGCATGCCCAATGGTTCCATGAATAAAAAAGTGATTCAATTTGTGCTCCTGAGTTGCCTGTGCGTCATGTGCATCGCTTGCCAGCATCACAATTCTGCCCAAATGATTGGAGATTTGCAGGGAGGTTCAGTCCCTGACACTGCTAAACAGCAGCTAAAGAATCTCGGATTCGATTCTGGCTGGACAGAAAAGATAAAGACGAACTCGGATGACCACCGCCCAAGACATGATTTTATTGAGACAAAGGGACCATTTTCAGATTTGGGCGTTACGGGACAGTTGGAATTGACATTCTACAACGACCGACTGATGGAAGCCCAATTCATGCCGAACGAATCTGAGCGGTACTTTAGGCTGCTTTCCAAACGTTTAGGGAAGTTGCCGGAAGCACCAGGAAAGCCGAAACGAATCAGCGCAGAAGTCTCGCTCACCTACTACCGCGATGTGGGTGGAAGCGTAAGGTTTTACTGGGACTATTTGCCAGTGTCGAAGGAATGGGACGACTGGGTTGAAAAGTATTCCTCCATGTTTTTGTCCCAGTCGAATCACAACTCCTGAGTAGTCGGGTAACCGCAAACGGATAGCCCACTACGTGGCGCAGAAGGGGCTTGACATTCGCTTTTTGTTCGCCTATAGTCGCGGGCGGTAGAGGAAACGGGAAGCGGGCGGCCGGCTCCATTGTCCTTACGGACTCTCACGAGCCGGTCGCCCGTTAAACCGTGGCAGCGGAGGATGCCGGGCTTCCCGGCAAAGAAAGCCGGGACGCAAAAGGCGCGAAAGCCCGGCGCGACACAGGCGTTAGGAACAAAAATCCCGGCCATTGTGCATGTGGACGTGGACGCGTTTTTTGCTTCGGTGGAACAGGTGCTGAACCCGAGGCTGCGCGGGAAGGCGGTGCTGGTGGGGCGCGGGGTGGTGG
>JBGPGF010000144.1:0-7900 GCA_041483755.1 Terriglobia bacterium | reverse complement strand
CTTCGAAGCTCAGGGCAAGCACGATTGGCTGTGCCACGGTGATGATCGATCGGGATCGTTGATCAGGTGGTGATAGGTGTCAAGGCAAAGCGGCGTCGAGACAGGCGAAGGGATTAGCAGGCCAAGCGCGCGCGTCAATAACCGGCCAAAAGCAATTGGGCTAGCGGGCGGTGACCTTCAGTTCCTGCTGAAGCCATTTCATCCGGTCGGCGGCGGCTTGCGCGTTCATTTCGTGGCCGCAGTCGTACCACTGGAGCTGGCGCGAGGGTGGCGCGGCGCCGGCGAACATTTGCGCCTTCTCGTTGGCGACGTATTCGTCGGTCTTGGCGAATTGGAAGAGAATCGAGACCGATTTCGCCCTGCCGACATAGTTGACGGGATCGAGCGGCGCCAGTTGCCGGACGTGGTTTTCGCGCTCCGGCCCTTCGAGCTTTGCGCCGAGGAGAAACCAGTCGCTGAGGATCGGCGTGCCAGCGATCAGAACGGCATAGCGCACGCGCGAATCCACACTGAGGAGAATCGCGCCGTAACTGGCGCCGAAATCATGGCCGACATACGCGATGCGAGCGGGATCCACATCCTTGCGCGAGAGAAGCACATCGAAAGATCGGCGAAGATTTTTCACCTGGCGAATCGAAAAGTCGTAGTCGTCCTCTAGTTTGCGGTTGCGAAACCAACCTCCCACCGACCACGGCATGTCCACCAGCAGGCTCACAACGCCTTGTGCGGCAAGCTCTTTCGCTTCCTTGAGGAATTGCGTGCGGTTGGAGGTTTCCGGCTGGCCCAGCCAGTGGACGAATAAGACGCCAGCGAAGGGGCCCGGGCCCTCCGGCGTCACCAGATAAGCCGTGATGGTTGCGCCGGACGCATCGGCAAATGTGATGTCGTGGAGAGTCAGCGCGCCCTGTTTCTCGGCTTTTTTCTCTGCAATTTGCAGCGGCTGGGCACTGTCATAGCGGAAAAGATCGTCGGCCGCCGCGGCTGAAGACGCCATCGAAAGCGAGAACGACAAGATACAGAGGCCAAGTCTCATGGGCTCTCCCATCGTTGAATCCAATCCTGAATTTCGCGGCCTTACTCTACTCGCCTTCAGGATTCGTCATTGTAGCCTGGAGTGGCCGCGCGAAGAGAAGAATCGGCGCGAGCTAAAACGGAGCGAGAGGAATCGCGCGCTGCAAAATACTCTGGCGAGAAAATGCGGGCTAACAGGCCAGACGGGAGCGGTCGAGGGAGAAGCCGTTTAGGGGGCCGAGGACGGTGACGGCGATTTGTTCGGGGTGGAAGAATTCGCGGGCGATGGACTGGACTTCGTCGTGGGTGACGGTTTCGATTCCGGCGAGGATTTCGTCGAGCGAGTAGAAGCGCTCGAAGTAAAGCTCCTGGCGGGCGAGATTGGACATGCGCGAGCTGGTGGATTCGAGCGAAAGCATCAGCGAGCCCTTGAGATGGTCCTTGGCGCGGCGCAGCTCTTCGACGGAGACGGGCGATTCCTTGAGGCTGCGAAATTCCTGGATGACGAGGTCAATGACTTTGCCGACGGATTCGAGCGACGTGCCGGCGTAAACGGTGAGCATGCCGGCGTCGGAGTAAGGCGTGGTTTCGCTAAAGACGGCGTAGGCGAGGCCGCGCTTTTCGCGGACGTTCTGGAACAGGCGCGAAGACATGCCGCCGCCAAGAAGATTATTGAGGACGGCGACGCCGAAGCGGCGGTCGTGCGCGAGGGGATAGGAGGGCACGCCGATGCAGAGATGAACCTGCTCGAGGTCGGGCTTGTTTTCGAGCGTGATGGGGGCTTCGGTGCGCGGGGCGGGCTCGAGCTCCGGCGCGGGGCCCACGGCGCGCAGGCCGGCGAATTCGCGTTCGGCCAGCTCGAGGACGCGCTCGTGGGTGACGTTGCCCGCGGCGGTGACGACGAGGCGGTCCGGAGCGAACCATAAACGGTAGTGGTCGAGGAGCTTTTCGCGGTCGAAGGCGCGCACGGTTTCCGGCGTGCCGAGAATGGGGCGGCCGAGCGGATGATTCGGCCAGAAGCCTTGCGTAAAAGTTTCGTGAAGCAGGGATTCGGGATTGTCCAGGTCCATCTTGATCTCTTCGAGGACGACCTGCTTCTCTTTCGTCACGTCGCCAGGCTCGAAGCGCGGGCGGAGAATGAGGTCGGAGATGACGTCGAAGGCGATGGGGAGATGCTCGTCGAGGACCTTGGCGTTGAAGCAGGTGAGCTCCTTGGCGGTGAAGGCGTCGAGCATGCCGCCGACGGAATCCATCGAGCGGGCGATGTCCTCGGCGCTGCGGCGCTCGGTGCCCTTGAAGACCATGTGCTCGAGGAAGTGGGCGATGCCGTTGCGGTCGGCAGGCTCACGGCGCGAGCCGGTGCGGACCCAGACGCCGACAGAGACCGAGCGGACGTGGGTCATGGTCTCGGTGAGGACAACCAGGCCGTTGGAAAGGACGTGGCGCTGGATATCGCGAGGAACGGTGGCCACCGGGGTCATAGTGTTGTGTGACCGCGAAGCGGTCAACTTTACATTGTGACACACGGGGAATGAGGTGAACAGAGGCCGGAGGCGGTACCGGTACTCACCCCCCGAATTGACTACTGGTTCCCCCTAGCAAAAGGACGAAGGGTGGCGATAAAATAACCGCTACCCGAAACGCATTGTCCCCGCCTTGCGCTCGGTTTGAACATGCCTCGGACTTCCATTTCGGCCGGTCTTCGTTGTGGAGCCTTCTCCGGAGGCGCTGCGCGCCGGGGCAGAGGCGCGGGTTTCTCGATGGTGGAGTTGGTGGTGGTGATCTGCGTGATTCTGATCGTCTCCGCGATCGCCCTGCCGTCGGTGATGCGCGCGTGGAAATCGTACGAGCTGACCAGCGCGGCGACGCAGATCGCGAACACGCTGAAGTGGACGCGGAGCGACGCCATCAAACACAACAAGACGACGAATTGCATCGTGCAGTTCGCGAATGGCGCATTGGGAGAAGACGTCAACGGAAACCTCAATCTTGATCCGGGCGAGGCGCAGGTGGCCTTGAGCGGAGGGCTTGTGCTGCTGGCGAGCGGCGAGGTTCCGGACCCGGGCACGATGGGCTACGCGAGCGCGCCGCAAGTTCCGACGGAGCCGATCGGGTTCGACTCGCGCGGCGCGGTGGTCGGGGCGAATGGCCAGGCGGTGTCCGTTCTGTACGTGGGATTGGATGGCGCGCCGGAATACGGCTTTCGAGCCGTGACGCTGCTGCCTTCCGGGAACACACAGGTGTGGACGGCCACGCCGGGCGGGAATTGGTACAGCGTTTATTAGGCATTCACAGACATGGGTGGGGAGAAGAACAATGAAAAAACAGACGCATGTTGATTTGGCAAGGCAGGGCGGGTTTTCGCTGACGGAGATGCTCGTGGCGGCTTCGCTGTTTCTGGTGGGGATTGTCGCCGTGGCGCAGCTTGTGCCGACGACGATCCAGCTCAACATGAACAACCGGAACGACTCGAGCGCCATGACCTACGCGCAGCGGGAGATGGCGCAGATGCTGCAGCAGCCGCTAGACGCCGTCATCATCCCCCCGCCGGGTACGGAACCGTTCTCCATTGACATTGATCCGGATCACAATCCCGTGTACCTCGGCGATCCGGGCCAGCCCGGCGTTGTCGTGGGCAGCCCGCTGCTGCCGGTGGTGAACAATATCGTGGCGATCGATTTCAGCCAGGCCACCGTGCCCTTCTACAGCACCACACTGGCTGATGCGAATGATCCGACTGGGACGAAGTACGACATGCGCTGGGCGGTGGTCACGACGACGCAAGACGGCAAAGTGATCGCGAAGCGCTTTATCGTGGGAGTGGTGCGGCTCGGCGGGAACGGTTTTGGCGGACCCGTGACGCTGGACGCCGTGGTACAGAAATGAAGCGAAGCGCGGCGGGACATCGCGGATATAAGCTCCTCGAACTGACGGTGGCCGTGGGAATCTTCATGATCATCGCGGGCGCCGCGTTTGAGCTGCTGATCATGTCCCAGCAGCGCCAGAAGACGGAATTGCAGCTTCTCGATTCCTTTCAGGCAGCGCGGCTGAGCCTGGATCAGGTTTTGCGGGACGTGAGCAATGCGGGCTACCCGCCGCCGAGCTTTAGTACGAATCCGGCGTCGTCTTCGGTCACGGCTTCGCCGTTTGCGTGGGACGCAGGCTACCCCACAGCGCAGTGCCAGGTTAATTCGACTTGCGTGTTGACCCCCAGCCCCACGGACCTAATTATCGAAGCCAATTTCGATCCGAGCGGCGTGCAGGGAGTTCACTGGGTAAGGTATGCGCTGCAGGGGACGACGCTGTATCGTGCGGATGTTCCCAAGATAGGCAACGATCCAGTGGGGGCCACGCAGAACTTCCTGGTGCCGTACGTCCAGAACGTGGTCAACCTGGCGCCGCCAAATGGCGGCGCGCCGGTGGACTTGTTCACCTATGACTACGATTCGTTCGATGCCATGACGTTCAGCAGACCGGGCAATATTCTCGATGTGAACATCACGTTGGTCGTCATGTCGAAGGATCCGGACATGCGCACGGGCCAGCCGCGGGTGGCTGAACTCAACGGCCGGGCGCGCAGGATCAATCTCGGGTTTGGAGGGGCCAGCTCGCAGGTACAAGCTTTTCCGCCGCCTGTGCCCGGCGGGGGCGGCGGAGGCTAGGGCGGCGGGGGCTACGGCGGCAACCATGATCACGATCATGATTATCAACACTAGGATTCGAGCATGAGGAACAAAGCAATGCCCGGGAAAAGAATCGCGCGACGCTGCGAACGAGGCGTGGCCCTCGTGCTGGTGGTCATCTGCCTCCTGCTCATCTTGACGCTCTCCACGCTGATGATTCTCTCGGCGGGCGTTGAGGGTTATCTGAACGCGAATTACCGCTCCTCGACGAAGGCTTTTTACGCGGCGGTGGATGGGCTCGAGGAAGGGCGCGGACGGCTCTGGGGCGGGAACGGAGACGCGGCAGTGAGCAACGCGATCAAGGCTGGGGGCACGCCGGTGCCTGTGGGACAGGTGGTTTACATCGTAAATCCCGCCGAGGGGCAGACGATTGACCCGACGGACCTCAGCGCGGAGAATCCGTACGCGGACAACGAGTATCAGACTGAATTTGACGGCACCACGCCAGCCGGCGCCAGCGGTCTCCAGCCTTTTGTCCAGTCCGCCTGGCTACAACCCGCGCTGAACCCCTCTGGACTCCCTGGGCCGTCCTACCAGTGGGTGCGAATCAATCCGGTGACAGAGAAAACCCTGAATATGCGCTTGAATGGGGACGCGAATCCGCCAAACGGTACGACCCCACTCTACTATGATGGAACCAGCCTGAACTTGATCTCGAAAGGCCAGCAGGTGCTGGAGGTCACGGCTTTGTCGGTATTGCCGGGCGGCGCGCGAAAGATGCTGCAGTACGTGGTCCAGCCGCCGGCGATGAGTCTGTCGTTCACGGCCGCGGTGACGATGGATGGCAAGGCCCCCCTGTCTCCCACTAAGATGTTTGTTCCCCCCAACCGCTATGAGTTTCTTGTTAACGGCCTCGACGGATGCAGTGCACAGCAGCAATATGCAGTGGCAACAACTTCCCCCACGGACCAGGCGAAAGTCGTAGATAACATTATAGAAGCCGACAGTCTGCACATAGCTAACTTCACAGGCAATGGCGGCACGACACCGAACGTCGGGGGTGACCCCGAGACTTTACTCAATCCCGCATTTCGGAACTCCGAGGCTTTGGATGGTTTGGTGCAGACAATCACTGCGAACGAGAAGGCTCTGATCCTCAGCCCGCAGAGTCCGGGACAGCCGGTCATAGACCTGCCGCTGGAGAACCGCGGAAGCGAGACTTCCCGTGTGATTACCGTGGTGCAGGGCGACCTGCAGCTTTCGGGAAACATCAGCGGATATGGCTTGTTGCTCGTCACCGGCAAGCTCGAAGTCATGGACGGCGCACACGTCGTGTGGAAGGGAATCGTTCTGGTCATCGGAAAGGGCATACTGGAAGTGGATGGGTTAACAGGCGAGGCCGAATTTGACGGCGCCGTGCTCCTGGCCCACACGCGAAATTCCAGCGACGGTACCGGTCCCTTGATTCCGCGGGATTGGGTCCAGCTCAACTGGCAAGGTGGCGGCAACGGTATCCTGTACAACTCTTGCTGGATTGACAAGGCGCAACCTACTGAGTCCTATCGCGTGCTTTCGTTCCGAGAAATCCCGCAGCAATAGCGGCCGCAAGCAGATGAAGTGCGTGCGCTGCTCCCCTTCTTCCTGTTCGTGCGGCCTTGCCGGACGCGTCACGACCGCGCCGGACTGTCACACAACACCTCCGCAAACAGTGAGACCATAGGACCTTCGCTCCTCAAGAGAGACGAGAGCGCCCATGCCACGCATTGAAACCACGGAAGACAACCGGCTCGAGGAAGCGCGCCTGCGCAAGAAGCACTGGAAGCGCTGGGGGCCGTATCTATCCGAGCGGCAGTGGGGCACGGTGCGCGAGGACTACAGCCCCGGCGGCACGGCTTGGGAATACCTGCCGCACGACCATGCGCGCTCGCGCGCGTATCGCTGGGGCGAGGACGGCATCGCGGGCATTTGCGACCGTCACCAGAGATTTTGCTTCGGCATTGCGCTCTGGAACGGCAAAGATCCGATCCTGAAAGAGCGGCTCTTCGGCTTGACGGGCAATGAAGGCAATCACGGCGAGGACGTGAAGGAGTATTACTTCTACCTCGACTCGACGCCGACGCACTCCTACCTGAAATACCTCTACAAATATCCACAGCGCGAATTTCCGTACGCGCAGCTTGTGGAAGAGAATCGCCGCCGGGGGAAGGGCGATCCGGAATTCGAGTTGCTCGATACCGGCGCGTTCGCGGAAAGCCGCTACTTCGATGTTTTCGTCGAGTACGCGAAAGCGGACGTCGAGGACATCCTGATCCGTATTACCGCGGTAAACCGCGGGCCGGAGACGGCGGAGTTGCACCTGCTTCCCACGCTGTGGTTTCGCAACACGTGGTCGTGGGGCCGCGATTTGCGGCGGCCGAGCGCGCGAAAAGCGGCGGCGGTGCCGGGTAGTGTGAGTGTTGAGCTCGAACACTATCAGTACGGCAAGCGCTGGCTGCTTTGCGCAGGGAAAGCGGAGCTACTCTTCACCGAAAACGAAACGGATCGCCTGCGCATCTACGGTACGCCGAACCGGACGCCGTATGTGAAGGACGCCTTTCACGAATATGTGATTCGCGGGAGGAAGGACGCGGTCAATCCCGCGCAGCAAGGAACGAAAGTGGCCCCGTATTATCGCCTGCAACTCGGCGCGGGACAGGAAGCGACGATTAAGCTGCGGCTTACCGACATTGAGCCTCTTGCCGGCATGGACGCCGACTCTCCGATGGTCGGCATAATCACCGCGCCGGGGCACGCGCAACGCGCAGCGGATGTTCCGGGCACAAATGATTTCGGCGGCGGCTTCGACAAGCTTTTTGCCCAGCGCATCGCTGAGGCCGACGAGTTCTACGCCTCGCGCATTCCGGCAGAAGTTTCCGCCGACGGAAGAAACGTCATGCGGCAGGCGTTCGCGGGGATGCTGTGGTCCAAGCAGTTCTACCACTACGACGTGCGCGGGTGGCTGGAGGGCGACCCGGCGGGCCCGGCGCCTCCGAAGGAGCGGCAGAACGGCCGCAACAAGGAGTGGACGCACCTCTACAACGAAGACATCATCTCCATGCCGGACAAGTGGGAGTATCCCTGGTACGCCGCGTGGGACCTGGCGTTTCATTGCCTGCCGTTGGCGATTGTGGACCCGGACTTCGCCAAGGAGCAGCTCATCCTGCTGCTTCGCGAGTGGTATATGCACCCGAACGGACAGTTGCCCGCGTATGAGTGGGCGTTCGGCG
>JBGPGF010000143.1:0-7924 GCA_041483755.1 Terriglobia bacterium | reverse complement strand
GCCAGGACATTCAGGAGCGCCTCTTCAAAGCCCTCGGCCTCACCGAAGAGCAACTTCGCCGCCGCTTCGGCTTCTTCCTCGACGCACTCACTTACGGCACGCCGCCCCACGGCGGCATCGCCCTGGGCATTGATCGCGTCGTCATGCTCCTCGCGGGCGAAAAATCCATCCGCGAAGTCATCGCCTTCGCCAAAACCACCGCCGCCGTGGATTTGATGGCCGAATCGCCGTCATCCGTGGACAATGATCAATTAGATCAATTGGGCATCGCAATCAAAAAGCAATGAGCCGCATTCGCATACTACCGGAAGCAGTCGCCAACAAGATCGCCGCGGGCGAAGTCGTCGAGCGCCCCGCCTCCGTCGTCAAGGAGCTGCTCGAAAACGCGCTTGACGCCGGAGCGCAAACCATTCGCGTTGAAGTCGAAGTCGGCGGCAAACGCATGATTCGCGTGATTGACGACGGCATCGGCATGAATCACGACGACGCGCTTTTGGCCTTCGAGCGCCACGCCACCAGCAAGCTGCGCACCGCCGACGATCTACTCTCGATTGCCACGCTCGGCTTTCGCGGCGAAGCGCTGCCGACAATCGCCGCCGTCTCGCGCCTCCTGCTCGAAACGCGCACCGAAGAAGAAGCCGAAGGCACGCGCATCGAATTCGCCGGAGGCAAGCTCCTCAGCGTGAAGTCTGCCGGCCTGCCCACGGGCACGACGATCAGCGTCGCCGATCTTTTCTACTGCATCCCCGCGCGGCGCAAATTCCTCAAATCAGACACAACCGAGCTGGGCCACATCGCTTCGCTCGTCACGCACTACGCTCTGGCGAATCCGTCGAAGCAATTCGTCCTCAAAACGCCGACGCAGGAAATCCTGAACTGCGCGCCAACCGAGCGCATGGACGACCGCGTCTATCAGCTCTTCGGCCGCCAGTCCCTCGATGAACTGGTCGAAATTCCCGCCGCTTCCGGCCCGTTCCGCTCTGCCATTACCGAGCCCGATCTCGAATCCAGCGAAGTAGCCGCCACGCTCACGGTCAGCGGTTTCACCTCGCGCCCCGAAGTCCAGCGTTCGAATCGCAACGGCATCTACGTCTTCGTCAATCGCCGCCTCGTCCGCGACCGCCTTATCCTCCACGCTATTCACGAGGCCTATCGCAATATTCTTCCGCCGTCCGCCTTTGCCGCGGTGCTTCTCTTCCTCGAAATGCCTTACGACGAAGTGGACGTCAACGTCCATCCCGCGAAGATCGAAGTCCGCTTCCGCCACCCGCAGTTTGTGCACGACTTCACGCGCGACGCTATTCGCCAGGTGCTGATGAAGACGCGCCCGATCGCAAGCTTCGCCGCCGCTGCGGGCTCCGGCGCAGCGGCGCAGCTTGGAGCAAACTTTGCGGCCGGCGGCGGCGCGAACGCGGAAATGGTCGCGCCCGGCCCGTCAAGGTCCGTGATTCCGCCAATGGCTCCCGCTGGGGACACCAGCTTCAACATTGGAGCCGGCTCCGACGGCGGCCTCGGCGCATTCGACCTCACGCCCGCGCCGCTTCGTCCCGTCGAGCAGCGTTTTCCTTTCGAACCCGGCGTGTCTTTCGGTGGGGCATTCGTAGCGGCGGCCGCTCCGGCTCTTGCCGCCGATCCCGGCGACGTTCCCGCCATCGCCGATTGGCCCGCCTCTCACGGCGCCGCCGCAACCGCCTCGCTCCCGCGCCCGGACGAAATCGCCGATCTCAAGCCGCTCGGCCAGGTCAGCTCGAGCTTCATCATCGCGGTAAACGCGCAAGGCTTGTGGATCATTGACCAGCACGTCGCGCACGAACGCGTCCTGTTCGAACAGCACCTGGCGGCGCGGCGCGCCGGAAGAGTCGAATGCCAGCGCATGCTCATGCCCATCGTCGCGGAACTCGCTCCCCGGCAAATCGTGATCTTCGAACGCATCGCCGAAGAGCTCGCTGAAAACGGTTTCGAAGTCGAGCCCATGGGCCCGCGCAGCCTCGCCATTCAGGCCGTGCCCGCGGGCATCGCCGTCTCGGATGCGGAAAAGCTCCTCACCGAAATTCTCGACGGCATCGAGCGCGAAAGCGCCGCCATCTCCATCGAAACCGTGCAGGCGAAAATCGCCGCTTCGACGGCCTGCCACGCGGCCATCAAAGTCAACATGCCGCTCGATCAAACGAAAATGGAATGGCTGCTCTCCGCGCTCTCAAAAACCGATTGCCCGATGAGCTGTCCGCACGGCCGCCCCGTCGTCCTGCGGTATTCTCTGAAGGAGATCGAGAAAGCCTTTCATCGCATTTAGTGTTGCGGCGGGTTTAGCCCGTCATCTGGGGAGAACACGCGAATGACCGACGCACCAAAAACCGCCGTGATTTTCGGCCTGGCGAACAAGCGCAGCATCGCCTGGGCCATCGCGCAGAAGCTCGCCGAAGCGGGCTGGCGCCTGGCGATCACCTATCAAAACGAGCGCCTCGAGCAGGAAGCGAAAGACCTGATCAGCGACCTCCCCGGCGCGGCGGGTTTCATGTGCGACGTATCGCAAGACGATCAGATCGCGAAGCTCTTCGAGGATCTGAAAGCTCGCTATGGCACGCTCCACGGCCTGGTCCACAGCGTCGCGTTCGCGCCGACGGAAGAGTTGAAAGGTGAATTCCTCAAAACCACGCGCGAAGGATTTCGTATTGCCCACGACGTGAGCGTTTATTCGCTGATCGCCGTATCGCGCGCCGCCGCTCCGCTGATGACCGCGGGCGGCGGCATCGTTACGATGACGTATTACGGCGCGGAAAAAGTCGTTCCGCACTACAACGTGATGGGCGTGGCCAAGGCCGCGCTCGAAGCCACCGTGCGCTACCTGGCCAATGATCTGGGTCCGCGCGGCGTGCGCGTGAACGCCATCTCCGCCGGGCCGATCAAGACGCTCGCCGCGCGCGCCGTCGCCGGCCTGGGCGACATGCTGAAAACGCATGCGGATCGCGCCCCGCTCAAGCGCAACGTGGACCCCGCCGAGGTCGGCGGCACCGCGGCGTTCTTGCTCTCCGATGCGGCCTCCGGCATCACCGGCGAAACGATCTATGTGGACTGCGGTTACAACATCATGGGTTTTTAGCCCCCACTGCGACAGCTGAATGAAGGCGCACAGCCATGAGTGACTGTGCTACCAAGATGCCAAAACTTACCATCACCATCGACGGCCCGGCCGGTTCCGGAAAGAGCAGCGTTGCGCGGCGCATTGCGGAAACACTCGGGTACTTGTATCTCGACAGCGGCGCGATGTACCGCGCGCTGGCGCTGAAGGCGATTGAGCGCGGCGTTTCGCTCGAAGACGGCGCGCGCCTCGAATCGCTGGCGCAAGAAACGCACATCGAACTGCGTCCTTCGACGCCGGAGCAGGCCGCGACGGGAGTCCAGAATCGCGTATTCCTCGACGGGCGCGAGGTCACCACCGTGATACGAACGCAGCAGGTCGCGGAAGCCGCCTCGCGGCTGGCTACGATTGCCGGGGTTCGCGCTCCGCTGGTTGCCGAGCAGCGGCGCGCCGGCGCGGACGGCGGTGTGGTGATGGAAGGCCGCGACATCGGCACGGTGGTTTTTCCGCGGGCCGAGCTGAAAATATTTCTCGATGCCTCGCCGGAAACGCGCGCCGAGCGCCGTTGGAAAGAGCATCGCGAAAAGGGCGACACGATGACGCTGGCGCAAGTGCTCGAGGAAGTACACGAACGCGACCGGCGCGACCGCCAACGCAAAGTCTCGCCGCTGGTCCGCGCCGCGGACGCCGTTCTGGTGGACAATACGGCGATGGACGTTGAAGAAACCGCGCGGCTGATCGTGCTGCTGGCGCGCGAGCGAGAAAAAGATTTGACGCGAGTCGGAGGAGGGAATACGT
The DNA here is from genome assembly GCA_041483755.1 of Terriglobia bacterium. GTDB lineage: Bacteria > Acidobacteriota > Terriglobia > Acidiferrales > UBA7541 > Acidiferrum. The sequence goes on along the minus strand of JBGPGF010000143.1, from coordinate 4,047 downwards.
GATGCGAATTCCGGCGATGATGATTCTGGTGCTTGGCGGAGGGCTGGTTTTCCTGCCGATGCTGGCTCTGGCGCAATCCGCGCACGAATCCGGCGGCGCGCAAGCCGAGACCTCGCGCAAGTTCCGCGCCTATCTCGAGGACGATTGGAAGCGGTGGATGGGGGACTTTCCCGAGCTGGCCACGGCTTACGGCTTTCCCGGGCAGAATCGCCGCTGGACCGACGATGCTCCCGCGGGAATTGCGCGGCGAACGCGGCACCTGCACGACAGCCTCGCCAAGCTGAAAGCGTTCAACCGTGCGGCTCTGCCGGCCGCCGAGCGGCTCAACTACGATATTTACCGCGAGATGCTGGAAACAACCGAAGAGGGTTTGCAGTACGGCGACGATCCAATGCCGTTCCGAGACGTTGTGCCGCACAACCTCTGGATGCCCATCAATCAGATGGAAGGTATTCAGCAGGGCGCCCCGAGCGCCATGGCCATCATGCCGCACCAGACCGTGGCCGATTACGAGGACATTCTCGCGCGCATGGAAGCGCTGCCGATGGTGGTCGAGCAAGAGCTCGCGCTGCTGCAAGAAGGGCTGAAGCGCGGATACACTCCGCCGCGCGTGACTCTGCGCGATGTGCCCAAACAGATCGCGGACCTCATTCCCGCCGATGCCAAGGCCAGCGCGCTGCTCCAGCCCTTCCGGGAATTTCCCGCGGGCTTTCCGGAAGCGGATCGCGCGCGGCTCGCCGCCCGCGCCGCGGCGCTCTACACCGCGCAGCTCGCGCCCGCGTTCCAGAAGCTCCACGACTATTTCGCGCAAACCTATCTGCCCGCCTGCCGCGAAGCGATTGCGGCCACGGCGCTGCCGAACGGCGCGGCAGCCTATGCGTATCACGTCCGCTGGCACACCACGACGAACCTTACGCCGCGGGAGATTCACGAGACCGGCCTCGCCGAAGTGAAGCGCATTCGCGTGGAGATGGACAACGTCATCGCCGCGTCGGGCTTCAAAGGCAGCTTCCACGACTTCACGGAGTTTCTGCGCACCGATCCGCGCTTCTTTTACACGAATGCCGAAGACCTGGTGAACGGCTACCGCATTATCGCCAAGAAAGCTGACCCGGAGCTCGCGCACCTGTTCGGCACGTTGCCGCGGCTGCCCTACGGCGTCACGCCCATCCCGGACTTCAAGGCGCCGTCGCAGACCACCGGGTACTACGAGCCGGGGTCCCCGCCGGCCGGGCGTCCGGGCCATTTTTTTGCCAACACCTACGACCTGCCCGCACGTCCGAAGTGGGAGATGGAAGCGCTCTCGCTTCACGAAGCCGTGCCGGGGCATCATCTGCAAATTTCCCTGGCGCAGGAGATGGACAGCGTGCCGGAGTTCCGCAAACAAGTGGGCTACTCGGCGTACGTCGAGGGTTGGGCGCTCTATTCGGAGAGCCTCGGCGAAGAGATGGGGTTCTACACCGATCCGTACTCGAAATTCGGCCAGTTGAGCTACGAGATGTGGCGCGCCGTGCGCTTGGTGGTGGACACGGGCATGCACTCGATGGGCTGGACGCGCGAGCAAGCCATCCAGTTTTTCACCGAGAGCACCGGGAAGACCGATCAGGACATTACCGTCGAGGTGGACCGCTACATCGTTTGGCCCGGCCAGGCTCTGGCCTACAAGCTCGGCCAGCTCAAGATTCGCGCGCTGCGCGCGCAAGCCGAAGCCAAGCTCGGCGCAAAATTCAACATTCGCGCGTTCCACGACGCCGTCCTCGAAGACGGCGCCGTCCCCCTGGGCCTCCTCGAGTCGCACATGAAGCATTGGCTCGACGCACAAGCCTCGCACTGACGGCCCGATCGTAGTGGCGGGTGTTCCATGTACGGCCGGGCTTTCGCGTTGTTTGCGTCCCGCCGCTTTTGCGGGAAGCCCCGGCCTTTGACGATTCGCTTGCCCGCCGCAGCGCGCAGGAAGGCCTCCTGCGGTCACCGTTTTGGGATTGTGTAGAGCTTCACGCGCAGGAGCTTGAAGCCATGCGCGGGTAAAGAGACACTTCGTCCTTGATTGTTCTGGTCACCGTTGAGGCGCTGCTCGGTTACCCATTCTCCCCGCACACGGGATCCTTCCTCGACGCTCGCAATCCCGGCTATTCCATCCCCCGCGTCAACGTCCTTCGATACCGTGATGGTAAGAGCTGCGCCGCCGATCAGAAACTCGTCCAAGCCTGTCTGGACCGCAATCATGGCGCCATCGTCCTGCAAAAGGTTTCGTGCCGGCCAGGATCGCGCCAGCGTTGCAGAGAAGAGATACCCTCCCAGAGAAACAGCCTGTGTGGGGCGAAGGCTGCTCACATGAAGCACAAGGCCGCGGGTTTTGCCTTCGCGCTGCGCTTGCGGCAGGATGTCCTCCAGTTGCTGCAAGACCGAATAGCTCTGGGCTAGCGGATTCTTCCCTTGATCCGGACCTGCCTCCGCATCCGAAATGCTGTCAACGGCAAAGGGCGAGAATCCAAACGCGCGCGCCTCTCCGTAGGCATAAAAAGCGTTGAAAGGGCCCGCCTCCAATCGCGCTTCCGGGACAAACACGGGATTACCGTGCTCGTTATAGCGCTGGACCCAATACTCGAAGTTCGGCCAGTAAATATCGGGAGAAAAGAAGTCCAGCATGGGCGCGGCGGCCCTGTAGACATCCAAATAGTAAGGGTGTGGACCGCCGCTCGGATACTCTCCTGCGCGCTCCAGCGGCGCAGGCAGTTGCGCATTCACATACATGGGCAACGGATATTCGCCCTTTCCTGCCGCTGCTACCTGCCCGATGTAGCGCGCATAATTCCAAGCCATGAAGACTTCCGGTGCACTCTCGCCAAAAACATCGCGCCAAACACGTCCATTTCCATTCCAAACACGGTTCAGTTCGGGCGAAAACGAATCCCGGTGCGCGCGCAGATAGCGCATGAGATCTTCCGGAACGGGCCCATTGAAAAAGCGATCTGCCTCGGCGGAATAGTCGCGCCCACCGCCCAGGACGCCGGCCTCGTTCTCCACCTGAACCATCAGGACGGTCTGCTGCCGCATATCAAATTCTTTTATGTGCCGCATCAACGCTCGAAAAGCGCGCGCGTCGGCGTCCAGATTCTCCTTGGACAAAGTAGAAAGAATCTCCAGCGGCCGGCCATCCGGCGCAATCGCGCGGCCAAAGCGTTTTGGGTCTTTCTTCACCCAGTCCGGGGCATAGCTTGAGAAAGCATTCTTCCAACTGCCAAACCACAGCAACACAAGGCGCAAATGCTGAACTCGCGCTTGCTCGATCCAATGATCCAGAATCGCAAAGTCGAACTTTCCCTCGACGGGTTCAATCTGCTCCCAGGCAACCGGCATCAGCACGGTGTTGATGTGCGAGCGCGCGACGCGCGGCAAGACGTCATCGGCCTGCGCTGCCGTTCCTGCCGCGGAGTTGCCCAGTTCGCCGCCGAAGATCAGGAACGGGCGGCCACCGACAATCAATTGCGTTGAGCCCTGCGAGCGGTCCAGGTGAGGTATCTCCTGCGCTGCAAGGCGAGTGCTCCCTTGCAAAGCCCCTAACAACAGAGGAACAAGGAATGAAATCATTGGGCGTCGCACTTGGTCAGAATCTCCTTTCGCTTGAGGATACCACCATCGCAACTCGCCGCGCCGAAGACGGCGCCGTCTCGCTGGGCATCCTCGAGTCACACATGGACCACTGGCTCGACGCGCAACCGGCCCATTGATCGATGGACCGGCAACTGGTGAATTGAGCGCCGGAGGCGCGCCTGAGTAGCACAGAATTGATTCTGTGCATCTTTCCCTGTAGCGCCGTCCCGAAGCACCGTAGGTGCGGCACCTCGGCCTGTAGCGGCCACATTCATGTGGCCATCTTGGGTTTGTGGCACAGCCATTCGTGGCTGTGCGTGGAGCGCCGTCCCTTTCGCCCCGAGTGGCCATCCGCACCGAAAAATCCCCAGGCGCAAAACCGACTCCCGGGGCACCCGGCAAGAATGTTGTGGTTTATTGGGAAAACAAGAACGAGCAGAACTTCCTCGAGAT
>JBGPGF010000142.1:0-7932 GCA_041483755.1 Terriglobia bacterium | reverse complement strand
TTCGCGGCGGTCCCGTTTTCACACTGTTTCCTTCCCGATGCGGAACCCGCCGTTCGATACACAGGAAGTTGCTTGCTGCTTTTGTAAGACCTCGCTAGCATAGCGCCCGCATGTTACACGCACTGGAAGAGATCCGGCGGATGCGCGGCGGAGCGCAGTCACATCTGATGCGCTGCTCGGACGCGCACTACTACGTCGTCAAGTTCCAAAACAATCCCCAGCACCGCCGGATTTTGGTGAATGAGATGCTGGGAACAAAGCTGGCTGCGCGGCTGGGGCTGCCCACGGTGCCGGCGGCAGTTGTGGAAGTTTCCGAGCAGTTGATCCGCTTGACGCACGACCTGGCCATCGAGCTGGGCCGCTCGCGAATTCCCTGCGCGCCGGGCCTGCAATTCGCGTCGCGCTATCCGGGCGATCCGCGGCGGCTCGCGCTGCACGATTTCCTGCCCGACGAGCAGCTTCGCGCGGTCGAAAATCTCCATGATTTCGCGGGCATGCTGGTATTCGACAAATGGACGTGCAACACAAACGGCCGGCAGACACTGTTTTATCAGGAGATGCGCGAGGGGAGTGAGCGGCCCGCGCCCGCCTATCGCGCGGTCATGATTGATCAGGGCTTTTGTTTTAACGCCGGCGAATGGAATTATCCGGACGCGCCGCTGCGCGGGCTCTACACGCGCAACCGCGTTTATGAGGGCGTCACCGGAATGGAGTCCTTCGCGCCGTGGCTTGAGCGGCTGGCGTCGCGCATGACCGAGCGCGTGCTCGACGAGGCCAGCCGCGAGATTCCGCCGGAGTGGTACGCGGACGACCACGACGCGCTCTATCGTTTGTTGGAACAGCTGCACCGCCGCCGGAACCGTGTGGCGGATCTTATCCTGGACGCGAAGAAATCATCGCGCCAGCCGTTTCCCAACTGGACGTGAACCATGCCTGAACCGCAGACGCAAGACAGAACCTGCGCGTACCGCATCCTGCGCTACACGCCGAACCTGGTGCGCGACGAATGGATCAACATCGGCGTGCTGGTGTTCGATCCCGCGACCGGCGAGCGCCGCCTGCGTGTGATCGAAGACCCCGGGGAGTACGCGCGCATCCGCCGGCTGCATCCGCATGCCGACGAGGCGCTGCTGCGCGCGCTGCGCGACGACATCGAATCGCGCTTCGCGTCCGCCAACGGCGACTGGCTGAATCTCCTCGAGAAATGGGACGAAACTCTTTCCAACGCTTTGCAACTTGCGCCGCAGAAGGGCGTGGTCACCACCGGGGATCTCGACGCCGAACTCGAGCGGCTGTACGCCGACCAAGTGGCGCCGCTCCCGGCCGGCGGAGCGGCCCATGAACGGCCGGGCAGCCGGGGGGCGATTCGCGGCTACTGCAACCAGGTCTGGCGGCAGGCGCGACTCTGGGAGCGCATCGAAAAATCCATCCGCCTGGATGAATTCACCTTTGCGGGCGATCCCATGAAGCTCGACTACGGCTACCGGCGCAACGGTACGCGCGGATTTGTGCACACGCTTTCCGTCACGCGCGAGCCCGCTTCGGCCAAGCTTTTTGCCTACACCGCCGAGCGCATCCGCGGAAAGGTTTCATCCAGCGAATTCGCCGCCATCACCGATGTGCCGCTCGCGGCCGAAAACGAGCGCCATCGCTTTGTCCGCGACACGCTTCGTGACGCGGGGATTGAGCCCGTGCCGCAGGAGGGGTTCGCCGTTTGGGTGGCGAAACTGAAGCCGATGATGCAGTGAGAAGAGTATTCAGTTGACAGTTCTCGGTCGGTAGTCGAACACGGGAAGCGCACCCAGGACGGGGTGATTGCTCTGCACTGACAACTGAAGACTGACGACTATTCGCTGGCTGCGTAGCCTACAGAACCGGCTCGGACCAATTCTCCAGCGTTTCCTTTACCTTGTGCAAGAACTGATGGGCGATGGCGCCGTCCACCACGCGGTGGTCGTAGCTGAGCGTGACGTAGCACATGGAGCGGATGGCGATCGAGTCGTTGATCACCACGGGGCGCTTTTCGATGGCCCCGAGGCCGAGAATGCCCACGTTCGGCTGGTTGATGACCGCCAGGCCGAAAAGCCCGCCGTAGACGCCCGGGTTGGTGATGGAGAAGGTGCTCTCCTGCACTTCTTCCGGCTTCAGCTTTTTCGAACGCGCGCGCTCCGCCAAATCGTTAATCGCGCGCTGGATGCCGAGGAAGTTTTTCTCGTCGGCGCCCTTGACCACGGGGACCAGCAGGCCCCAGTCGAGCGCCACGGCGATGCCGATATTGATCTCCTTGTGCAGGATGACGTTCGTTCCGTCGAGCGAGGCGTTCAGCGTGGGATACCCGCGCAGGCCCGCGACGGCGGCTTTCACGAAGAAGGGCATGAAGGTGAGCTTGGTCTCGTAGCGCTTTTCGAACTCGTCCCTGGACTTGGCGCGCAGCGCGGCGATCTTTGACATGTCGATTTCGTCCACCGAGTAGACGTGCGGGGAGACGTGCTTCGAGGCGATCATGTGCTCGGCGATGCGCTGGCGCATGGTGGTCATCGGCTGTACTTCATAGTGGCCGAAGTACATCTTTTCGCGCGGCACGGCGGATTCGAACGTCACATGCGTCTGCACGCCCGGCATTCCAGGTGGAGGAGGCGGAGCGGCGGCGGCCGGCTGCGATTCGCCCTCGATCACGGCCAGAATGTCTTTCTTGCTGATGCGTCCTCCGGCGCCGGTGCCCGGCACGCTCGTTAGGTCAATCTTGTGGTCCTTTGCCAGGCGCCGCACCAGCGGCGAACTGTGGATGCGCTCACCGGTATCGCGGGCGGACGAGGCGGATGCGCTCGACGCCGCTGGAGCTGCGGGACGCGGAGGCGCGGGCACAGCGACAGGACCCGGGACGGAAGCTGGCTTCTGCGCGGGCGATGGTGCCAGGGTCTTAGCCGGAGGCGGCGCGGCTGCAGGCTTCCCGGCGGCGGCCGGCGCGCCCACGGCGTCCAGCACGGCGACGACCGTTTGGATCGGGACCGTTTGCCCCTCTTTCACCTTAATCTCTTTGAGCACGCCGGCGGCGGGCGAGGGAATTTCCGCGTCCACCTTGTCGGTGGAGATTTCGAAGAGCGGCTCGTCCCGCTCGACCTTGTCGCCGGGTTTTTTCAGCCACTTGGTGATCGTGCCTTCAAAAATGCTTTCGCCCATCTGGGGCATTACGACGTCAACAGCCATTTTCGTTCTCCTCTTCTATAGTAAATCCTAATACCGCGCCAATTCCCGCGCGGCCTTAAAAACCTTTTGCGCATTGGGCAGAAAATGCTCCTCGAGCGGCGGCGCGTACGGCACCGGCGTATCGAGCGAGGTCACGCGCAGTACCGGGCCATCCAGATCGCCGAAGGCTTTCTCGCAGAGGATCGCGGCGATTTCTCCGGCGATTCCGCCCGTGCGCGTGTCCTCGTGGACCACCAGCACCTTATTCGTCTTCTTCACCGATTGCAGAATCGTTTCTTCATCGAGCGGCAGGAGCGTGCGCAGATCAATCACTTCCGCTTCGATGCCCTCTTTTGCCAGCGCGTCCGCGGCTTCGAGCGAAGTGTGCATCATCGCCGCGTAGGACAGAATCGTCAGGTCGCGCCCTTCGCGCCGCACCGCGGCCTTGCCAATCGGCACGGTGTAATCTTCCGCCGGCAATTCTTCCTTGATGCGCCGGTAGAGAAATTTGTGCTCGAAAAACAGCACGGGATTGTTGTCGCGGATGGCCGATTTCAGCAAGCCCTTGGCATCGTACGGCGTCGAGGGATAAATCACCTTCAGCCCCGGCGTGTGCACGAAATACATTTCCGGATTCGCCGAGTGGAACGGCCCGCCGTGCACGCCGCCGCCCGAAGGCCCGCGAATCACGATCGGCGCCGGCGCGCCCCACAGGTAGTGCGACTTGGCCACAAAGTTCGTGATCTGGTTGAACGCGCAAACAATGAAATCAATGAACTGCATCTCCGCGATGGGCCGCAACCCCAGATAGCTCATCCCGCACGCCGCGCCGATGATGGCGCTTTCGCTGATGGGCAGATCCATCACGCGCTCCCAGCCGAATCGCTCGAGGAGGCCCTCGCTCGTTTTGAACGCGCCGCCGTACACGCCCACATCTTCGCCCAGCAGCACAACCGCCGGGTCGCGCTCCATCTCTTCCAGCATGGCCTGGCGGATCGCTTCCAGAAACGTAACGGGCGCGGTTTTGGTTTCGGGCATCCTCATCTCCGCGCCTTCCGGCTGGCGGCGGTCTTGGCTGACTTCTTGAGCGCAGCCTTCACCGGCGCTTGCGAAATCGCCTTACCGGCAGGCTTGGTATCGCCGAAGTGCATCGGCGCGTTCCCGCCGGCGGAGCCCTTGCCCCGGCCGAATCCCTCCACGGCCCAAACCGCCTCCGTGCTCGATTTCGGCGGCATCACTTCCGCGACCGGCCGCTCCCACTTCGCGGCGATGGTGTGGCAGCCGTCGCAGTACACGCCCTTCTCGGCCAGCTCGGGCGGCGGCAGGGGCGAAGTCTCCGCGAATTCACGGTCTTTCTCCAGTAATGCGGCTATCCTCTGTTCGATTTCCTTTTTCCCCTTGGCATCGAGCAGCTTTTCGGTCAGCAAAAACTTCTCGTGCAGCGCGATCGGATCGCGCGCCTCCCAGAACGCGCGCATCTCCTTCGGCACGTACTCCGCCGCATCGTGTTGCGCGTGGCCGCGCATGCGCATGGTCTTCGCTTCGATCAGGATGGGCCCCTCGCCCGCGCGGGCGCGCTCGACGGCTTCCTTCGCGATCGTATACACCGCCGCAACGTCGTTGCCGTCCACGACGTAACTGTCAATGCCGTAGGCCTTCGCGCGATCGGCCAGATTTTCCAACGGCGCCTGCCTGCGCACCGGCGTCGAATACGCCCACTGATTGTTCTCGAGAATCAAGACAAACGCCGCCTTCTGCGTCGCCGCCAGATTCAGCCCTTCGTGAAATACGCCGGTCGAGCTGCCGCCGTCGCCGATCCACGTCATGGCCACAATCTTCTGCCCCAGGTAGCGTCCGGCCATGGCCACGCCCGTCATGACGGGGATCAGATCGCCGAGCATCGAAATCGGCGAAACGATGTGCAGGTTTTCCAGGTCGCCGAAATGGCTCGTGCCGTCCTTGCCCAGCGTCGGCGAAGTGTATTTCGCCATGTGCTGCGTGAAAATGTCGCGCGGCGGCACGCCCTTCACCAGCAGCGCCCCGATATTCCGAATCATCGGCGCCAGCCAGTCTCTCTTTTCGAGCGCGTACGCCGTGCCCACCGAAATCGCTTCCTGCCCCAGGCTCGAATACAGCCCCCCGACGATCTTGTTCTGGCGGAACAGCTTCTCCATCGTGTCTTCTACCGCGCGGTTCAGCCGCATGTAGTAGTAGAGGTCGAGGTGCTGCTGCCGCGTGAGCTGCTTTGCCATTCGCCGTCTCAATCTCCTACGCCGGAACACCGATCGTATGCTCGACCGCATCCGTGGCGCGAAGCCGTTGCAGTAATTCCTCGCGCGACGCCGTGCGCATTTCGAGCCCGAATACTTCGCCGAAATGCCGCGCGATCCGCGGCGCCACTTCAGCGCGCTCCACGGCTCGCCCCAGCAATTTTTCCAGCGAGGTCGCTTTGCGGCCCGCGATTCCGCACGGCACGATCAGATCGAAATTCCGCAGATCGGTCGAAACGTTGTACGCAAAACCGTGCGAAGTGACCCAGCGGCTGAGGTGCACGCCAATCGCCGCCAGTTTTTCTGACGACCCGGCCAGGGTCGTCATCCCGAGCGAGCGGAGCGAGTCGAGGGACCCCTCCTCCGTCTCTTCCTTCCGCGTTACCCACACGCCTGTTTTCCCGTCTTCACGCCCCGCCACAATTCCGAATTCCGCCGTGGCGCGAATCATCGTCTCTTCCAGCATGCGCACGTACCAACCGACGTCGCGCCGGATCGCGCCGAGATTCACAATCGGGTAGCCCACGATCTGTCCCGGCCCGTGATAGGTGACGTCTCCGCCGCGGTCCGTCGCGTGATACTCGACGCCGCGCTGATGCAGCACGTGCTCCGAGGCCAGCAGATTCTCGCGCTTCCCATTGCGCCCCATGGTGATCACGTGCGGGTGCTCGCAGAGCAGCAGCGCGTCCTCGATCGCATCGGCCTTGCGCGCTTGCACGAGCCGCTTCTGCAGTGCCCACGCTTCGGCGTAGCCGACGAGGCCGAGTTCAACTGTGAGACAGGTGTTCATAACCGCGTGTCCATCCAAGAACAGGCCTAAACGTTGATCTGCAGCCCGCGCACCGACGCGAACGCTTCGCCCATGGCTTCCCAAACCGTTGGGTGCGCGTGGACCATGGCCATCATGTCGTCAATCGTGCCTTCCAGCTGTAGGACCGTAGCTGCTTCGGCCAGGATTTCCGTGGCCAGCGGCCCGATGATGTGCACGCCGAGGACTTCGCCGTACTTCTCGTCCGAAACCACCTTAATGAATCCGCCGTGGCTGCCGAGAATCGTCGCTTTGCTGTTGCCGAGGAAGGGGAATTTGCCGGTCTTCACGGCATGGCCCGCGTCGCGCGCCTGCTTCTCCGTCAAACCGATCGAGCCGATCTGCGGCTCGCAGTATGTCGCGCCGGGAATGCGCGTTTTCACAATCGGCTGCACGGGTTTTCCGGCGATGTGCGTCACCGCCGTGATCCCTTCCATCGAAGCGGCGTGCGCGAGCTGCGGCATCCCCGCGACAATGTCGCCGATGGCGAACAGCCCGGGTTCTTCCGTCTCCATGTACGGTCCCGCGTGCACGAATCCGCGCTCGATTTTCGCGCGCGATTTTTCCAGGCCGCAATTCTCCGTCAGCGGCCGCCGCCCCACGGCGATCAGAATCTTTTCCGCTGCCAGCGTCTGCGTCTTGCCGTCCTTATCCTTGAACGTGACGCTGACGCCCTTGGCGTCCTTCTTCACGGATTCCACCTTGCTCTCCGTGAAGATTTGGATGCCTTTTTTGCGGAACGCCTTGTCCAGCTCCGCGGAAATTTCTTCGTCCTCGACGGGCACCACGCGCGGCAGCGCTTCAAGAATCGTCACCTGCGTGCCGAACGTGTGAAACACCGACGCGAATTCGACGCCCACCGCGCCCGCGCCCACCACGATCAGCGACTTCGGAATCTCCGCAAGCTGCAGAATCTCGCGGTTGGAGAGAATCGTCTTGCCATCGAACTCGACGCCCGGGAGGGTGCGCGCTTCGGAGCCTGTCGCCAGAATGATGTTCGCCGCTTCGATTTCCGTTTTCTTGCCGCTGGCTTCCACGCTCACTTTTCCCGGCCCGGCGTAGCGTCCCCAGCCCGTCACGGTTTCAACCTTGTTCTTTTTGAAGAGCATGGCGATGCCCATGGCGTGCTTCTTCACGATCTTGTCTTTGCGCGCCAGGATGCTGGCCCAGTTGATTTTCACCGCGCCGGTCTCGAAGCCGTATTCGGCGGCGTTTTTCAAGTGCTCGTAAACATCCGCGTGGTGCAGAAGAACCTTGGTGGGGATGCAGCCGACGTGCAGGCAAGTGCCGCCGAGGAAGGGGTCCTTCTCGACGACCACGGTCTTCAGGCCAAGCTCCGCCGCGCGAATGGCCGTGACGTACCCGCCCGGACCGCTCCCGATAATCGCCACATCGTACTTTGCCACTCGTTGTCTCCCTTCCATGGAGGCCAGAACCGATTGCGAGGTCCGCGAGGGCCAGGCCGCTCGAAGGCGCGCCGGCGGGCCAGCGTGAAGGATGAGCGAGCAGCCCGCGCCGCCTCTGCGACCCGCTGCAACCCTGCAAAATCAAGATACTAGCAGCCGCCTACCGCCACGGCAACCTCGCTTCCGCAAGCCTGTTTCCTGTAGCAGGCTGCGGAAAGAGTCTGTGGCACAGCCAATCCTGGCTGTGCGCGAAAGACACGGC
>JBGPGF010000141.1:0-8001 GCA_041483755.1 Terriglobia bacterium | reverse complement strand
GAAAAATACGTCGTCTCAGATCCGATTTTCGACGAGGATGACTTGAACGAACCACGCGATCCGAATGACTCCCAACACTGATCCATCCTCCGTCACCGCGCCGCCGTGCAAGAAGCCGCGCTTCGCCTTCGCCATCGCCACCGTTTTCGGCGTCGGCTATATCCCCAAAGCTCCGGGCACATTTGGCTCCCTCGTCGGGGTGCTCGCGGCCACAGTCATGATGTGGCTAGGTTTCAGAAACCTTGTTAAGTACGAGATGGAACGGAAGCTCCACTTCTGGACGAACGGCTTCACACCTTCCTATCTGGACATGCTGGTGGCAGTTCTCGTGGCCTTTGTCGGAGTGGTCGTAGCTCACCGTGTTGCCAAGTACGCCGGAACTGAAGACCCTCAGTATGTGGTGATAGACGAGGTATCCGGTCAATTGCTGACGTATTCAATGCCGTTTTTCGTGTTCACTTGGAAATCGCTCTTGCTGGGCTTCATACTTTTTCGAGTTTTTGACATCTGGAAGCCCTATCCCATCCGTCATCTGGAAAAGCTTCCCGGCGGCTGGGGCATCATGGCCGACGACTGGTTGGCCGGCATCTACGCTGCAATTCTTCTCCGCCTCGCGGTACACTTTATCCTGTAATGAAATTCGGCGAATCAGCGGCGAAGAACGGCATCCCACGCATTGAGCGCGTGACGCCCCCGGCGGCCATTCCCGGCGGAGAGATTACGATCGCGGGCAGCGGCTTCGTTGCGCGCAACCACGCGCGACCCACGGTGCATTTTGGCGAAGCCGCAGGCAGCCTGCTTCTTGCCGCGGAAAATCGCCTGATCGCGCGCGTTCCAGAAGGCGCGAGCGGCGGCACGGTGCGCGTCTCCGCCGCCGACCGCGAGAGCAAACCGCATCCGGTCTCCGTCGGCCTCCAAATTGCCGACAATCTCCATCCGGTCGCGAATCCCGCCGTGGACGCGCTCGGCAACATCTACGTGACCTTCAGCGGGCAGCGCGGCGAACGTGTTCCTGTTTCACTGTACAAAATCACCGCGAACTACAGCGTGAAGCCCTTCGTCACCTCGCTGATGAATCCTTCTGGCCTCGCGCTCGATCGCGCCGGCAATCTTTACGTTTCCTGCCGCAATGAGGGCGCCGTCTTCCGCATCGCACCCGACGGCCATCCCGAGCAGTGGATCGAGGGCATGGGCGTCGCCACCGGCTTGGCTTTCGATCGTGACGGAAACCTGTACGTGGGCGACCGCAGCGGCACGATCTTCAAGATCAGCCGCGACCGCGAAATCTTCGTCTTTGCCACGCTCGAGCCTTCCATCGCCGCCTATCACCTGGCGTTCCATCCCTCGGGTGACCTCTATGTCACCGGCCCGACGACTTCGAGCTTCGACCGCGTCTATCGCATCACCCGCGGCGGCGATGTGGTTATCTTCTACCGCGGCCTCGGCCGCCCGCAGGGCCTGGCCTTCGACAAAGACCTGAATCTTTATGTCGCCGCGTCCTTCGCCGGACGCCGCGGCATCGTACGCATCACTCCCGAGGGGCACGCCGAGCTGGCGCTAAGTGGCTCCGGCATCGTCGGTATGGCGCTCCAACCCTCCGGCCGCGCCATCGTCGTCACCACCGGCGCGCTCTTCACCCTCGACTGGGATGTCGCCGGCTTGCCGCTCCTCGGTCCTTAACGATGAAAGCGGAAATCATCGCTGTCGGCTCGGAACTGCTCACCCCCGACCGGCTGGACACCAACTCGCTCTTCCTCACCGAGCAGCTCAATCGCCTCGGCATCGAGGTCGTGCGCAAAACCATCGTCGGCGACAATCGCGAGTTGCTCAGCGAAGCCTTTCGCGATGCGCTCAGCCGCGTGCCGCTGGTCATCGCCAGCGGCGGCCTGGGCCCCACCGAGGACGACCTCACCCGCGAAACCGTGGCCGAACTGCTCGGCCGCAAGCTGCACAAAAGTGAAGCGATTCTCCGCGCCATCGAAGCGCGCTTCCGCAGCTTTGCCCGCGAAATGCCGGAGATCAACGTCCGCCAAGCGATGGTCCCCGAAGGCGCCGAGCCGCTCGACAATCCGCGCGGCACTGCGCCCGGCCTGTGGATCGAAGACGCCGGACGCATGATCGCGCTGCTCCCCGGCCCGCCGCGCGAGCTTAAGCCCATGTTCCTCGAGCAGATCGTTCCCCGCCTTGCGAGCCGCGTCTCCGGCGTGCGCCTCTTCCACCGCGAGCTGCGCGTCGCCGGCATGGGCGAATCGCACGTCGAGCAGCGCATCGCGCCCATCTATAAACGCCACGCCGATGTGCAGACCACCGTCCTCGCCGCTCCCGGCGAAATCCAGATTCACTTGCGTATGTGGACCGCTGAAGCCGCGCACGCTGAAGCCACGCTCAAGCAGCTTGTCGAAAGTTTTCAGCTCGCCCTCGGCGACCGCATTTTCACGACCGACGGCCATTCGCTCGAAGAAGTTGTCGCGCGGCAGCTCACTCTGAATAACGCCACCATCGCCGCCGCCGAGAGCTGCACCGGCGGATTGCTCGCCCAGCGCCTCACCAGCATCGCCGGCAGCTCGTCGTACTTTCTCGGCGGCGTCGTCTCCTACAGCAACGAGCTGAAGACCGCCTGGGTGGATGTTCCCGCGGCCACCATCAAAGAAAAGGGCGCGGTCAGCCCGGAGGTCGCCATCGCGCTGGCCGACGGCATCCGCCGCCGTGTCGGTAGCACGCTCGGCGTCGGCATCACCGGCGTCGCCGGACCCGGCGGCGGCTCCGAGGAAAAACCTGTCGGCACATTGCATATCGCGCTCGCCAGCGCCGCCGGAGTCAAGGAAATTAGCCGCCGATTTCCCGGCGAGCGCGAATTGATCCGCTGGCAGGCCACGCAAATTGCCCTGGACATGGTGCGCTTGTACTTCCTCTATGGCGGGACATTTGCCGGCGTGGCCAACGGTGTGGGCGTCGGCGCCAACCCGGCAACGGGCACGGGACGAGGCTGAGTCTTGCGCCTTTTCGTCGCGCTCGAAATTCCCGCTGCCGTGCGCGAGAATCTTGCCGCGCTTGTCCGCGAACTCCGGCCCCTCGCACCCGAGGTGCGCTGGGCTCGCCTGGAGAACATGCACCTCACGTTGAAATTCATCGGCGAAGTTCCGCCGCCCAAGGCCGATGCCATCCGCGCGGCTCTTGTGCACGTTCATGCGGAGGAAAGGCCGCTGGAAATGCATTTCCGCGGCCTCGGCTTTTTCCCGGACGAAAAACGCCCGCGCGTCTTCTGGGCCGGCATCGAAGCGGGCCCCGGACTCCCGCGCCTTGCCGCGGCACTCGAAAACGCGCTCGAGCCGCTTGGAGTCCCGCGAGAAGAGCGCGCCTTCACACCGCATCTCACCCTCGCGCGCTTCCATCCGCCCGGCACGCCGGAGAAACTTCGGGCCGCTGTACAAAAAGATTCCGCACGCGACTTCGGCACTTTCCGCGCCGCTGAATTTCACCTGATCGAAAGCCACCTCAAATCCTCCGGCGCGGAGTACACTCGCCTCGCGTCATTTCCTCTGGCTCCCGCGGAGGCCTAGCGGCAGATGATCACCACCTCCCTGCATCACGCCTGGATACCAGTGGCCGCGTATCTCCTCGGTTCCGTCCACTTCGGCGTTTTCTTCGCCAAGCTCTTTGGCCGTACCGATATTCGCAAAGCGGGCAGCGGTAATATCGGCGCGGCAAACGTCGCTCGCGTGGCCGGCTTGCTTCCCGGCATCCTTACCCTTCTCCTTGACGCCGCCAAAGGCGCCGCCGCCGTGTGGCTTGCCGCGCGTTTCACCCAGGACAGCGCTACTTGGATGATCCTCGCCGGCCTCGCGGCTCTCATTGGCCACTGCTTCCCCGTATGGCTGAAGTTTCGCGGCGGCAAAGGCGTCGCCACCGCCGCCGGAATTTTTGGCGTTCTCTGCCCGCTGGCGCTGGTAGCCGCCGTCGCCCTCTGGCTTCTCATGGTGATTTTCTGGCGATACGTGTCGCTCGCTTCGATTGCCGCGGCCGCCGCCATGCCTCTTTTGGTCTATCTTTTGTGGGCGCCGGGTTATGCGCCTCCGCACGCCGTGAGTATCGGCACACTCGGCGTTGCTGCCCTCATCATCGGGAAGCACGATGCGAATCTGCAGCGGCTTTTCACCGGTGAAGAGCCGCGCTTTACAGCGCGCCGCAAAACCACCCGGGACACCGATCAATGACGCGCATCGCCATACTCGGCGGCGGCAGCTTCGGCACAGCCCTGGCCATCGTCCTGTCGCGCAGCCACGTTCCGCACGAGTTGTCGCTGTGGGTTCACGATCCCGCCGTCGCCGAAGCTCTCCGCCGCGACCGCGTGAACTCCACCTACTTGCCCGGTCATGAAATTCCCGCCGGGCTCATCGTTACGCCTGACGAAGCGGAAGCGCTTCGCGGCGCGCGCATCGTTCTCGGCGTGATGCCCGCGGCCAACGCCCGCAGCGTGTACACGCGCGTTCTGCCGCACGTCGCGGCGGACGCCGTCTTCGTCAGCGCCACCAAGGGTCTGGAGCCCGATTCCCACGCACGCATGAGCGAAGTCATTTTGGAGGTCTTCGCGCCGAAGTTTCCGCCGCGCATTGCCGTTCTCTCCGGCCCATCCTTCGCCGCCGAAGTCGCTCGCGGCGACCCCACGGCCGTCGTGCTGGCTTCCCGGGATCGTGCGCTCGCCGCCACGCTCCAGGACGAACTCTCCGGGCCGGCGTTTCGTCTCTACACCCACGAAGACGTGCTCGGCGTCGAGCTGGCCGGCGCCATGAAGAACGTCATGGCCATTGCCGCGGGCGCCTGCGAGGGCATCGGACTCGGCGCCAATTCGCTTGCGGCGCTGATCACGCGCGGCCTGGCGGAAATGACGCGCCTCGCCGTAGCGCTTGGCGCGCAGCCGGAGACCATGGGTGGCCTCGCCGGCCTTGGCGATCTGGTGCTTACCTGCACCGGCGATCTCAGCCGCAACCGTCACGTCGGCATCGAGCTTGGCAAGGGCCGCCCGCTCGCGCAAATCCTCGCCGGCATGCGCATGGTCGCCGAAGGCGTTGGCAGCACGGACGCCGTACTAGCCCTTGCGCGCGATGCCGGAGTGGAGATGCCCATCACCGCGGAGGTCCAGGCCCTCCTGCGCGGCCAGCGTTCGCCCAGCGAAGCCATCCGCGCCATCATGGAGCGCCCCCTCAAGCGCGAGTAGTACCAAAGTCCCAGTGCCGCTCCGGTGACGCTCAGGCTACGCGCCGGCCCTAAGCGCCCCCGAACTGCATACAATGGTCTGGTCCATGCCCGATACCTTCGCCACGCGTTTTCAGCGCATCCGCTCCGGACGAGTCCGTATCCTGTGGCTTGTTCTGGGGGCGCTCCTGCTCGTCAGCGCTCTGCCCATCGGGCTCTACCACCGCCAGGTCTTGCACTTGAGCCAGGACAAGCTAATGGACACCGAGCGCGTTCAGCAGACCGAGCTGACCCGTTCGCTCGCTCAGGAAGTACAAGGCTTCGAGGCCAATCTCACCCAGCAGCTCATCAGCGAACGCCAGATCCTCGCGCTCACCTGCCTCATCCAAAACGTGGATGATTCCGCCGCCGAGCCCAAAGTCACGCGCCTGCTCGAAAATTTTGTGGACAGCAACCGCAACACCTTCATCTACCTCACTGCCGTCGGAAAAAATGGCAAGGGCACCAGCGCCTCGCAGGAAAATTTTCGCGCCGACCAGGATCCCTTTGTGACCAAAGCGCTGCAGCGCGCCTTCTCCGCCAGCATGCAAGCGGTGAAGTTCCGCAGCGATCCTCTCGCGCTGGCGCCCAATAACCGCCCCGCGTTCGTCATCGCCGTGCCCCTCAATGTCGAGGGAGAATTCACCGGGATGCTCGCCGCCGTCGTCTCGCTGGACCCCTTGCTCAAGCGGCTGCAGGAAACGAGCGTGCGCGGCCGCACGGTCTTCGTCGTGGACCACTACGGCCACGCCGTCGCCCATCCCTTTGCGCATGATTTCGTTCCGGGAACCGACCTGGCCCCGGTGTCCCCCATCGTCGAGCAAATTCGCGGCCTGCGGCAGGAGTTGCGCGCTACGGAAACAACTCGCTTCTTCCTCACCGAGAAGAATCGCCCCGTGGAAATGATCGGCACCTACAGCACCATGCCGGAGCTGAATTGGGCCGTCGTCGCGCAGCGCAGCCTTTTGGAAGCGCGCGAGGACGCCGGCGTGCAAGAACTCAACCGCCAGGCCCTGGCCTTCGTGCTTGTCGTTGTCCTGGTCGCTATTCTCTTCGGCTACTTTTTCGCCGTGGGCATCAGCGAACCGATTCGCGGCCTGGCCGCCTCCACGCGCGCCATCAGCCGCGGTGAATTTCACCAGCGTTCGGCCGTGCGCGGCGCCGCGGAAATCAGCGAGCTCGCGGAAACCTTCAATAAAATGGCTGGCGACATCGAGGAATTCATCGAGCGTCTGAAGGAAGCCGCCGAGGAAAATCGCGAGCTGTTTCTCGGTTCCATCCGCATGCTCGCCGCGGCCATTGACGAAAAGGACCCCTACACGCGCGGCCATTCCGGGCGCGTGGCGAAGTATTCCATGCTCATCGGCAAACAGCTCGGCCTATCGCCCGAGGAAATGGACAAGCTGCGCATTGCCTCCCTGCTCCACGACGTTGGCAAGATCGGCGTGGACGACCGCGTCCTGAAAAAGCCCGGCGCGCTCACCGCCGAAGAGTTCGACATCATGAAGACGCACACCGTCAAAGGCGCGAACATCATGCGCCCCGTCTCGCAGCTCAAGGAAATGCTCCCCGGCATCGAGCTGCACCACGAGCACATGGACGGCCGCGGCTATCCCTACGGCTTGCAGGCCCAGCAGATTCCCGTCATGGCCCGCATCATCGCCGTCGCCGATACCCTCGACGCCATGACCACCAACCGCCCCTACCAATCCGCCATGGAGCTCGACTTCGCACTCGACAAGATCAAGAAACTCACCGGAACGAAGTTCGACGGCGCCGTCGTCACCGCCCTCGAAGCCGTCATCGAGTCCGGAAAGCTCCGCCTCACCGCCGTCGAAGTACAGGTGTAGCGCCCCGGGCTGCCCGCATCTTGCTTGTGTAGCGGCGGGCTTCAGCTTGTCCTGAACGGAGCGAAGGGCCCGCCATCTTTCTGTATCCCCGCCGCGCCGCGCCCCTGTCTGTTACAATTTTCCTTCACTCTGTTTCAGTCACCAGGTGCTGGCATGTTTTCTCTCTTCGGCAAAAGAGACAAACCGGAAAACTCGCTCCTCGACCGCTTCAAAGCGTCGGTCGCGAAGACGCGCGAAGCGCTTTCCTCGAAGGTGGACGACATCTTCCGCGGAGTCCGAAAGATTGATCCTGCACTTCTGAAACAGCTCGAAAACGCGCTACTTTCCGCCGACCTCGGCGTCCGCACCACGAATGAAATCCTCGATTCCGTCCGTGAAAAAATGGACCGCGAGGCCCTCGCCGACGCCGCGCAGGTCAAGCATGAAATCCAGGCGCACATCGTCCGCATCCTTTCCCCGATGGAAGCCGTGCTTCCCCCGGCCGCCAACGGCAACGGCCCGCGCGTCATCTTCATCGTGGGCGTCAATGGCGCCGGAAAAACCACCAGCATCGGCAAGCTCGCCAGCCGCCTGCGCCAGGAGGGCCGCAGCGTCATCCTCTGCGCTGCGGACACGTTTCGCGCCGCCGCGATCGAGCAGCTCGAAATCTGGGCGCAGCGTAACGGCGTCGAAATGATCAAGCAGAAGTCCGGCGCCGATCCCGCCGCCGTCGTTTACGACGCCGTGGCCGCCGGAGTAGCGCGTTCCATAGACGCAATCATCGTGGACACCGCCGGACGCCTCCACACCAAGTCCAATCTCATGGCCGAGCTCGAAAAAATGAAGCGCACCGCCGCGAAAGTCATTCCCGGCGCACCGCACGAAGTCCTCCTCGTCCTCGACGCCACTACCGGCCAGAACGGCCTCGCGCAGGCGCGTG
>JBGPGF010000140.1:0-8068 GCA_041483755.1 Terriglobia bacterium | reverse complement strand
GTGGCTGGCGGTGCGGAAGGACCTGCTCGACCAGCAAATCATTGACACGAGCGGGCGCAAGGTGGTGCGCGTGAATGACGTGGATTTGGCGGAGCTGAAGGCAAACGGCACGGTCGAGCTGCGGCTGACGCAGGTGGATGTGGGTCTGAAGGGGGCCGTGCGGCGGCTGCTGCAGGGCGTGGTTGCGCCTTCGTTGATCCGCAAGATTCAAGACAAGCTGCCGCCGAGCGTGATTCGCTGGGAATTTGTGAACTTGATCGAGCCGGACCCGTTGCGGCGCGTAAAGCTGCGGATCACGCACGAAAAACTGGAAGACCTGCACCCGGCCGACCTGGCGGACATTATGGAGGACCTGTCGGCGGCGGAGCGGCAGTCCATCATCGCATCGCTGGATGAGGAGACGGCTGCCGAAGTCTTGGGCGAGCTGGACGCGCGATTGACTTCACAGATTGTCGAAAAGCTCGACCCGGAAAAGGCCGCCGACATTCTGGAAGAGATGTCGCCGGATGCGGCGGCGGACGTCCTGGGGGACCTCTCGAAGGAGACATCGGACGAACTGCTCGACGAAATGCCGAACCAGGAGGCGAAAGACATGCGGGAGCTGCTGGAATTCGATGCCGCGACCGCCGGGGGAATGATGAATTCCGAGTTTGCGCTGGTTGGCGAGGAGACCACGCGGGATGAGGCGATTGCCTGGATGCAGAAGCAGGAAATGAGTTTTGACCAGTTTGATGCCCTGGTGCTGATTGACACGGCCGCGCGGTTTTCCGGGGCTGTGCCGGCGGCGCGGCTGCTCCTGGCGGCGCCGGAGCAGCGCATGAAAGAGCTGCGTCCGGAACCGCTCGTGAGCGTCCAGGCGGATGCGGATGAGAAGGAAGTCTTTGAATTGTTCGACAAATACAATCTGAGGACGCTGACCGTTGTAGATGAGGATAGCCGGCCGATCGGTACGATTGCCGTGGACGACGTGGTGTCGCGGCTGCTGAAGTAGAACGCGGGACGCAGGGCAGGATCAGGAAATCGTATATGGACTGGGATCGGGCGGATTTTCTGGAAAAGTGGGCCGTGTGGCGCGACCGCGCGGCGCGTGCGCGCAAGATTCTGCGCGGCGGGCGCAAGCGGATCGCGTTGTTCCTGGCGATCGTCGGGCCGGGCCTCATTGTCGCGAACGTGGACAACGACGCGGGCGGCATCTACGTGTACTCGCAATCGGGCGCGCAGTTTGGCTACGGCGTTTTGTGGACCCTCATCCCCATGACCATCGCCCTGTTTGTTTCGCTGGAGATGTGCTCGCGGATGGGCGCGGTGACCGGCAAGGGACTTTCGGATCTGATCCGCGAGGAGTTCGGTTTCCGGGTGACATTCCTGGTGATGGCCGCCGTACTCGTTGTGAACCTGGGAAACGTACTGGCGGAGTTTGCCGGCGTGGCATCGGCGATGGAGATTTTTGGCATCAGCAAGTACGTCTCGGTGCCGCTGGCGGCGCTCGCCGTGTGGCTGCTGGTGATACGTGGTTCCGCGGCGAGGGTGGAAAAGATCTTTCTAACCATCTGCACCGTGTATCTCGCCTACGTTGTGTCGGCCGTGCTGGCACACCCCCCGTGGCTGGTGGCGATACTTCATCTGGTGCCGCCGCACCTGCTCAAGCTGCTCCCTCACACGAAGGCCCTGGTCGAGGCGCCGCCTCTGACCACCGGATACTTGCTCCTGCTGGCCGCGCTGGTGGGCACAACCATCGCGCCCTGGCAGCACTTCTATCTGCAAGCGGCGGTCGTCGAAAAACGCGTCGGGCCCCGGCAGTACGCGCACACGCGAAACGACGTCCTGGTGGGCAGCATCAGTTGCATGGTGATCGTCTTCTTCATCATCGTGTGCACGGCGGCGACACTGTACATGCACGGCCACCGGAACGTGCCCGACGCCAAGTCCGCGGCGCTGGCCCTCGAGCCGCTGGCGGGAAGCTGGGCCAGCGCGCTGTTTGCCCTGGGTTTGCTGAACGCCTCGCTCTTTGCGGCCTCGATTCTCCCGCTGTCCACATCTTATGTGATTTGCGAGGCGCTGGGGTTTGAGTCCGGGATCGACCGCAAGTTCGGGGAAGCGAAGATTTTTTATTCTCTTTACACGGCTCTGATTGTGGCCGGCGCGGCGCTGATCCTGATTCCCAGGGCGCCGCTGGTGCGCATCGCCGTGCTCTCGCAGGTGGCCAACGGCGTTCTTCTGCCGCTCGTGCTGGTGTTCATCTTGTTGCTGGTCAATCGCCGCGACTTGATGGGCGACCAGGTGAACAGCCGGGGTTTCAACTGGGTCGCGTGGGCAACGACGGTGGGGATGATCGTTCTTACCGTGGTCCTGGTCTATACCGCCATTCGAAACCCCGCCGCAGCCGGGATCTCCGCGACTCCGTAACTCTTCGGCTATTTCCTTCCAGCAGCAGGCATTGCGCTGCCGCGAAACGGTATGGTAACTTTGTGGCGTAAAGGAAGAAGACTCCGACCGACCGTGCCGCACAGCAAACATCACGCCACGCTGCAGACCAGCGCTTCGAGCATCCTGGGAACGGTATCCACGGAAGAAGGGCGGCTGCTTCATGCGCTGGATTTGAGCCGCCTGCCCAGGCACGTGGCCATCATCATGGACGGAAACGGCCGCTGGGCGCAGCGGCGGCACATGCCGCGGATTGCCGGGCACCGTGCGGGCGTGCAGTCGGCGCGCACGGCGATTGAGACTTGCGCGCGGCTGAAGCTCGAGGCCCTCACGCTCTATGCCTTCTCCGTGGATAATTGGCGGCGTCCGAAGGCGGAGGTCAATTTCCTGATGCAGCTTCTGCGCGAATATCTGCGCAAGGAGCTGCCCGCGATTCACCGCAACAATATCCGGCTGCGCATAATCGGACGTTCCGAGGAATTGCCGGAAGGCGTGCAAAAGGACGTACGCGAAGGCATGGAACTGACGGCGGGGAATACGGGAATGACCCTGTCCGTGGCGCTGAATTACGGCGGGCGCGCTGAAATCGTGGATGCGGTCAACCGGTTGCTGGCGGAAAGGAACGGAAGCAACAAGCCGGTCGAGGAAGAGCAGCTCGCGCGGCACCTCTACACCGATGGCCTTCCTGACCCGGACCTCCTCATCCGCACCAGCGGGGAGATGCGCATCAGCAATTTTTTGCTTTGGCAGATCGCTTACGCAGAGATTTACGTGGCCGAAACGCTGTGGCCGGACTTCAACCGCGCGCGGCTCCTGGAGGCGCTGATCGAATTTCAAAGTCGCGAGCGGCGATACGGCGGCATTCGCGAAGGGGAATCTCGCGAGCCCGATGAGAAACCGGCGCGGGCCGCGGGCCGCTGAGGCTGCCCTGACCGTTCGTTTCCGCTCCTTCCTTTCCAGACCAAGCCTTTTCACAACGTGTCTGAACGTGATAAGTTGCCGCGTCTCCTGAAGGGGCGCACAGTAGAGTTGCGTGCGCGCCAGACACGCTGGAAAAGCGGACGATATGACGTGGAAGCGGGTTCTGACAGCCGCATGGTTGATTCCGGCCGTGGCCGGAGTCGTGTTTTGGGCTTCGACGGCCGTGCTGGCGCTGGCCCTCGCGCTCGTGGTGCTCCTCGCGCTGTTTGAGTACTTTGCCCTGGGGGAGGCAATTGGGCATCGCGCATACCGCTTCTGGACGGCCACCTGCGCGCTGGGACTGATCTATCTGCAATGGCTGGCTGCGGCGGAACCGACGTACGGATTGGGCGGCGGCTTGACATTGCATGGCCCAATGGCGCGCTTCGCGAACGGCTTGCCTCCTTTGCAAGACGTTTTTTTCATCTTCGTGCTCGGCGTCGCGGTCATCACGCTGTTCACGCGACGGCCGCTGGTGGAGGGCTTGCCCGCGGCCGGAATCAGCGCCTCCGGCTTGTTGCTGGTGGCATTCCCGTTGACGTACGCCATTCGGCTGCACGCGGTGCGTCCGGGAGGACCCACGCTGCTCTTTTTTGCCCTCGTCACTGTTTGGGTAGGAGATACGCTGGCGTACTTTGTAGGGCGGGCCGTCGGACGGCATCCGCTGGCGGCGCATCTCAGCCCGAAGAAGACTTGGGAGGGTACCGCAGCAAGCATTGCCGGTTCGCTGCTGGTCGCCATGGTTTTTACACGCTGGCTGAATATACCGCTGCCGATTCTTTTCGGCATGGCCTTAGTTGGAAACGTTGCCGGACAGATCGGCGACCTCCTGGAATCCGCGTACAAACGAAGCGCGGGAGTCAAGGATTCCGGGAGCCTGCTGCCGGGACACGGTGGCGTTTTGGACCGCATTGATGCGCTGATATTGGCAATTCCCGTTGTCTGGTATTATTGGGTTTGGATGGTCTCGCCCGGCAATTAGACTTCCCGTTTGCCGCGAGAAGCGAAGCAGAAGACTCGTGAAACAACTCGCCATACTTGGCTCGACAGGATCCATCGGGCGGCAATGCCTCGCGGTGGTGGAGGCGATGCCGGAGCGATTCCGTGTCGTCGCCTTAGCGGCGGGCAATAACCTCGACGAGCTTATCGGCCAGATCGAACGGCACAAGCCGGAATTGGTGTCCGTCGCGGACGCCGGGCGGGGGGATGAGCTCGCCAACCGGCTGCGGCAAAAAGGCGGCGTGCTGCCGGCGATCCATCGCGGCAGGGAAGGAATGCTTGCCGTTGGGACGCACCCGCAAGCGGATATCGTGGTGTCGGCGGCGGTGGGGGTGGTGGGCTTGGAGGCGACGTACGAAGCCGTCCGGCTGGGAAAGCAAGTCGCGCTTTCGAACAAGGAAGTGCTGGTCGCGGCGGGCGAGTTGGTGATGGCCGCGGCAGCGAAAAGCGGACGCGAGTTGCTGCCGGTGGACAGCGAGCACAACGCAATTCATCAATGCCTGCGCGGCGGGGCGCGCGGAGAAGTGCGGCGGCTGGTTCTGACGGCTTCCGGCGGGCCTTTTCGCAAGACGCCCCTCGGGAAGCTGCAATCCGTCACTCCGGAACAGGCGCTGGCGCATCCCAACTGGCGCATGGGCAACCGGATTACGATTGATTCGGCGACGATGATGAACAAAGGGTTCGAGGTGATCGAAGCACGCTGGCTGTTCGGCATGCGGCCCGACCAGATTGATGTCCTCATCCACCCACAATCCACGGTGCACTCGATGGTCGAGTATGTGGATGGTTCCGTCCTGGCACAACTTGGCCCGACGGATATGCGCATGCCCATCCAATATGCGCTAACCTATCCGGAGCGCGTGTCATCTAATCAGGTGGCGCTGGACTGGCCGCGAATGCGGCGGCTGGATTTTCAGCGGGTTTCGACCAGACGCTTCCCATGCCTGCGCCTGGCGCGGATGGCGTTGAAAAAGGGCGGGGCGCTGCCCTGCGCGCTGAACGCGGCGGACGAAGTGGCAGTGGCGGCGTTTCTGGAGAGGCGGCTGCCGTTTGTGGGAATCGCGGAAGTGATTGAGCGAGTGCTGGGGCGGACTCCGCGAATGCGGTTCGGAAGAATTGAAGATGTGGTTGCGGCGGATGTGGAAGCCCGGCGAATGGCGCGGGAAGAAGTTGCCAAGCTGGGGCAGGCCGTCGCGGCGGCTTCCTAGACTAACGGAGAAGGGAACTACGGCTTCATGAATATCCTAGTTGGGATTGTCCTTGTCCTCGGAGTGATGATTCTGGTGCACGAGTGGGGGCATTTTATCGTCGCGCGGCTCTTCGGCGTGCGTGTGGACGTGTTCTCCATCGGCTTCGGCCCGCGGCTGTTTGGCTGGAAGCGTGGCGCGACCGATTACCGGGTCAGCCTGCTGCCGCTTGGGGGCTATGTGCGGATGGCGGGGCAGGAATTTGGGGAGGGCCGCACCGGCGCGCCCGACGAGTTCATGAGCAAAGCCAGATGGCAGCGTGTGGCCATCGCTTTCGCCGGCCCGGCAGTGAATCTCCTAATGCCGCTCCCCTTGATCGCGGCGTTTGTCATCTTAGTGGGCGTTCCGTCTCTCGCCTTCATGGATCATCCAATAGAAGTGTCCGCGGTCTCAGCCCCGGAGGGGCCGGAAGGTTCCACGCTGAAGGTCGGCGATAGGATCCTCTCGCTGAATAATATTGCGAATCCAACCTGGGAGCAGGCCCTGAAGGCAGTCAATGAATCCACCCCCGGCGCCACATTAAAGTTCGAAACAGAAAACCAGGGCGTGCGGCGAACGTTCGAGGTTTCTCTCAAGGATGTGGAGCAAAAGAAGCGGGTCTTAGGATATCCACCAATCGCCCCGATCATTGATGAGGTGTTTCCCGGAACACCGGCTTCTCGTGCCGGGCTGCAATCTGACGATGAGGTCGTGTCGGTGGGTGGCCGGAAGATAGGCGTTTGGGGCCAGTTTGTGGATACCGTGAAGCAATCGAACGGCCAGCCTTTGGCGATCGAGGTAAAACGTAAGGGCCGCAAGTTTGCTCTCGATGTGACGCCGCAGAAAGGCGTCGGCGAAGCCAGTGAGACTGTGTGGCAGGTTGGAGTGCAGGTTCGCGAGGTGTTGGTCTATCACCGGGGCGGGCTTGTAGAGGGAGCGCGATATGCCGGACTGGTTACAGCAGACGGCATCGATCAGGTTTTCGGCATCATTGGAAAGTTGTTCAGCGGCCGGGTGTCGGTGAGGCAGTTGCAGAGCTTCGTCGGCATTGCACGGGAATCGGGGCAGGCCGTGCGCAGAGGGCCCTTTTACGTGATTTCCATGATGGCCATGATTAGCGTGAATCTCGGAATTCTGAACTTGCTGCCCATCCCCATTTTGGATGGCGGGCACATTTTGCTGCTGGCGATCGAGGGTTCCATCCGCCGGGATCTCAGTCTGGCCTTCAAGGAGCGCTACCTCCAAGTGGGCTTTGTCTTCCTTTTGGCCTTGTTCGCTTTCGTCATGTACAATGACGTTGTGCGGATGCTTCCCGCGCACTAGGGGAAAGGTTCCCCCTGGGTCGAAGGGCACGACATGTCACCAATACCCTCCCATCGCGCATCCACGGGCGAGCGGATCAATGCGCCGGATTCCACCGGCCATCTTCAAAAGGCGCTGGAAGACCTCGGGATACGCATGACGCGGCAGCGGTGCGTGATCCTGCAGGTGATGGACAGCGCCGAACAGCACCTGGACGCCGAAGGGATTCTAGAGCGTTCGCAAAAGCTCGATCCGGGCGTGCACCGCGTGACGGTCTATCGCACGCTGGATCTTCTCAAAAAGCACGGCCTCATTGACGAACTCGATCTGCTGCATCTCCGTGGCGACCAGCACTACTACGAATCCCACGGGCCCCGGGATCACATCCATGTCGCCTGCCTGCGCTGCGGCAAGGTGCGTGAATTCGAAAGCCGCCTCTACGAGCAGTTGAAGACGCAAATCGAGCACGACTTCAACATGCAGGTGACGATTGCGCGCACCGAAGTCGGGGGTTACTGCGCGGAGTGCCTGAAAACCGGAACACAGTAAGACTCTTTCTTTCTACCGTAACCCGACCATAGGGAAATTATTGGAGCGGGGAAGAATTGTGCCTATAAGCCACCTTTCCTCCCAGCTTGGGAGGAAAATCAACCACGCTGCAAGAGTCTACGCCGATGCGCGGATGCGCATGCCGTAGAACGAGCGATAGACGAAGAAGAACGACACGGCGAAGAACGCCGCAGCGAGGATGTGCGTTAACACCATGTTCCCCTGCGTCGCGGTGAGCTTGACCGCCAGAGAGACCGCCAGCAGGCCGAACAGCGTAGTGAACTTGATGACGGGGTTCAGCGCAACCGACGACGTATCCTTGAAGGGATCGCCGACCGTGTCGCAAATGACGGTGGCGTCATGCAGGGGCGTGCCTTTCTGTTTCATTTCGACTTCGACGATCTTCTTGGCGTTGTCCCATGCGGCGCCCGCGTTGGCCATGAAGATGGCCTGATAGAGTCCGAAGACGGCGATGGAGATGAGGTAGCCGATGAAGAAGAAGGGTTCGACGAAGGCGAAGGCGAGGGTAGCGAAAAACACGGCGATAAAAATGTTCAACATGCCCTTCTGCGCGTACTGGGTGCAGATTTCCACTACTTTCTTGCTGT
>JBGPGF010000139.1:0-8082 GCA_041483755.1 Terriglobia bacterium | reverse complement strand
TCCCCAGCCTGAAGGCGGAGGACATCCAAGCGGCCATTGCGTTCGCCGCAGCGTCCGCCGAAGAAGATCTTCCTGTGCCGGCGGTTCCACCCATCCGATGAAGATCAAGCTGGACGAGAATCTTCCCCTCCGGCTTGCAGTCCGACTGAAAAACCTGGGCCACGATGATCATACGACGCATGAAGAAGGTCTCATCGGTCATGCGGACCGTGAGATTTGGGAAACGGCGCAGAGAGAATCAAGATTCCTGATTACACAAGATTTAGATTTTTCCGATGCGCGTCAATTCGCTCCCGGATCGCACTGCGGCCTTCTGCTTGTCCGTCTTCACTCGCCCGACCGAAAGAACCTGATCGAGCGAGTCGGGGAACTCTTTCAGAAGGAAAACGTCAGCGAATGGACTCGCTGCTTTGTTGTCGCCACGGAACGGAAGGTTCGAGTCTTGAGGCCGTCATCTCACTAACGCTTCTGACTCCAAGCTGGTGGACCTTGTCAGATGGCGCCGGGGAAGCGGGCGGGGGCGAGGATGGAGTTGGGGTCGAAGGCGGATTTGACGCGCTGCATGAGGGCGAAGTCGGGGCGGTGCGCGTCCCGCAGATTCATCCGGGACACAAAATGCGTGCCCCAGATGTTGAGGCGGCGTTTCAGGCCGGAGGGGCAGAAGGGAATTGTGGCGTAGCCCCCTTCGTGCGCGGCGAGATCGAAAATGGTGGTGGCGGCCGAGGCGAGCCGCGCAAGATTTTCCGCATTCTTTTCCACCGACTGTTCGGGGAGAAGGCCGAAATAAATTGTGCCGGCGGCGCGGGCGATGAGGGCAGAGGGAAGTGAGGCGCGTTCGGCGATCTCGTCCAACTTCGCAAACGCAGCCGTATGTTGTTCGGGAAGCAAACTCAACTTAAAAATGGTCGCGGCGGGCGACGCTTCGCACAGCATCGAGAGGCTTTCGCGCAGGCGGCCCCAGACGGAGGGGCGCGTGGCATCGTCGAGGACGGTGGTGCAGGTAGCGCGCGAGTCCGCGGCGAACTGCGTGAGGTCGCGCTCGTAGCGCTGCAACACTTCCGGGGTGCCTGCGAACCCGGCGCAGAGGTGCCACTCGCGCGGGCTAAACCAGTTTCCGAGCATGCGGAGCAGAGTCTGGTTGCTACTGTGGGACTCGCCGGGAAAGACGGCGACTTCCGGCGTGGCGGGAGTACGCGTGGCAAAAATCTGCGCCAGGCCGGGACTGAGAACGTCGAGCGTCAACGGGGACAGCGGCGAATCCACAACGCGCCGCCGGAGACGCAGGGCTTCCTCGGCAGTGGCAAACGACGCGACGAAGCCGCGCGCGGCGGGCGGAGCGGGAAAAGTGCGGAAGTTGACGCGGGTGATGACGGCGAGTGTGCCGAGCGAGCCGATCAGGAGCTTGTGGAGGTCGTAGCCCGTGACGTTTTTGACGACGCGGCCGCCGCTTTTTGCGAGGGTGCCCGCGCCGGTGACAAACTCCGCGCCGATGACGAAATCGCGCGCGGTGCCGTAGAACTGGCGGAGCGGGGAATCCACGCCAGAGGCGATGGTGCCGCCGACGGTGGTCCGCGAATACCAGGGAGCCAGGAGCGGGAGAAACTGCGCGTGCTCGCCGAGAACGGCGTTGAGTTTCGCGAGCGGCATGCCGGCGTCCACGCTGAGGGTGAGGTCGCCGGGATCGTAATGAGCGATTTGATCGAGGCGCGTGGTGTCGAGGGCAATGTCGTAGCGCGCGGGTGGCATGCCGATGCCGAGCTTGGTGCGCGCGCCGCAGGGGATGACGGCGAGCTTTTCCGCGACGGCGAAGCGGACGACTTCGGCGACTTGCTCAGCGTTCGCCGGGCGCACAACGGCCGACGGTGCGAGGTCGTCCACAGCATAACGCATGCAAGCGGCGGATTGCGCGTGGACCTGCTCGACGCCGGCGATGGATTCGAGGCGCGCGGCGATGGTTGTGGCCGAGGCGGTCATAGCAGTTCGGCGCCTCGCTGCAGCGGGTGCTGCGTGCGGATTTCGCCGCAGCTTTTGCCGAGCGGAAAGATTTTTCCGGGATTCAGGCTGCTCGCGGGATTAAATGCGTCGTGGACGCGGCGCATGAGTTCGAGGTCGGCGTCGGAGAAGAGCAGAGGCATCAGCTCACTCTTCTCCATGCCAACGCCGTGCTCGCCCGTCAGCGTGCCGCCCACTTCGATGCAGTAACGAAGAATATCCTCGGAAGCGCGGATGGCGCGGCCAAATTGAGCAGCGTCGCGCGGATCGTAAAGAACGAGAGGATGCAGATTGCCGTCGCCGGCGTGAAAAATATTGCCGATCTGGAGATCGTATTGGCGGCCGATTTCAGCGATGCGGCGAAGGGTTTGCGGGAGTTTCGAGCGCGGGATGACGCCGTCGAGGACGTAGTTACTGGGAGCGAGACGCCCGAGAGCGCCAAAAGCGTTCTTGCGGCCCTTCCATAGTAGTTCGCGCTCGCGGTCGTCACGCGCGACGCGGACTTCGCGGGCGTGGTGAGCGAGGCAAACATCGGAGATGGCCGCAGCTTGCGAGGTCACGGCTTCCGTCAGGCCCTCGACTTCGATGAGTAGCACGCCGGCGCTATCGTAGGGAAAGCCGGCATGGACGTAGTCTTCGATGGCGCGCAGCGTCCACCCGTCAATCATTTCGCACGCCGCGGGGGTGATGGCGCGCGCGGTGAGGTCCACGACGGTTTCGGTGGCGTCGTCCACGGTGTCGTAGATCGCCAAGAGCGTTTTCACTGCTTCGGGCTTGCGCAAGAGCTTGACGGTGATCTCCGTGACGAGGGCGAGCGTGCCTTCGGAGCCGACAAGCAAGCCAGTAAGGTCGTAGCCGAGCGCGTCGGCGGTCTTGCCACCGATGCGGACGACGGCGCCGTCGGGGAGAACGAGCTCGAGGCCGAGGACGTGATTTGTCGTGACGCCGTAAGCGAGCGTGTGCGGGCCGCCGGCGTTTTCAGCGACGTTGCCGCCGATGGTGCAGGATTTTTGGCTGGAGGGGTCGGGCGCAAAATAGAGGCCGGCATGCTCGACGGCACGGGTGAGGTCGAGATTGACGGCACCGGGCTGAACGACGGCGCGGCGATTTTCGATGTCCACTTCGAGGATGCGCTTCATGCGCGCGAAGACAATCATCACGCCGCCATTGCGGGCCAGCGCGCCGCCGGAAAGGCCGGTGCCGGCGCCGCGTCCGACGATGGGAACGCCGTGGCGATTGGCGATCCGCACGATTTCGGAGACTTCACGCGTGGAGCGGGGAAACACGACCACGTCCGGGCGGGCCTTTTCAACCGAGCCGTCGTACTCGTACATGAGGAGGTCTTCCACGCCGGAGAGAACGCCTTCGCGGCCGAGAAGAGATTCGAGTTCGCGAGTGAGCGAAGCGGACATGAGAGCACCGTGGGACGAGCTGCCACTGCCACTATAGAGAGGGATGAGGCGCGCGCGCAACGGGGAGAGTGTAGAAAGGTGGAGGGAAAGAAAGGACAGCCAAGATTGTCTGTCCCACTTGTGCTACGCTCACGAATCTCAGAGGGGAGAGAGAGGAAGAATGGCGCGAGCCAAGGTGCTGTGCACGCACGTCCTGTTCGACGAGGCGCGCGCGGATTTGACGGAAGCAGTTGACGCGGAATATTG
Organism: Terriglobia bacterium; assembly: GCA_041483755.1. Classification (GTDB taxonomy): domain Bacteria; phylum Acidobacteriota; class Terriglobia; order Acidiferrales; family UBA7541; genus Acidiferrum. Next base: position 4,432 of record JBGPGF010000139.1, on the reverse strand, counting down.
GACGAAGCCGCAGGGGATCAGCCGGGAGGAATTGCTGCGCAGGGTAAAGGACAAGGATGGGCTGATCTGTCTGCTGCCGCAAAAGGTGGACGAGCAATTGCTTCGCGAAGCGCCAAAGCTGCGGATCGTGGCCAACGTGGCCGTGGGCTACGACAATATCGATGTGGAGGCGTGCACGCGGCGCGGCGTGGCGGTGACGAATACGCCGGGCGTGCTCGATGAGACCACGGCAGACTTTGCCTGGGCGCTGATGATGGCCGTGGCGCGGCGGCTGAGCGAAGGCGAGCAGTTGGCGCGCTCGGGCAATTGGAAGGGATGGGAGCTGGACCAATTGTGCGGGACGGACGTGTGGGGCAAGACGCTGGGGATTCTGGGCTTCGGGCGGATCGGGCGGGCCATGGCGCGGCGGGCGGCGGGTTTTCAGATGAAGGTGATCTACCACAGCCGGACGCGTGCGCCGGAGGAGACCGAGCAGGAGCTGGAAGCGGAGTACCGCGATTACAACGCGCTGCTCGCGGAAAGCGATTTTCTGAGCGTGCATGTTCCACTGAACGGCGACACGCGCGGAATGCTTTCGGCGGCGCAGTTTGCGCGGATGAAGCCGACGGCGATTTTGATCAATACCGCGCGCGGGCCCGTCGTGGACGAAGCGGCGCTGGTGTATGCGCTGGAAAGCGGCAAACTGGCCGGAGCGGGGCTGGATGTGTACGAAAACGAACCGTTCATTCTGCCGGGACTGAAGCAGTCCAACGTCGTGCTCGCGCCGCATCTGGGTTCGGCGACGGTGGAAACGCGGACGAAGATGGCGTGCATTGCGGTGGCCAATGTAATTGCGCTGTTCAAGGAGAAGCAGCCGCCAAGCCTGCTGAATCCGGAAGTGTGGAAAGGTCATTAAGAAAGTTGGATTGCATCGAGACTCCGAGGAGAGGAAATGGCGAAAGTTACCAAGAACAATCCGAAGCTGACGCTGGAAGGAGCGAAGGCCGTGCTGGCGGCCGCGGAACGCCGCGCGGTGGAAATCGGCGTGCCGATGAACATCGCCGTGGTGGATGAGGGCGGTTACCTCCTCGCGTATTCTCGGATGGACGGCGCGAAACTTTCTTCGATTGAGATCGCGATGGTGAAGGCGCAATGCGCGGCGATTCGGCGCAAGGCTTCGGGGCCGGCGCTGGAGAATGGGCAGCCGAATGTGATGCTGTCGCTCGGCTTGGCGATTGGAAGCAAGGCGGCGCAAACGCCGATTCGCGGCGGGCTGCCATTGCTGGTGAATGACCAGTGCGTGGGAGCGATTGGCGTGAGCAACGGCACCCAGGACGAAGACGTGGACGTGGCGCAGGCCGGCGTGGCCGCGCTCGAAGACTCTTGAGAGCAAACCCTCCATGGCGGACTTGAAACAGATTGCCCGCCGGATTTTCCAGGAAACCTTAGCGGCGATTGATATTCCGGAAACGATGCGGCGAAAGCTGCGGCGGGAAGGGACGCGTGTGCGTTGCGGGGACGCGATCGTGGATTTGGCGCAATATCGCGCGGTGAGGACGATTGCCATCGGCAAAGCGGCGCACGCGATGGTGGAAGGGCTCGCCGCGGTGTTGGGGTCCGAGTTTCGCGCGGAGGGAATTGTAGCGGCGCCGACGGCGCCGGAGCGCCCGGTGGCGGGGATGCGCTATTTTTTGGCGGGGCATCCCGTGCCGAACGAGCAAAGCCTTGCCGCGGCGCGGGAGATTCTTTCGCTGCTGGGAAGCTGCGGAGATGACGCGCTGGTGATTTTTCTGCTGTCGGGCGGAGGCTCGGCGCTTGTCGAGGAACTACTTGCGCCGGGCGTAACGCTCGGCGATGCGGAGGCGCTGCATCGCGCGCTGGTTACCTGCGGCGCGCCGATTGACGCGATTAATACGGTGCGGAAGCATTTTTCAGCGGTGAAGGGCGGGCGTTTGGCGGCGGCTGCGCCACGCGCGATGAAGCTCACCTACGCGGTGAGTGATGTTCCGGCAGGGCGCGAATCCGCGCTGGCGTCGGGGCCGACGATTCCCGATCCGACGACGCACGAGGATGCCCAGCGGGTGCTTAAACAATTTGCGGTGGTCGAAAAGCTTCCGCCGGCACTTCGTCGATGGCTCGAAGAAGGCGGAATGCCGGAAACGTCCAAGCCGGGAGACGCGGCGTTCGCGCGCTCGCATTTTGCGCTGCTCCTGGGCCTCGACGATCTGTTTCATCCGGCGCACCATGCGGCGGAAGCCGCCGGTTTTGTGACCTGCTGCGACAACGCCACGGACGACTGGCCGGTGGTGGCGGCGGCGGACTATCTCTTGGGGCAGCTTGAAAATCTGCGCGCGGCGAATCCGGGGCGGAAGGTGGCGCTGATTGCGGACGGGGAAGTCAGCTCGCCCGTGACGGGCGACGGAATCGGTGGGCGAAATTCCGCTTTCGTGCTGGCGTGCGTGGAAAAGATCGCGGGGCGTCCGGTAGCCGTGCTCAGCACGGGGACCGATGGCATGGATGGGAATAGTCCAGCGGCGGGCGCCGTCGCGGATGGAGCGACGCTGGCACAGGCGCGGGGCGCGGGGCTCGATCCGCAAGAGTTTTTCCAGCGAAGCGACGCGCACAGCTTCTTCGAGCGGCTGGGCGACGCGGTGGTTACGGGCCCGACGGGAAACAATTTGCGCGATTTGCGGATTCTGCTTGCGAGAGGTTGACCGCTTCGCGGTCACACTCAGAAGGAGAGAAATCCGGAGTCCTATTTGTCCTTTTTCTCTGGCGCGGTCTTTTTGAGTCGGTCGATCTGGCGCCGGATGTAGGGTGCGAACGCCAGGCTGAGGTCGCCGTTCTTGAGTATATCCTCGAGTGCGGGAATGGCTTCGGCGTCACCGCGCGAGCCCAGCGCGAAAACGGCGGCCATGCGGATGGAAAATTGAGGTTCCGTAAGATAGCCGGCGATGGTGCGCGTGAGGTCGTGGTTGTTCTTCTGGAGCTTGGCGAGGCTTGCGATGGCCGCCGAGCGCGACGGAATAGGCTTGCCCGGCGCGGACCATTCCCGGAGAACGGCAATAGCTTTTTCTTCACCAAGAGAGCCGAAGGCGCGCAGAGCGGCGTTACGCAGGAAGCCGTCCGGAGAGTCGGCATTAACGGTATCGTTCAAGATGGCAAAGGCGCCGGGCGTTTTCAGCCAGCTGAGAGCGCCGAGGGCAGCGGCACGCGCCCGGTACGAAGCGTCATCCCTGGCGACCGTCTCGATTTTGGCGATGACCGCCTGGTCGTCGGTGAAAGAGCCGAGCGCGGAAACGATCCGATTGCGCACCCAGGGTTCGCTCGTCTTCTCGATAGAGTCCAGCAAGCTCTTTGCGGCAGCCGGCGAATGCAACTGGCCGAGCGAATCGGCGGCGAGTGCACGCACGCCCCAAGCGCGGTCGGAGCGGAGCGCATCGCCAAGAGCAGCGGCCACTTCGTCGTCGTTCTTGATCTTGCCGAGAGCGGCGGCGGCGTCCGCCCGGTCCGAGAACTCCGTTGCGTTTTTTAGTTGATAGATCCACTCGCTCTTTTCCTTGCGGAACTCTCCAGCCGCGAGCAGCTTGCCGCCCTTGTCGAAGAGAACGAGAAGCGGAGGGCTATCGGCGGGAAGGGAGAAAGTTTCAGTGTCTTTGGAGACGATGATCGGGAAGTCTTTCTTCCCGGCAGCGGTGGTGATTTCCACATCGACGGGAACGCGGAACAGCCCGACATGGTCTTCGACCTTCTGGGTCTGCTTTACATCGAGGCGCACTGCCTTGCCGGCTGCGTCGTAGGTGTATCGCAGGTCGAGCTGCGGAGCGCCCGCGCCATAGACCCACTGGCCGAGAAACTCGTCGATGTTGACGTGTGTTTCTTCCTCCATGGCCTTGGCGAAGTCGGCCGTGACGACGTTTTTGCCGCGATTGGCTTCCAGGTAGTGGTGAAGGCCGCGGTAAAAAGCATCCTCGCCCAACTGCTCGCGCAGCATGTAAAGCACCCAGCCACCTTTCGTGTACACGTTGGAATCCAGCTCGACCGGAGGGCTAAAGTCGAGGCGCACAAGCGGCTTGGCGAAGAGGTCCGTCTGGGAGAACCATTCCCGCGCACTCTCCCAGCGTTCGTAACCGGCCTGATCCTTGCCGAAATGTGCCTCAAGCCAGGCATATTCGAAGTAGGTGGCGAAGCCTTCATTCAGCCAGATGTTGCCCCAATCTTTAGCCGTGATGAGATCGCCAAACCATTGATGGGCTAGTTCGTGGGAGATGAGGTTGTCTTCTCCCGTGAAGAACTCCGGCGCGAGTTTGGGATGGCGAAGCGAGCCGCTCGTCAAGGTCGCGGCGCTCGAGTTTTCCATTCCCTCTTCGACGAAGTCGTCCACAGCAACTTGCGCGTACTTTTCCCAGGCGTAGTCCACACCGAGCTTCTTGTAGTAGAAATCCATCATGGC
>JBGPGF010000138.1:0-8108 GCA_041483755.1 Terriglobia bacterium | reverse complement strand
GCCCGCGGATGACGCTGCCGGGCAAGGCAACCGCGGACGGAATGACCGGCCGCCTTCAGTACAACCTACGCCGAATCCGCCGCCGTCGCAGCCGGTAAGGCCCGCGGATGACGCCTCCGGGCAAGGCAACCGCGGGCGGAATGGCCGGCCGCCTTCAGCACAACCTACGCCGAATCCGCCGCCGTCGCAGCCGGTAAGGCCCGCGGATGACGCTGCCGGGCAAGGCAACCGCGGACGGAATGACCGGCCGCCTTCAGTACAACCTACGCCGAATCCGCCGCCGTCGCAGCCGGTAAGGCCCGCGGATGACGCTGCCGGGCAAGGCAACCGTGGACGGAATGACCAGCCGCCTTCAGTACAACCTACACATCGCGTAAACGCCAACGCGGAGCGCACTATCAATCCAAACCCGGTCCAGCCGGGGGCAGGGAATAGCAAGGCTAAGCCTGGTGGATATCCGGATCGTCCGGTGAATACGCCGCAGCAGGTCGAGCGCGAGGCGCAGGAGCAGCGCAAGTTCCAGCAGAGGCAGGACGCCCTGCAGCAGAGACAAGAACAGGAGCACCAGAGGCAGGACGCGCTGCTAAAGAGGCAGGAACAGGATCGTCAACGGCAGGGCGCCCAGCAAGTGAACCAAGATCAGGAGCGCCTGCGACTCGAGCAAAGGCACCAGCAGGAGCAGCAGAAGCTGGCGGATGAGCAGCGCAGGGTAGCTGATCGCCAGCGTCAGACCGAGGCGAGACAGCAACCGAAAGAACAGAAGCAGCAGAAGCCGCAAAAGCAGTCAGAGCCGCAACCCAAAGAGGGCGACAAGAGCAAGCGCTCGGACAAGCCGCCGTCGCGCTGAGCCTGCGGCGGCACTGAACCTATCCGCGGGCGGAACGACTGCCGCAAGGCAGATGTTCCGCCCGCTTGATTTCTTACCTCCTCCCGGAAGTGAATCCTTAACAGCTCCTGCTTACAAAACCGGAGCAAACAGAGACCGCTTGGATGAGCAATAGCCGGTGCGGGCTTCGCGAAGGCCGGCGCCTGGCGCGGAGATGCAGTTGTGATATCGTCTGGGGCTTCGAGATGACAGACACGAAGCTCACCTCGTCCGAATTTCGGCGCGCGCTGGGGCGTTTCGCCACCGGTGTGACGGTAGTGACCGTGGAGCGCGGGCCCGGGGCGGTGCAGGGGATGACGGCGAATTCGTTTACGTCGGTCTCGCTCGATCCGCTGCTCATACTGGTCTGCGTGGAGCAGAAGGCCAGCATCCTGCCGCTGCTGCACGAGAAGCGGCGTTTCGGAATATCAGTTCTAGCGGCTGGGCAGGCGGCGCTTTCGGAGTATTTTGCGCAGAGTGAACAGGGCGCGGAGGGCGAACAGCGGCTGGAGATTCGCTACCGCTGGACGGGCAACGGCATACCTCTTCTCGAAGGAACGCTCGGGCAGTTTGCATGCCACACGTTGGCTGCCCACGTTTCAGGCGACCACACGATCATCGTTGGAGAAGTGGAGAGTGCGGAATTGCAGGAGGGTGAGCCGCTGCTCTTTTTTGGCGGCAGGTACCGCCGGATTGCGCCGGACCGCTGAGGGCTTCAGCGTTCCGAGGTTCCCGAGGGGCGCGCGGGCTCGGCGGAATCGCCTTGCTCGCGGCGATGGCTCTTCACTTCGCGGAGGGCGTAGATGGGTTTGTTCTGCGATTCGTAATAGGTGCGCGCAATCATTTCCCCCAGCAAGCCCATGGAGAGGAACTGAATCCCGCTGACGAAGAGAGCGATTCCGAGAAGGAGCAGCGGACCATGCTCGCTCATGATCGCCGCATGGAAAAAGATCTTCTTGACGGCCAGCGCGAAGCAAACCAGAGCCCCGAGCCCTGAGCCCGCGAGTCCCAACAGGCCGAAGAACTGCAGCGGGCGCGTCGAGTAATCCAGCATGAATTTCACAATCAAAAGATCGAGAAAAACGCGGATGGTGCGGCTGATTCCGTAGTTGGACTTCCCGCTCTTGCGGTGGAAGTTTTCGATGGGCACTTCGGCGATTTGCGCGCCGATGGAGCTGGCCAGCGCCGGGATGAAGCGGTGGAGCTCGCCGTAGAGCGGAATTTCCTGAATGATCTCGCGCCGATAGGCTTTGAAGGTGGTGCCAAAGTCATGCAACGGGATTCCGGAAAGCTTGGCCATCATCCAGTTGGCCGCGCGGCTGGGAATTTGGCGCGTAAGCCAGTGGTCGCGGCGGGCGACGCGCCATCCGCTTACCAGGTCGAAGCCTTCTTCCAGCTTGTCGAGGAATTTGGGGATCTCGGCGGGGTCATGCTGCAAGTCGCCGTCCATGGAGATGATGATTTCGCCGCGAGCGAAGTCGAAGCCGGCCTTGAGGGCGGGAGTCTGGCCGAAGTTGCGCCGCAGGCGCACGAGATTGACGCGGCGGTCGTGCTCGTAGATGTCTTCGAGAACTTTGTAGGTGCTGTCGCGGCTGCCGTCGTCCACGAAGATGATTTCGTAAGGCTCTCCGAGAGCGTCCATCACTTCCGTCAGCTTCATATAGAGCGGAGGGATATTCTCCTGTTCGTTGAGGAACGGGATGACGATGGAATACCGGACTGTGCTCTCGGTCTTCATGCCGCTTCACAAAAGGAAACCATAGTTTACCAAGCGGATGCCGCGTTTGGCGATTAGATTTCGCAGTGCGGAATCCGTTAACCGTTCGACCTCGCTTGGGCGCGAGGTTTGCAGGCGCGTCGGGCTGCCGCGCAGCGCGGAATCGGAATATCCGGGGTGCGTCATGAGTTCCGTGACGCCCTCGGGTAGATTATTCAAAAGAGAGGCGAGTCCGAGCGCCGTGAGCGCACCGGTGTGGGAGATTCCGCAGAAGGAATCAGGAGAAACGAGCCCGGCGCGGCGGAAAAGGCTCGGCGCATCCATCGCGAGAAAGCCGATGGCGCGTGCCTGGAGCGACTGGCGAGCGATGAGCGGCGAGAACATGCCATTCCTGGATGCGAGGCACGCACGCAGCGTCGCATTCTCGATCGCGATGCGCATGGCGCGAATGTCGTGCCGCCGCGCCAGACGCGCGGCCACTTCAAAAAGCCCTGGAAGCATGTGGACGTGCTTGTGACCGTCGAGATGTGTCGGCACGATGCCGGCGTTGCGCACTCTATTTATCTGGGCCTCCCACTCGGATTCGACCTCCGCCAGGTTCAGGAGCCCGCGCCAGCGCCGGAGCAGCAGATTGGCCGGGCCGCCGGGGAAGAGTCCTTGCTCGTTGACCAAGCTCGGCACGTCCCAGCGAGGGAGGAGCGGCGCGCCCGTGCTCAAATTGAGGTGGACGCCGACGCCGAGGCGGGGTTCGCCGCGGGCTAGTTCGACGGCGGAGGCGAAGGCCGGGCCATTTGCCAGGAGCGTGGCGCTGGTGACGATACCTCGGCGATGTGCTTCCGCAATGCCGCGGTTGACCCCTTCGGTCCAGCCCAGATCATCCGCATTCACGATGAGTGCTTTCAAGGGGTCGAGGCTGCGGCGCATCCGTTCGGAAATGCTGCTAATCATTAGGAACGGGTACTATTGACCGCCTGCCGCCTCAACTCTAGCATGGCTGGGAAGAGGCGAAAATGGGCGCACGACCCAAAGAACACACGAAGGCCGAGCCGCGGCTCGGCGATAAGCGGCGCGGCAAGCGCATGAATTCGCGCGTACCGGTGCGCCTGGAGTGGGACGCGCAAGACGGCGAGCGGGTGCGCATCGAGGCGCACACGCGAGTCGTCAATTCCTACGGCTGCATGGTCGTGATCTCGCAGAAGCTGGCGCTGGAGCACCGCCTGGTGCTTACCAATCTGGCGACGAATGCGAGCAACGTGGCCGTCATTGTCTCGAAAGGGAATCAGCGCCCCGAGGGTTGCGAATATGGCGTCGAACTGGTGGGTGCGGAGATGGATTTCTGGGGGTTGGAACTGTGAAACCACTTAGACAGCCAAAAGCGGATGAAGGGCCGGTTCGCGCGGCGACACTCCTCGAGGACCGCCGCCGCAGCCAGCGCGTGATGGTGCGCATGCCGGTGCTGCTGCACCTGGCCGGACGCGCGGAACCCGTGCGTGGGATGACGGTGGCTGTGAGCGAGACCGGCGCGATGCTGCTCATGAAGGAACCTCTCCCGCTCGGCGCCAAGGTGGAAGTGGAAAACCCCAAATCGCAGAAGCGCGCGAACGCCAGCGTCACCCGCGCCCCGCAAGTCAGCAACGAGGGCGCGCTCGTTCCCGTCGAATTCGTCGAGCCGTCGCCGTCGTTCTGGAATATTTTTTTCCCGCCACAGGGAAGTTGACACGCCCCAAAATTTCGAAGGAGATTTCGCGCCAACAGCAGCGCATCCTCATAGCTCTCACTGGACTGTGACACTGGCCGCGGGCGAGGTCGAGGTCGAGTAGTTGGCGTCACCGCTGTACGTCGCCGTAATACTTCGGTTCTTGGCTGATGAGCCGCCCCCTCCGCCACCTCCTCCGCAGCCCCCCCCGGCCGCCGCCAATAATGCAACGAGCAAAAGACCAGCAAAGGTATAACCGAGCCGCCTTTCCCGAGGGAGATGACGGAGGAAGAGCAGCAAGAGGGTCGCAGCACAAGCAAGAATCCACAAGGCATAGGGAGGAATCGGAATCCTTCGGCTGCCCGGCGCCGTCGGTGGAAGCGCGGAGAGCGTCGTGGTCAACACCGCGGTGAGCTTGGCGGCGCCCGATGCGGAGCCCGCGACGGGAGTATAGATGACGGTCCCTGTTATGGCCGCAGAACCGTTAAAGAACTGCACGGTTGGGGTTGGGGCCGCGCCATTGCTTTGCGTCGTGATCGTCGCGGTGAGCGTGACGCTGCCACCGGAGGCTATGGAAGCGGGGAATGCCGTGACCGCCGTCGCCGTCGTGGCCTTCGTGATGGTGATGGCGTCTGCAGGGGACGTGCTGGCACTGAAGCTATTGTCGCCCGAGTAGGCTGCGACGAGGCTGTGCGCACCGGGCGAAAGCTGAATGGGTTGGTCTTCGAGGAAGCCGAGGATGTTCAGCGTGGCGGTGTTGGACCCGCTGAAATCATTCAGCGGGTTGTTGCTGTCCGTCAGGGTGATCGTGCCAGTAGGAGATGGCGACGCAGGAGAATTGGAACATGCCGTGCCAATTGCGCTGGTCACGTCGACGCGCAGGATGTAAGGAGAGCCATACGCAACGCTGATGGGCGCGGTATGACAAGTCCCGTTTCCCAAGGCGTCGAAAGTGACAAAACTCAGGGTCGTCTTGCTGGATTCCGCAGCTACAGTAACGCTCACTGCATTCGAATTGCTGGCGCCATACGTGCCGTCGCCTGCGTAGTGCGCCTTGACGGTATAGGAAGTTCCGCCTCCGCCCGGCAGAAGATTCGTCGCGCCGGCCGCGGTGCCTCCGCTCAGTGTGAAGCCATCAACACCGATCGAGTTGCTGCCGTTATTGAAGTTCCCGGTCGCGATCAGTGAGACATCTCCCGTCGGAGCCGGCGAACCTGGAGTAACGGTCGCGCTGACGGTGACCGATTGACCATGCGTAATACTGACGGCAGCTCCGCCATTGAGGGTGAGCACCGTCGCCGAGGGCGTGAACGAGGCCGTACTCCAGTTGTTCACCAAGTTGGCTGCGTTCACGGTGCCGAGGCCCGTGGCCATGTCGTAGCCGGGCGTAGTGGTCCATGCCGGGGTAGGAGTTGGCTTGGTGGGGTCATCCACCAGGATGCCGAAGCCGCCCGCGGTTGTCTTGCTGCAATTCGGTGAGGCGCCCGCGCACGCGACTGAAATGTTGCCCACGGTCGTGTCGTAAAAGATGCAGTTCGCATTGGTGATCGTTGCAGGATCGCTCGAATCGCAGCTCGCGCCGGGCTGCGCAGCCAGCTTATAGAGCACATAGTTGGCATTGCCCTGGCGCTGGCCGGTTTTCTGATTCACAAGCGCCATGATTGCCGCGAAAGCGGGCGCGGAGGCGGATGTTCCTCCGACGCCCAGGAAGTGAATCGAACCCGTGCTCGCGTCGCACGAAGTGCCGCTGGTGATGCGATCCGCCTGACAGACAACGTAGAAGCTGTCATTCGCGCCGCTGCTGGCGAACAGCGAAACATCGGGCAAGTGGCGTTTGTTGTCGGGCGGGATATTGGTGCCGGTTCCGGTCTGCCAGGAGGGCCTATCGAAAATGACGCTCGGGCCCCCGCCCGCCGCCGCGAGGTCTGTGCCGTTGCTTTTGACTGTCGGGCAAGAACCGACGCCATTCCGGGCGCAGGAGGCGTTCAACGGCACCTCGTGGATGTAGGACAGCGCAGAGGCCAGCGTCACGGGGTCGTTGGAGGCCGGCGGATTCCAAAAGATCGATTGTGTGGTGCCGGTGTAATCGAAGTCCGTGCCGCCGACCGCCACATTGAATGGCGTCGAGGCGATGCCGCTGACGGCGAGTCCCTGCGTCGCGGAATTCCCACCATCACAGCCGGCGGAACCGCTGTCACCCGAGGGGATGAGGACCGTAATGCCCTGCGCCGCGGCCTGTTCCCAGAGTGCGCCAATGCTACTCCCCGTCTGGGCCTCGCAGGCGCCGAAGCTCTCGCTTAGCACGGGCGCGATGTTGTTTTCAATGATGTAGAGCGCCGAAAGATCCACACCGTCGGCAACCAACGTGCTCTCTGAAATTACAAACTTGACGGTTGCCCCAGGTGCGGCGGCCCCAGCCCATTCCACGTCGAGGTCGGCTTCGGTTTCCTCTCCCTTCGAGACGATACCCGGGTCCGGCCCGTTCAAAATGATCTGAGGATCGTTCACCGGCAGCCCAAACAAATTCCGGAAGTCCCGTACATCTTGAATGTCTATATTCGTCCGTCCGACGATGGCGATGCTCTGGCCCGTGCCGTCAACGGGCGTGGGGGCCTGGGTCAGGAGGGGCGCCGAATTGTAAATCTTGGCAAAGTCCGCGGGCCCCACGGCGAAGAACGGACCCGCGCTGTCGCTGCCGGAGAAGAGCGGCCGGACCTGGTTCGTCGCTTTGTCCCGCGAAAATTCTCCCCGCGTGTGAATCATGGGTTTCTTAAGAAAGTTGTGCAGGGATGCAATGCCGGTGACGACGGGCGCGAGGGCGACGGGAATCTGCGGATCGGCGGCGTTGGCCCAATGGTCTTCGCCCTCAACAGTGAACTTGTGGAGCTCCGTGTGGAAGGCGTTGCGTACTTGACCGGCGGTGCCGGAGAACTCAACGACGGTCTTTCCTGCCGAGACGCGAATTGCTTGGAATCCCTGCGATGCCAACCAGCCCGTCACAATTTGGATGTCGGCGTCGGCGGGCCCGAATTGGCGGCCGAACTCATTCGGCGTCAGCCATTGATGATAGCTGGCGGAAGACTTCGACTGCTGTTCATCGAGAAGCTTCTGTAGCGCAGCTTCCTGTTCGGGAGCGCGTTGCAGCACAAGCAGCATCCGTTTGAGGGGCAGATCGTCCGGAGCGGCGCCGCGGTCGAATTCGGTGCGCGCCAAAGGGTGGACATTTCCCCGCAGCACAACGAGCTTCCGGAGGTCCACTGCCTGCGTGACGCGCGGACGGGCGTTCTCCGACTGGCTGCGGGCCATGGATGGCCGCGAAACGAGAATGAGAACAACTGCCAGCAGAGCCCTGAGAAATACGAAACGCAGTCTCTTCATTGTCCGTCCCAAGGGAGTGATACTTTGCCGTCCCGCGGCCCGTTTCGCAGCGGAAAGCACGGTGCCGGCCGCAGGGGATCCGCTCTCCTCCGGAGTGTCTTCCGGAAGAAGTTACACCCTGCGGGCGAACTCAATCATAACCTAATTTCCAAGACACTAGGTCCCACGTAATCTTCTGATGCAGACCGGCGGGGCAGGGGATGTACCTCAACTCGATTCCACGTTGCCGCCGGAGAGTATGACGCCGATCTTTGCAACGGCGCCATCAGATCGCCGGGGAAGGGCGAGAGTCGCAGCGCCGCCTGCCCGCAGCAGCGGCGCTACGGCGACAGCCGAGGACGGCTCGACGACAATCTTCATCCGTTCCCAAATCAATCGCGCTGCGGCCACGATTTCGTCTTCGCTCACCAGGAGAATGCCGTCCACCGTTCGCCGGAGGATGGTGAACGTGC
>JBGPGF010000137.1:0-8162 GCA_041483755.1 Terriglobia bacterium | reverse complement strand
GCCCTGCCCCTCGCCTCCGGAGGCAACTCCTGGACCTATCAGGCGCCAAACGGCGCGAGTATCGTCGCCGCCACCTCCGACGGCGGCCCCACCCTCATGGACGGCCTGTCCAACATTGCCCCCCTCGATACCCAGGGCAGCCACGGCACATCCGTCACTTGCTCGCTCTGCGGGGAGCCGCGGAATTGGGGATTAGGACTTTGGACAGCCTTTACGGGCAGTCCCGCTGTGCTTTTCGGGCCGAAGGATTTTCTGTCGTCTTCGGTGTGGCCGATGCTCAATGGAGGTGTCGCACCGACCAAGACATCCCCGAAGCTCATCGCCGCGACGTTTGTGCCCAGGGCTCCGGGAAGTAACCCCCAAGATCAGAATTTTGGTTCCGCGACAGCCGCCAAGAAATACCTCAGGTCGAATGTTTCTAATTCAATGTCTAATAATAGAATCTATATTGATACGGGGAGTGACATCGCAAACATCCAAGACTTTACGGCAGAAAATGTTTTTAACCCCGTCGATGTCGTGGGGTTCATCGGCGACTCGTATCTCGTGAATTGCAGTACGAGTAGCGATCCCTACTGCTCGTATTCTGCCGGGCTGGACTTCGCCGACAACTGGCTCTTGCGCACGCCCAATTGTGACAACCCACCTTTCCCAGGCGTCAATCTCTGCTACAACTTGGACACTACCGGTATTTCTCATCCACCCCCATGCGTCGAAGGGGATTCCCTATCAAGTGATGGCAATTGCTATAGGGTTATCCCACCGTGCAACCAGTACGCGACCCAAATAGGCGGCCACTGTTTCAAGTTTCCAAACGGAAACAACGGATTCGAAGCGCAGCTCAGCTCGGTCCTTTTGACGGGCGCTAAGGCAGTATTTATAGCCTCCTGCAAGACTACCGATGTGTTCACCGGCTGGTGGAACCTCAACCTAAACGCAGTGCCAGGAGGAGCGGCACTTGTTGTCCCAGATATCTCGGCGATGGTTGCTCTCAACGTCGACCCCGAAATCCCGCCCGAGAAACAAGGTTTGGTTGACCTAGTCCAAGGGACCGTGGGTTACCAGAACTTTGTGAACAGTTTGGCCGCGGGCAAGACAGTCCGGCAAGCCAAGGACGTCGCCAACGCAGCGATTGCAGCGCTCTATCCTACCCTTCAGTATCCCCTTCACCAGAAATTGCCGCAGGTGGTTTACATGGTGGTGGGAAATCCGAATGTGTGCGTGAATTGCCAGGTGAACCCATGAAACTCAAATGCATGATCTCTGTCAATGTGCTGGCTTCCTTGGTCTTGATGTGGTGTCTCCGTGCCCAGGCGCAGGAACCACCGCCCCTGACCAAGAACTACGTCCTTTGGGCCCACGGGTTCTTGCGCACCATGTATCCTGACTTGGCCGGCAAGAAATATACTCTGACGCTGGAGGCAAATGTCGGGTATGACGAGGTTGGTGCTCCCATGAATTGGCTGGAATTATATGTGGGGAAAGGGCCAAAGGACCAGGTCCTGGGTTACATAGGAGGATGCGCGGGTTACCCAGTACCACCGCAACTGCCGTGGCCACCCGAGTTAGGACCTCGCCCCACTCCTCCTGCGCCTCTCCCCCTGGCGCCGAAAGTTAGGCCTAAAAACCCCTGCGAAACTGGCCCCATTCGTCCAAAACAGTACCTGATTAGCGGCTTCCGGTTTGATGGCAAGGATCGGTTGGAGAGTTTCGCAGTCCAAGGACCGGGCCTCGGCAACCCCGAGGCAGGCGAAGTGCTCGGTAAAATTGTTGGTTCCCATCCGGAGATGACGGATGCCGAGATCGTGGCAGCTCTGAAAAAAGGGGGAGCGAAGTACGGCCCCAATGACAAAGAGGCGTTCATCAAGAATCTACCAGTTGCAAAGCTGGAACGTTTCCTGGGGAAACTAAAGGTGGTCTCAGTTGGTTTTCTTCCACTCGACGAGAACAGAAACGGTGTTGAAATGTGGCCCGACTGGACCGTAAAGGTGATGGCAAGGCAACCGGACAGCACGGAAGTGACGTACGAGATGTTTTTCGAACCGTGGAAGGGTGATCTCCTGGGGGTGGGGATATTACCATCTACATCCCCGGGCGGCAAACCATCCCCGTAAAGGTGGCCGACACGTTAAGTGAGGGGACGAATTCTGGTGACACATCCTTTGCGCCGTCCCAGCTTAGGGATGTGGGTTTTTCTAAGGCCTCCCCCACTCCCCGAGGCACAAACGTGGATTGAGGAATCCCCTCCCTTCCAACCTCTGGCATTCACTCTCGAACCTCGAATCCCTTTCGAGCAATTTCCGAGGACAGGATCCAATTATTTTATGTCCGCAGCGCGTTGTTGACCGTACTCAACCGCCCCTGTTATTGTGAAAAGTTATTCTGGGCGCAGTGTGCCTGCTGTGCGCCGGAGCCCCTGTGGGGGAGCGCTAGAACAATATGGGCCTGACCAAACTGGTTGTACGCGGCGCGCGGCAGCACAACCTAAAGAACATCAGCCTCGAGATACCCCGGAACAGCCTCACGGTCATCACCGGCCTGTCCGGCTCCGGCAAGTCCTCGCTGGCCTTTGACACCATTTACGCCGAGGGTCAGCGCCGCTACGTAGAATCTCTCTCCGCCTACGCTCGGCAGTTCCTGGATCAGATGGAGCGCCCCGACGTGGACGTGATCGAGGGCCTTTCTCCGGCCATCGCCATCGAGCAGAAAACCACCACACGCTCGCCGCGCTCGACGGTCGGCACGATCACCGAAATCTACGATTATCTCCGCGTCATTTATAGCTCCGTCGGCGTGCCGCACTGCCCGAGTTGCGGGCGTTCCATCACGCGACAGAGCAGCGAGCAGATCGTTCAGTCCATTCTCAGAGGCGAGATCTGCAAGCCCGACGACCGTGTGATGATCCTCGCGCCCATCGTGCGCGGCCGCAAAGGCGTGTATCGCAAGGAACTCGAAAAGCTCGCCCAGGACGGCTACGTTCGCGTGCGCATTGACGGCGAGCTCTACCCGCTCGACGCGCCGCCGAGCCTCAACAAGCGCAAGAATCACACCATCGAGATCGTCGTGGACCGCCTGCTCATCAAGCCCGGCATCGCCACGCGGCTCGAGCAGTCCATTGCCACGGCGCTCAAGCTCGCGGGCGGCCTGGTTACCGTCGCCATCGTCGCCGGCAAGGAGCACGTTTTTTCCGAAAAGCTGGCCTGCCCGGATTGCGGCATCTCCGTGCCGCAGCTCGAGCCGCGCTCGTTCAGCTTCAATTCGCCGTACGGCGCGTGCCCTGCTTGCAACGGCCTGGGCTCGAAGTACGATTTCGATCCCGCCAAGGTGATCGTGGATTGGACGCGCCCGCTTTTTGACGGCGGACTGGGGCCCGGCTCGGCCTCATCCAACCTCAAGCACACGCTCGAAATCGCCGCCTACGCCCACGGCTTCGATCTCGAGACGCCCTTCGATAAATTCCCGCCGAAGATTCAGAACATGCTGCTGTACGGCTATCCGCCGTCAAACGGCAAGATAAATGGCGATGCACCGGGCGCGCGACGTGGCAAGGAGAAAGTCGAAAAGGGCCTCCGATTCCATGGCGTCCTCGGATTCCTCGAACGTAACTTTGAGGAGTCCAATTCCGACAACTACCGCGAATGGGTCACGCAGTACATGACGGCGACGCTGTGCAATACGTGGCACGGCCGCCGCTTGCGCCCGGAGAGTCTCGCCGTCAAGCTGGCGGGCTGTTCCATCGCCGGTTTCACGGCGCTGTCGCTCAGCGGCGCGCGCGGCGCCGTGGACGCGATCCTCGCGCAGCTTACGCCGCGCCAACGCGAAATCGCCGGCCGACCGCTGGAAGAAGTTGCCGAGCGCATTGATTTTCTCCTCGCCGTCGGCCTGGGTTACCTCAGCCTGGACCGCTCCGCTGCTACGCTTTCCGGCGGCGAAGCCCAGCGCATTCGCCTGGCCACGCAGATTGGCTCGCGCCTTCGCGGCGTCCTCTACGTCCTCGATGAGCCCTCCATCGGCCTGCACGCCCGCGACAATGATCGTCTCTTGCAATCCCTCGCGCAGTTGCGCGACCTCGGCAATACCGTCCTCGTCGTCGAGCACGACGAGGAAACCATTCGACGCGCCGATTTTGTCGTGGACCTCGGCCCCGGTGCGGGCGAAGCGGGCGGCTATCTCGTCGCCCACGGCAAGCCCGCCGAAATCGCCGCGTGCGACGAATCGCTCACGGGGCAGTATCTGAGCGGCAGAGCGCGCATCCCCGTCCCCGAGAAGCGGCGCAGCCCCAACGGCAAAGCCATTCAGATCATCGGCGCTTCGGCCAACAATCTGAAGAATCTCGATGTGAGCCTGCCGCTCGGCCTTTTCACCGTCGTCACCGGCGTCTCCGGCTCCGGCAAATCCACGCTCGTGAACGACATCCTCTATCGCGCGCTGGCGCAGAAACTCTATCGCTCGATGGAACCGCCCGGCGCGCACCGCTCCGTGCTGGGCATCGAGCACATTGATAAAGTCATCGAGATTGACCAGGCGCCCATTGGGCGCACGCCGCGCTCGAATCCCGCTACGTACACGGGCGTTTTCGCGCCCATCCGTGAGCTTTTCGCCATGCTCCCCGAATCGCGTGAGCGCGGCTATCGCCCCGGGCGCTTCAGCTTTAACGTGAAGGGCGGCCGCTGCGAGGCTTGCCAGGGCGACGGCCTGCGCCGCATCGAAATGAATTTTCTTCCGGATGTGTACGTGCTGTGCGAGGTTTGCCGCGGCCGCCGCTACAACTCCGAAACGCTGGCCGTGCGTTACAAGGGCCACTCGGTTTCCGACGTGCTGAACCTTCCCATCAGCGAGGCGCTCAAGTTGCTCGAAAACATCCCGCAGATTCAGCAGAAGCTTTCGACGCTCGTGGACGTTGGCCTCGGCTACGTGCAGCTCGGGCAGTCCGCCACGACGCTTTCCGGCGGCGAGGCGCAGCGCATCAAGCTGGCGCGCGAGCTGTCCAAACGCCAGACCGGCCGCACGCTCTACATTCTCGACGAGCCCACCACCGGCCTGCACTTCGACGACGTCCGCAAACTCCTCGAAGTCCTCCAGCGCCTGGTGGCCTTCGGCAACACCGTGCTCATCATCGAGCACCACCTCGACGTCATCAAGCAGGCCGACTGGATTCTCGACCTGGGCCCGGAAGGCGGCGAAGCCGGCGGCCGCATCGTCGCCCAGGGCACCCCCGAGCAAATCGCGCTGACGAAGAAATCCTACACGGGCCAGGCGCTCGCGCGCGTCCTCAGCGTCAACGGTAAGGCCAGTTTTTCAGGCAAGTAAGAACGAACACGAACGAGACCACTAGGGATGTGTCAAAGACGGATGGAACTCGAGGGAGTCGAGGGGAGCAAGCTCGGCGGCGTCGGGTGAGCCTTCGATGCGAATCACGTCGCCGGGGTGAAGAGCGACGCCGGTGATGCGGCGGCGGGTCGAGGAGCTGGAGTCTGGCTTGATCGAGGGGAATGTATCACCGGCGATCCATTCATCCACTGAGCGTGCGCCGACAAAAACGCGGAAGCGTGAGGCGCCATTTTTCTGATCGAAGTATTCCACGTCCAGATTGTAACGGCCCGCGGCGCCATCGAAACGAGAGGTGGCCGAGCATTTCTGCGCGGGAGGCGCACAGACCACGGCCTGGCCGCCGGACGCCGCTTCCCACGGCGTGACGTCCACCGCGGTGTAGCCTTCGAGCTGCATCGCTTCGGCTTCGACGCGGCCAGGAAAATGCCCGGCGCGGCCATGTGCATCGGGAATGCCGGAAGTGCGCAGAAACCAGTCGTTGATCGCGTCGCGCCACACGCGCGCGTGCCCCGCCTGGTATTCCAGACGCGCCAAGACTTCCGCGTAGCGCTGCTCGTCCACGCGGCCTTTCGTCGATTGCCATTGCCGCACATAGTCCTCTGCGCGTTCTGCGCCCTTGTAGTGCACATCGTAGATGTGCTGGATGACGGTTTTGCCGGAGTGCAGCACGTGTGTGTACGGCACGTGATGAAAAAACAGCAACAGCTCGTCGGGGCACGTCTCCAGCGATTCAAAGCGCTGCGCCACGGGCGCGCGATACTGGCCGATGAAGCCGGTGCCGGTCGCGACGGTGCGGTCCATGCCGATGCCCTGCGCATCGGCGCGGTGCCACATTCCCCAGCTATTGTCCTCGGACGATGCAGGGGCGGGACCGTAGTGGAGCCCGTGAATATCCGTGAACGAACCCGCGCCGAGGGGACCCGCGTAATTTTCAAAGGTGCGCCAGGAAGAAAGCTGCAAGTCCACAATGGTGCTTACCACGCGCGGATCATTGCCAAAGGTGAGACGCGTCCATTCCTCGGCAATTTGCGGCGCGGAGAGATTCGGATCCCAAGCGAGGCGTCCGAAGGCGTAAAGATTGGCTAGCGCCAGGTGATGACCCAGCCAGTTCGCGTCGCTCCCGACGTTGGACACACCAACGAAACCCCCGACCGGACGGCCGAACACCTTTCCGGCAACAAGCGCATTCACCGGAGTGCCCGCACCGCGGGCGTAGAGGTCAAAATCAAGGACCTCCTTCCACATGGGCGCCAGAAAACAGAGATGGCGCTGTTGCCCCGTGTACTCCTGCGAGATTTGCAGCTCAATCGCTTCGTTGGTTTTTTCTAGTGCGCCAAAAAGCGGCGAGGCGGGCTCACGCACCTGAAAATCAATCGGGCCATTCTTGATTTGCAGGATGACGTTGTCAGCGAATTGCCCGTCGAGCTTCGCAAAATTGTCGTAGGCGGCGCGGGCGCGGTCGTTCTTCAAGTTGTGCCAGTCCATGTGGTGGTCGTAGACGAAACCGCGATAGAAGAGCAGGCCGCCGTGGGGCTTGAGCGCACGGGCAATCATGTTGGCAGCGTCGGCGTGCGTACGACCGTAGGTAGAGGGACCCAGGCGGCCCTCCGAATCCGCCTTCAGCACAAAGCCGCCGAAATCGGGAACGGCGCGGTAGAGCGTGTCCACCACGGTCTGCCACCATGCCGCGACGCGCGGATCGAACGGATCAAATGTATCCAGGCCGCCGATGCCCTTCGGGCTGCTGAAGTCAATCGAGACGGCCAGGCGGACACCCCACGGGCGAAAAACTTCAGCAAGGCGCACGAGCTGCGGAAGAAATTCGGCGGTGAGGACGCGTGAATCGGCGTTGACGTTGTTGACGGCGCAGGCGCTGACTCCCACGGAGGCGAGGAGCCGCGCATAGTCGCGCACACGCGAAAGATCGGCGCGGACACCGCCGCTTTCAAAGAAAATAGAGAGCCCGGCGTAACCGCGCTCGATCGTGCCGTCAAGATTGTCCCACTCATTGACCCAGCGAACCGGAGCATAGGGCGACTGGCGCTCGTCGAGCGACGCGACGGCTTCGCCGAGAGCGATCTTGCGCAGCAGCGCGAAAGCCCCGTAGAGTACGCCGCGGTCGTTGCGCGCAGCGATGATGAGAACCGGGGAGCCGTTGCGCTTGGCGGTCTTCAGCCAGTAGCCGTCCTCGCGGAGGCTTTCGGCAACAGCCGCGTCGAGGTCAAGCGCGGGCGCGGCGCGCCGGAGGTCATCGAACGTGGCGAGAATGATGGCGCTGCCTTGCGGCAGGCGCGCCTCGGCTCGCAAATCTTTCCCCAGCATTCCGTGCACACCGCGAATGAGCTCCTGTTGTGCTGTCTTAAGAACGAGCGAATCGCCCAGCGCGGTGACCCTCGCGGGCAATGCCTCATAACGCGTGCGCGCGGCCGCGTCCAAGGGCGCGTAGCGCAGCCACGCGTCGTACCCCGTCTCCCCGCGAACGCAACAGGGCAGCGCAAGCAGGGCAAGAATGAAATGGATGAAGTGGCGCCGTTTCATTGATTTTCGCCGGCAGCAAGAACAGTATTTCCGCTTTGTTGGCGTGTCAAGCCCCGGCGCAACACAATCTAAGGAGTTCTTCCTTGAGCGGGCGCAGTGGAGGGGGAGTTCAATTCGCGCCGACAGCGGCTTGGATTTCGCTCTCGTCAATGTCAAAATTGGCGTACACGTGCTGCACGTCGTCATGCTCTTCGAGCGCTTCGACCAGGCGAATCATCTGTCCCGCCTGCTGGCCCGTGAGTTTAATGTAGTTCTGCGGCACCATTCCAATTTCGGCGGATGTGGGTGTGATG
>JBGPGF010000136.1:0-8196 GCA_041483755.1 Terriglobia bacterium | reverse complement strand
GTTCGCCGCTCGCCAGTCCGGCCTGAATCATTCTCAGCGCCGGACGATCCTTGACGGAACCGCCGGGATTGAACCATTCGGCCTTGGCGTAGAACTCCACATTCGGGAAATCGCGGCCAATCCGCGCCAGGCGGAGTAGCGGCGTGTTGCCGATGCGGTCCACGAGCGACTGCCCCGCGGACTCATTTGGTCCGACTTGGATGTAAACCCCCGGAACTAAACGCTCAGCCGTGGCCATATCCTGATAGTCCTAGAGTATCCCCTCTGCGTGTCCTGCCGGAACAGGCAAGCCGCAAATCACGTTCCAAAACTAAAAAACCCACCGGCCAGTGTGTCCTCTGGTGGTGGGCTCCCATTCCGGCTAGGAATTCTTCAGTCTATGCCGTCAGGCTCCCGTCCCAGAAGACACGCGCATACAACACGCGCACGCGTTCAGACAGCAACAAGCAATCGTCCTCTGGATTCGAGCAAGCATTGACATTGAGATTATCCCATAACGACCGCTTCGGGGCAAAGGGATTCTGTGAAGCGGATAGATCGCGCTGCGGACGGCATGAAGCTCTGCTAAGATGTCGCCACTCATGGATGCTCTCCAATCCATCTTGGGACAGACGATTTCGCACTATAGGGTCGTCGAGAAGCTGGGCGGCGGCGGAATGGGTGTGGTTTACAAGGCCGAGGACACTCAGCTCAGCCGCTTCGTCGCGCTAAAGTTTCTGCCGGACAGCGTGGCTCACGATGCCCAATCGCTCGAACGGTTCCGCCGCGAAGCGCGCACCGCCTCCGCGCTGAATCATCCCAATATCTGCACCATCTACGAAATTGCCGAATCGCAGGGGCACCCTTTCATTGTGATGGAGTACATGGAAGGGCAGACGCTGAAGCAACTGATCCACGGCAATCCGCTGGAGACGGAGCGCCTGCTGGACCTGGGGATCGAGGTTGCCGACGCCCTCGATGCCGCTCATGCCAAGAGCATCATTCACCGCGACATCAAGCCCGCCAATCTCTTCGTCACGGCCCGCGGCCACGCCAAGATTCTCGACTTCGGCCTGGCGAAGATCAGCATGCTGGGCAGCTCCGATTTCGGTGGAGCCACGATCAGCGCGTCGCAGGACGAACACCTCACCAGCCCCGGCAGCACGCTGGGCACGGTCGCCTACATGTCTCCTGAGCAAGCCTTGGGCAAGGAATTGGACGCGCGGACAGATATTTTTTCTTTCGGGGCAGTGCTCTACGAAATGTCCACGGGCAAACTACCCTTCCATGGGGACACTTCCGCCGCCATCTTCGACTGCATTCTTCACAAGGCGCCCGCACCGCCCCTGCGTTTGAATTCCGAAATCCCGCCGGATCTCGAGCGCATCATCAACACGGCTCTTGAAAAGGACCGCGACGTCCGCTACCAGAGCGCCGCGGAGTTGCGCGCGGATCTAAAGCGACTCAAGCGCGACACCTCCTCCGGAAAAGTGAGCGTCGCTCAGCCAGCAGCGGCCGAGCCCGCTGCGCCTCGCAAGCGGCCCCGCTGGGTCTGGGCGGCCGTGGCTGGCGTTGCCGCCGTTCTCATTGCCGCTGCGTTCGTTTGGCTTTTCTCCCCGTTGCCACCGCCAAGAGTCACCGGCTCGACGCAGATCACCCATGACGGTTTGCCAAAATACGGAATGGTCACGGATGGTTCCCGCCTCTACTTCTTCGGGGGATCTGGAGTTACGCAGGTCTCCGTCGCGGGCGGTGAAATCTCAACGATTCCGACGCCTTTTCGTGTCGCCTACGAGACGGACATTTCAGCCGACGGCTCGCAGCTCCTGGTCATGGCCTCGGAAGGATCGAAAGGAATCGAGGGCGAGAAATCTCTGTGGGCCGTGCCGCTTCCGTCTGGTTCCCCCCGCCGCATTTCCGATATTGTCGCTGGCGGTGCCTCATGGTCTCGCGATGGAAAACAGCTCTTGTTCGCCAAAGGTCCTGGCTTGTATCTGGCCAAGGCCGATGGCGCCGACCCGAAACTCATTGTGACGGTCGACGGCGTGCCGAGAGCGCCCCGCCTTTCTCCGGATGGCAGCCGCGTCCGATTCACGCTCTACGAAAGCGAGAAAACTGCTTATTCCCTTTGGGAAGTCCAGACGGACGGCTCGAATCTGCACCCTTTGCTGCCCGGCTGGCACAATCCGCCCGTCGAGTTCGGCAGCGGGTGGACACGTGATGGCCGCTACTATGTCTTTGTGAGCGGCGCCACTTCGCAAAACATCTATGTCCTTCCGGAGGAGCGTGGCCTCTTCCACAAGGCTTCCGGGAATCCCGTCCAATTGACCTTTGGCCCACTTTCGTTTGCCGCACCACTGCCTGCGAAGGATGGCAAGAAGCTGTTCGTGGTGGGCACGCAGCCACGCGGCGAACTTGTTCGTTACGACATGAAATCGCGGCAGTTCGTGCCCTTCTTGAACGGTATCTCCGCCAGTGAAGTGGACTTCTCGCGCGACGGAAAATGGGTCACCTATGTCACGATTCCCGACGGCAGCCTATGGCGCAGCCGCGCGGATGGCAGTGAGCGGCTGCAACTGGTCAGCTACGCCGACGGGTATGCCGGGTTGCCTCGATGGTCGCCGGATGGAACCCGCATCGCGTTCCTCGGCGTTCGGATCGGAAAACCGTGGAAAATATTCCTGATATCCGCGCAGGGCGGTGCGTCCGAGGAGCTTTTGCCTGAAAGCCACAACGAAGTGGATGCGGAATGGTCCCCCGATGGCGCTCGAATGGCTTTCGGGCGCAGGTCGGACCTTGCGTCAACGGAGCCACTAGACATCCGAATCGTGGACCTCAACACTCGTCAGACCACTGTCATTCCCGGTTCCGAGGGCTTCTTCAGCCCGCGATGGTCGCCGGACGGCCGCTATCTCGCGGCCCTTTCCACCAACTCGAAGCAGATCATGCTTTTTGACTTCCAAACACAAAAATGGTCCGTGTGGCTTCCATATGCCGGGGCGGCCGGTTATCCTTACTGGTCGGCGGACAGCCGCTATCTTTACTACGAAGATTTCCTTTCTAAGCCAACCGCTTCTTACCGCCTGCGGCTGGGCGACAGCCATCCCGAAAAACTTTTCAGCCTGGAAGGTTTTCGCTGGTACTCCGGAAACTGGGGCACCTGGGCAGGCCACGCGCCGGACGATTCACGCGTGTATACGCGTGACATCACGAGCCGGGAAATCTACGCCCTGGACGTGGATTTGCCGTAGCCCTCCGGCGGAACTTTACAGCGGCCCGCGAGTCCTTTACCCTGAACTTGCCATGTGGAACATCAACGAACGGTTTTCTCCAGCGACAATTGAAGAACTGGCGGCGCACGGCTTCAGCGTGGGCAGCACGCGCGGCGTGGCGCGCGTGGAAAAATACGGCTGCGGCGCGGAGTTCCGCATTCACCCCAACGGTCGTTACGAAATCACGATTCAGCCGACCATCATGCTGCATGGGCAATTCACGCGGCTGTGGGACGCCGGCTACCAGAAATTCCTGCTCACTGACGACGGCCTGAAGCTCCCCGCGCTGGCGGAGCATTTGGTGAATCTGCGTAAGTTCAACGAAGAGCTGCGCACGGCGCTGGGCGTGCCCACCTACTACAACGAGAGCCTCGGCTCGGTGGCCAAAATTTCCGTGTACGACCGCGTGAAAGGCCGCGAGGGCGACGTGCCGGACAAGTCCGTCGGCGCAAAGCTCCCCGCGGCGCACTAATTCTTCTCCCACTCCTCCGCTCGGCTGAACCGCCTGCCGAATTCTCCTGGTTTCCCCAAGCCTGTGATAGACTCCGCGCCACTCGCCCGACAATGGACGTCTTCGCCTACTTCGTGGGGATCGTCGTGGCCATCTGGCTGGCCCGGCGGGCGAGCAGCGCCGAGGCGGCCGCCAATAGCACTCGCGCATTTCTCGAAGGCCGGCTCGCGGAATTCACGCGGCGCATTTTTGATCTCGAGAAAGAAGTCGGCGCGCTGCGCCAGCCTGCCGCCAAGACTCCTGTTGAGGCAGAAATTCGTCACCCCGTGGCGGCGCCACCAACGCCGGCGACACTTCCCGCTGCTGCTCCACCTGCTCCTGCTCCCGCAGCGCCTCCGCTTTTGGCCCCGCCTATAACCAAGCCGCGCGAGGTTGCGCCTTTTCCGCCGCCGCGGTCCGGCGGCCCTCTGAGCACGCCCCCCGCCCCGGTAAATTGGAAACAGGCCGCCGCAAAAGGTGCTTCCTTCGAAGAAAAACTGGGAACGAACTGGCTAAACAAGATTGGCGTGACCCTGCTGGTCATCGGGCTCGCCTACCTGCTCACTCTGGTTCTGCCGAGGCTCACCCCGTTCGGAAAAGTCGCGATGGCCTACGGATTGAGCTTGCTGTTATTGGCCGTGGGGGTGGTCGGCGAGAAGCGCGAGCGGTATCGCATCGTTGCGCGCGCCGTGCTTGGCGGCGGCTGGGCCGCCATCTATCTCACCACCTATGCGATTCACAATGTGGATGCGGTAAAGATTGTGAATAGCCCGGCCTGGGGCTTTGTGCTTCTTTTCGCCGCGGCCGCCGCGATGGTCGCTCACACGCTGCGCTACGATTCGCAGGTCGTGACCGGCTTCGCCTACTTGCTCGGATTTGTCTCCGTCGGCGTCAGCGAAATCCGTCTCGGTACGTTGATCGCTTCCGCGGCGCTGGCGGCTTCTCTGGTCATCATTCTCTGGCGCCGCCGCTGGTATGTGATCGAGCCCTTCGCCATTTTCGCAACCTATCTTCTTCATTGGCTGTGGCTCGACCAGATCTACGCGGCGCGCGGCCACCAAGTGTTCCCGGAATTCCCCGCCAGCGCCGCGCTGGTCTGCCTGTACTGGCTGATCTGGATGGTCTCGTATTTTCTTCGCCAAGAGCGCTCGAGTGACGATCGCAATTGGCTGACGCTTTCGTTTTTCCTGAACGCCGGAGGCGTGCTCGCTCTTCTCCATCATCAATCGTTCCATCCGGAGCTGCGCTTCTGGTTCCTCCTGGTCGTCGCCGCAATTTATCTGGGGCTGGCCACGCTTTCGAGGAAGTTGGGCCGCCACGCGGCTTACATTCTGACGACCACGTTCGGCGCGTCGCTGATTGCCGTCGCCATTCCCTACCGCTACTCCGGCGCGCGGCGTGAGCTTCTGTGGCTTGTCGAGGCGGAAGTGTTTCTCATCGCCGGCTGGCGGCTCGGCGAGGAGCACCTGCGCAAGCTAGGCTGGGCCGCCGCCGGTGTGGTTTCCGTTTATGTTTTCTTGCAGGACCTCCTGCCACGCTTCACCGAGTGGCGCGCGCCAGACCCTGCGCTTGGCTGGATGCTTCTGGCAATCGCCCTGGCTCTCTACTTGGACGGCTGCCTCGCCCCACGCCTGCTGGACCGCGACGCAAGCGCGATTGACACGGGCGCGGCCAAGCTGGCGCAATGCGCCGCGACGGTTTTTCTCCTGAGCTCGATCTGGGTGGCCATCCCGACAATGTGGGTCGCCGTGCTGTGGACGCTGGCGGCCGCAGCGCTTGTTCTCCTGGGCCGGCGCATCGAGGACGAAGTTCTCTCGGCGTGCGGTCATCTCTCCGCGCTGCTCGCCACGGTGCGGCTGTTCTTCATTCATCTGCCGGACACGACGGAGTGGCACGGCATGAGCCTGCGGCTGGTCACCGTGGGGATCTCCACGGCGCTGATTTACGTGACGGCGTGCCGGATCGAAACGCCGTCCAGCTTGCGCGGACCGGGCAGCCGCGCCGATGAAAACTTCGAGCGCTACGGCGGCCTGCGCGGGGCGTACACCTGGATTGGCACGATCCTCGTGGCCTCTCTGTTGTGGGCGGAAGTCACGAATGCGGCGATCAGCCTTGCATGGGGCGTGTTCGGTCTCGTCCTGATTGAAACTGCTCGCGCGCTGAAGTACCGGCCGCTGACGCTCCAGGGCTTCTGCTTGTTCACGCTGAGTTTTGGGCGCATCTTCTTCGCGGACTTGAATGGCGCGGACCGCATTGGCCCGGTGTCCGTGTCCGTGCTGACAGTGGGGCTGCTTGCTGCGATCTATTACGCGATGGCATTCACCAGCCCGAAAGAAAAGAGCGGCGCGGAAGCGGAACCCTCACCGTGGATGCGCACCGCGCTGCTCTGGTTTGGCAGCGGCGCCATCGCCGCGCTGGCGCGATTCGAGCTGGCCCCCGCCTGGGTTGCGGTTGGCTGGGCCTTGCTCGCTGCCGCCGCCTATTTTCTCGGACGCGGTCTTGCGGAGCCCACTCTTGCCACGCAGTCCTATGCCGGGACGCTGCTGGTTGCCGCGCGCTGCGCCTTCGAAAATTTCTACCTGACCGCCGTGGCGGGCAGCTCCTTTCCGAACCGGCGGACGCTGACGGTATCGCTCGCCTGCGCCGTATTCTTTGTGCTGCTGGTTTTCGCGCTGCGGGAGAGGAATCGGCGCGGTGGCTCCGCCGGAGCTGCGGAAGCTTCCGGAACGGCGGCGGGATCGCGCGTGGCTTCCTTGTTCCGCTGGTTTGACGCCAACGCGCACCACCTCTTCTTTTTCGTTCCCACGATTCTTATGACCGTGCTCATCAGTATCGAGGTGCGCGGGACGTACGTGACCGCGGCGTGGGGCCTCGAGGCGCTGGTGCTCTTCGTCGTGACGCTGCCGCTGGGCGAACGGGCCTTCCGCTGGTTCAGTTTGGCGCTCTTGCTGCTCTGCGTCGGGCGCATTGTCGCGGTGGACGTCTGGACGCTGGACAAGGTCGGCCGCGTCTTTTCCTTCATGGGCCTTGGGGCCGTCTTGCTATTGGTGAGCTTTCTGTACGCGCGCTATCGCGAGGTCATGCGCAGGTATCTATGATCCGCCGCATCATCATCGCCCTGATTCTGTGCATTGCCGGAGTGCTGGCGATTACCAGCCTGCAGCGCAAGAAAGCTCGCGTCGAAATCACGCCGCGCCCGCTGCTTTACATCGTCGCCGACGCGGAGCGCGAAGCGGAGCGCTTGCCGCTGACGCTGACGCGCGTCAGCGAGGAAGAAGAAAACAGCGTGGGCCGCGAACTGGCCGCCAGCGAGGGGTACACCGCGCCAAGCGCATCCGATCCGCAGGCACCGGCCATCAGCCGCTACTTGAATGTCGTCGGCATGCGCGTCGCCCGGAATGTTCATCGCAAGAAAATCGCGTACACGTTTCATTATCTGCCCGACGAAAACTTCGTCAACGCCTTCGCCATGCCCGGCGGGCAAATCTTCGTGGGCCGCGGTCTGTTGAAACTGCTCGATACCGAAGACGAACTAGCGGCCATTCTGGGGCATGAAGTCACCCACGTGGACGCGCGGCACGCGATTGAAAGGCTGCAATATGAACTGGCGAGCCGCAAGCTTGGCCTTGGCGCCGCCTATCAACTCGGCTCCTTCGGCGTGCAGTTGTTTCAGGCCGGCTATACGAAGGAGCAGGAACTGGAGGCCGACCGCCTGGGCCTGGAGCTTTCCGTTGCCGCTGGCTATTCGCCCGCCGGCGCCGTGGACGCCATGTCGCGCCTCGGCCAGCTTCGCCAGCAAACCGAAACGCAAGCCTCTTCACCTGTCGAAGAAATCGCCGGCGTGCCCATTCAAGCCCTGCGGGAATATTTTCGCTCGCACCCGCCCGAACCCGAGCGCATCGCCGCGTTCGAACGCCAGATTCGCTCCGAGGGCTGGAACCGCAATCAGCTGCAACAGCCGCTGGCGATCCGCGAGTTGCTTCACGCTAAGTAGTGCTGGCTTCGCCGGCCCGCCCCAGTTGACGCCGAAACTGCTCGGCGTTGACGCGATGCTTCGCGGCCTTGCGCGCGCCTAGGAAAATCACCGGCACATCCCCGCCGTAGCGCTCGCGGAGAACCGGGTCGGCATCCACGTTGACTTCGCGTAATGTCGCGCCGAACTCGCGCACGAGCGGGGCGATCACCGCCTTGGCCTCGTCGCAAAGATGGCATCCGGGCCGCGTGTACAGCGTCACCTCGCGCGGGCCCGCGCGGGCAATGCGTTCGTCTTCGGGATGCGTGGCCATTCGTCGGTTGACAAACTCGTCGTGCGGGGTCCTCTCGCGCTATTCTACTGTACGGCATCGAAGAATAGTGTGAAGAGCGAGGCAACGCAAACCATGAGAAGAGTCGTCGCATGGATGGACGATCTGTTTTTTCAGATGAAGCTCGCGGAGACGGCCAAGCACGCCGGCG
>JBGPGF010000135.1:0-8252 GCA_041483755.1 Terriglobia bacterium | reverse complement strand
CTCCTCGACGCCGGCCGCGGCAAGCTTCAGCCCGAAGACATTGATCGCCTCTACCTGCTGCGCGACCGCTCCAAGTCCGGCCCCACGGTTCCGTCTCAAGGGTTGTGGATGCTCTCGGTGGAATACGCCGAGCCTTGGCGCGTCACCCCGACGTAGCGCTCTGTCCGGGAATTGTGTCACCCAATCTCTCTACCAGCCTATGGATGTGCATTTGTAGCGGCCGCTTTCCGAAGTGGGCGCCTTTCGCCTCTTGCCAACCTGGCGGCGCACACACTTGCCGCTGAGACGAATTTAAGTGCCGCTCTTTTCGAGCCGCACTCATCTCACCACATCCTCTACCTACAATGGATAATACGCGAATGATATACTCGCGTCTGCGCCACGCGCGATACTCCAATTTTACGGGGTTGAAGAAGCGTGGGCGCAACGGCTAATGGTTCAGACATGACTTCAAGAGAAAGGAAATTGGGATGGTACCTGGTTTGTATCAGCCTCTGCGAGATAGGGTTTTTTTCTTCGGGTATGAATCCAGGCATGTTGCCGCCCCGTGCCGGCTGGGTATTCTTGCTTTCGCGATGGCTTCCCAGCGGGGACTACTGGTTTCTCCTCGCGGAGATTCCTTCAGTTTGTTGGATGCTCTTGCTGGGAGCGGTCTTTATCCGTGGTAAACGTCCTCTAAAGACCTACCTTGCATCTGAGGTCATTCTGGCGGGCCCTACCTTGTTTGTTGCGCTCAGTTTCATCATGTCTGGAGGCGTCCATATTCTATCCTTCGGGCAGGGATGGGGGGACGCGGGATTGCATATGCTTTTGGTGATGGTGGTTTTTGACATCATACCGTGCTGGATGGCAGTTCAGGCGCTTAGGCGGCCGGAGCCGGGCGGGTGGTCGGGGTTTTGATTGGGGGGGGCGCGGGTGCCTTCTTGCTCTTTGCGTTCGCTCGCGGCATCATGGCTCGGATGCGAAACGTGCGCGGCGCATTGAATGCGTTCTTCCGCAACGACCGCGTTTGACGGTTTTTGTGTAGCGCCGGGTTTAACCCGGCAACTTTCATGGCCCAAGGAGTAAGCAACATGGCCGACGAAACAACCACGACTCCGGGAACGACGCCCAGCGCTGCATTGCCTGTGGCGGACGCTGCGCCCAAAGTCAAGACTTGCAAGCCCAAGCAGCGCGCCTGCGACGAAAAGGACGCCAATGGCAAGCTCTGCAACGGCCACCTCAAGCGTTGGTATGACTACCCGAAGGAGACCGCCGCGCTGATCGGCCCCAGCGTGGAAATCTACCGCTGCGAGTTTTGCAAGACGTTGTATCGCCCCGATCCCGCGCAGCAGCCGCACAGCTATACCCTGCGCTATTAGTGCGTCGTGGCCGGGGGATGGATCCGTTGGCCGAAAACGACCTGACTTACGATTGGAACAAAGCCTCGCCGCTGGCGATCCCTCCTGGCACCCGCGTTCTTCTGAACGACGAAACCCTGCGCGACGGCCTGCAAAACCCTTCCGTCTTTGATCCCAGCATCGAAGAGAAAATAGAAATCCTGCACCTGATGGAGGCCCTCGGAATTGATTCGGTCAATATCGGCCTGCCCGCCGCCGGGCCGCGCGCCGCCGCGGACACCGAAGCATTGGCCCGCGAGATCGCTTCGAATAGAATGAAAATTCGTCCGAATTGCGCGGCGCGTACGGTCGAGAGCGATATCCGTCCCATCGTCGAGATTTCGCAGCGCGTGGGGATTCCGATCGAGGCCGCCACATTTCTGGGGTCGAGCCCCATCCGGCGGCTGGTCGAGGACTGGACCGTGGATCATCTCGAACGGACAACGGAAAGCGCCGTGCGTTTCACGGTGGAGCACGGACTGCCCTCCATGTACGTGACCGAAGACACCGTGCGCACCGATCCGGAAACAGTGAAGCGCCTGTACACCACGGCGATTCGTTTCGGAGCGCGCGCCATCGTCCTTTGCGACACGGTGGGCCACGCCACCCCGGAGGGTGCCTACAGCCTCGTGAGATTCGCCATCGAGCAGATTGTGAAGCCGTCCGGCGAGAAAATCCGCGTGGACTGGCACGGCCACTGCGACCGCGGCTTGGCCATATCGAATTCGATTGCCGCGATCGCCGCGGGCGCGAACCAGATTCATGCCGTGGCCAATTCTCTCGGCGAGCGTGTCGGCAATACGCCCATGGAATTGATGCTCGTCAATCTGCGCTTGCTCGGCCTCATTGACCGCGACCTTTCGCGGCTCAAGGAATACTGCGAAAAAGTGGCTGCGGCCACGCACACAAGTATCCCGCCGAATTATCCCGTCATCGGCAGGGATGCCTTCCGCACCGCAACGGGCGTTCACGCCGCCGCGATCATCAAGGCGCTTCATAAAAACGACACGGCGCTGGCCAATTCTGTCTATAGCGGCGTGCCAGCGCAGTTGTTTGGCCTCGAGCAGATCATCGAAATCGGACCGATGAGCGGAAAATCCAACGTGCTTTTCTGGCTCGAGCGCCACGGCATCCCTGCAAGCGAGGAGCTCGTCAGCCGCATCTTCGACGCCGCGAAACAGTCGCCACGCATTCTGACGGACAGTGAAATCCTTGCCCTATGCGCAGAGAAAACGCGGAATTAACCCGAATGTTTCCTGCCCTCATCTGCGCGACGTGCAAAAGTGAGTTTCGGGCATGTGTTGGAAACGATTTCCGCCCATGAAACGCGCTCTTCTTTGCGCTATCCTGTTCACCATGCCTCTTCGTTCAGCGGCTTTCCCCCGGGGATCCGCGGCCATTGCCGCTGCTCAACTGACTGGCAATCCGCAGGTGCAGGAAGCGCTCGCCTGGTTCGGGAAAAATGTGGAGGCCATCAACGACGAGCAGGCGCGCATCACTTCCATTCCCGCGCCCACGTTTCATGAAGCGGAACGCGCCGCCGCGCTGAAAGCATCGCTGGCCGCCGCGGGACTGCGCGTGGAGGTGGATTCCGCGGGAAACGTTATCGGCGAGCTGCGCGGAGTCAATGATCGCGAACTCGTTGTGATTTCCGCTCATTTAGACACGGTATTTGCCGCCGGCACGGAGATTCGTGTGCGCCGCGAAGGAAGCCGCATCTACGCTCCCGGAATTTCGGATAACGGAACGGGCCTCGCCACTCTCATCGCCGTGGCGCGGGCTTTCCAGGCAGCGCATTTGAAGCCGCAAAGAACGATCTTGTTTGTCGCCAACGTGGGCGAAGAAGGGGAGGGGAATTTGCGCGGCATGCGCGCCCTGGTGGACGAGTATCATGATCGTCTGAAAGCTGTTGTCGTGCTCGACGGCGCGGGAATTGACCACGCCAGCACGATGGCTCTCGCTTCCAAGCGCATCGAAGTCGTCGTCGCCGGTCCGGGCGGCCATAGCTGGTCGGATTTTGGCCTGCCCAATCCGATTAATGCTCTGGTGCGCGGCGCCGTTCGCTTTATCAACACGCGTGTGCCGCAGAATCCTCGAACCACATTCAATATCGGAGAGATCGAAGGAGGCACGTCCGTTAATTCCATCCCGCATGCTGCGCGCTTGAAAGTGGATCTGCGTTCCGAGAGCGAGGACGAATTGGTGCGCCTGGAAAGTGCCTTGCGCGAAAGTATTTCCGCCGGGGTGCGCGATGAAATGGAATCGGCGCGTGATCGAAGCCGCGGCAGTTTGGAATGGAAACTCAATTCGCTCGGCAGCCGTCCCGGCGGAGAATTGCGCGAAGGCTCCGAACTCCTCGCCGCCCTGCGCGCCGCGGATGATTCTCTCGGGCTCCAGTCGCGCCTTGAACGTTCTTCTACTGACGCCAACGTTCCGCTTTCTCTCGGCCTGGACGCCATCGCCATCGGCGCCGGCGGCACGGGCGGCGGCGCGCACTCGCTCCAGGAATGGTACGACTCGTCCGGCCGCGAGCTCGGTTTGAAACGTGTTCTGCTCACGCTCCTCGGCGTTTCGGGCGCAGCAACAGAGAAACCTCGCTGAACTCCTGCTCTTCGCTCCCGCCGCAACGCGTCCAAATCGTCTCGTTGAATTGTCATCCGTTGCGCAGGATGCTACGTTCGTTGCTTTTCGTGGGCGGAGTGCGGACCATCGATGAGTAAGCGGCTACGCGCGGAATTGGCACTGACGTTGTGCTCGCTGATGTGGGGCGCGACGTTTGTCGTCGTCAAAGCGGCTCTCAGTTACGCTTCGGTGTTCGTATTTCTTGCCGTGCGGTTTTCGCTTGCGGCCTTATTTATGGCTGCGATTCAGCCGCGGGCGCTTCGCCATTTGCGGCGCGCGGAGCTTGTGGCCGGGGCGGCGCTGGGCTTCTTCATGTTTGGCGGATACGCGTTCCAGACGGCCGGCTTGCTTTATACCACGCCGGCAAAGTCAGGCCTTGTCACCGGCTCCGGTGTGGTGCTTGTGCCGCTGCTGCTGTACATCTTCTGGCGGCGAAGGCAAACCATGTGGGTGTATGCCGGTGCGCTGGGCACATTCGTGGGCCTTTACCTTCTCACCGTGCCGCCCGCGGGGATCCGTCATCTGAATGTCGGCGACCTGCTCACGTTTGT
This sequence comes from Terriglobia bacterium, assembly GCA_041483755.1. Classification (GTDB taxonomy): domain Bacteria; phylum Acidobacteriota; class Terriglobia; order Acidiferrales; family UBA7541; genus Acidiferrum. Next base: position 3,700 of record JBGPGF010000135.1, on the reverse strand, counting down.
GGCGGCGGCGTTGTACGCGGTGCACATCATCCTGGTGGGGCAGTACACGCGGCGGCATTCGGTGGCGGCGCTCAGCGTATTGCAGGTGGCCTCGTGCGCCGCGCTGGCGTCCTTCACGGCAGCGGGGACGGCGGCGCTGGGATGGCAGAGGCCGTACTTTGAAAACCGCTGGGAAATCTATGCCGCGATTGCGCTGTGCGCAGTGTTTGCCACAGCCGCGGCGTTCACGCTCCAGATGTGGGCGCAGCGATACACGACGCCGAGCCACGCGGCCATCCTGTTCACGCTCGAACCGGTGTTTGCGGCGCTCACGTCGTATGTGGTGATCCATGAGCGGCTGGGAAGACGCGCGTTGATCGGCGCGGCGCTGGTGCTTGCAGGAATCTTGCTCGCCGAACTAAAAGGTCCGGCTCCCGCCGCCCCCGAATCGCCCGAACCCGCGGGCGAACTTGCGTAAACGTCAGCGGCCATTCGAGTAGAACTTTACGTCAACCGGGTCGAACATTGTTGCCGTTCCAGGATGGGCTTTTTCGTAGGCGGTGACGGCGGCCTCGTGCTGTAAAGACGTGCCGATGTCGTCAAGGCCCTTGAGAAGGACTTCTTTGCGCGAGGGTGCAATCTCGAATCTGTAGAGCAGGCCGTGCTTGTCGGTGACGGACTGGTTCGGCAGATCAATCGTCAGGGAGTAGCCTTCGTCCTTTTCCGTGCGCTGAAACAGCTCTTCAATTTGTTCTTCGGTCAGCGTGGCGGGGAGAATCCCGTTCTTGAAACAATTGTTATAGAAAATGTCGGCGTAGCTCGGGGCGAGGATGACGCGGAACCCGAAGTCCTTGACGCCCCAGGGGGCGTGCTCGCGGCTGGAGCCGCAGCCGAAATTGGTGCGCGCCAGCAGCACCGATGCGCCCTTGTAGCGCGGGAAGTTCAGCACAAACTCCGGATTGGGCTTTTCGCCGGGGAGATAGCGCCAGTCGTAGAAGAGAACCCGCCCGAAGCCTTCCTTGGTGAGCAGCTTCAGGAACTGCTTGGGGATCATCTGGTCGGTGTCCACATTGACGCGGTCCAGCGGCGCGACCATGCCGGTGTGTGCGGTGAAGGGTTGCATTCAACTCTACTTTCTTTCTCAAACGAAGAGAGATTCCTCGCTTCGCTCGGAATGACGGAACAACCTACTCGATGTTCGCGACGTCGAGAGAACGTACGTCAACGAAATGCCCTTCGATCGCGGCGGCGGCAGCCATGAGCGGGCTGACCAGATGGGTGCGGCTGTCTTTGCCCTGGCGGCCCTCAAAATTGCGATTCGAGGTGCTGGCGGAGCGCTCGTGCGCCGGGAGCACGTCGGCGTTCATGCCAATGCACATGCTGCATCCGGCGTCGCGCCACTCGAAGCCCGCATCACGGAAAATCTTGTCGAGACCTTCTTTTTCGGCGGCGGCCTTGATGCCGCGCGAGCCGGGAACGACCAGCGCCTGCTTGATGTTTTTGGCGACGTGCTTTCCGGCGACGAACTTGGCCGCGGCGCGTAAATCATCGAGGCGCGAATTGGTGCACGAGCCGATGAAGATACGGTCGAGCGGAATGTCCACAATCTTTGTGCCGGGTTTGAGGCCCATGTATTTCAACGCGCCCTCGGTGGCCTTCTGATCGTTGATGTCGCGGAAGCTGGCGGGATCGGGGACGCGTCCGGTCACGTCGGTAACCATGCCGGGGTTGGTGCCCCAAGTAACCTGTGGCGCGAGGGACGCGGCGTCAAGCTCCACGGTCATGTCGAACTTCGCGCCCGCGTCGCTGACAAGCAGATTCCAGCCCCCGACAGCGATTTGAAAATCCTTGCCGCGAGGGACGAACGGCCGCCCTTCGAGATAGGCAAACGTCGTCTCATCCGGTGCGACCATCCCGGCGCGCGCGCCGCCCTCGATGGACATGTTGCAAACGGTCATGCGGCCTTCCATGGAGAGCCCGCGAATGGCTTCGCCGGCGTATTCGATGACGTGCCCATTACCGCCACCGATGCCGATCTTGCCGATGATGGCGAGGATTACGTCCTTGGCGCTAACGCCGCGCGGACGCTTACCATTCACGACCACGTGCATCGTCTTTGAGCGCGACTGCACCAGGCACTGCGTGGCCAGGACGTGCTCGACTTCGCTGGTGCCGATGCCGAAGGCCAGCGTGCCGAAAGCGCCGTGCGTCGAGGTGTGGCTGTCGCCACAGACGAGAGTCTGGCCGGGCTGGGTGATGCCCAGCTCCGGGCCGATGATGTGCACGATGCCCTGATTCTTGCTGTTCATGTCGAAGAGGCGCACGCCGGATTCCGCGCAGTTCTTCGCCAGCGCCTCGAACTGGAGGCGCGCGTCGGTGTCCAGGATGGGGAGGGTGCGGTCGGTGGTGGAGACGGAGTGGTCCATCACGGCGAAGGTGAGATCGGGGCGGCGAACCTTGCGGCCTTCGGCGCGCAGGCCGGAGAAAGCCTGCGGCGATGTGCCTTCATGGACGAGGTGGCGGTCAATGTAGATGAGCGCGGGGTTGCCCGGCTCTTCATAGACGACGTGGCCGTCCCAGATTTTTTGATAGAGAGTCTTGGCAGGCATAGGGGTCCATTGGATTTTAGCACTCTGGTGGGGGGAGGCAAACTGCGACCGGGGGCCGGTGACCAGTGGCCGGTGCTAGACTAGACGGAGGAAAATGTCCCCGGCTGAGAGGGATTAGATGGGATCCGACAATCCTATTGTGGTGGCGGCAGATCAGGCGCGACCTTTGGAGAGGCGGCCTTCTTGGAAGAGGCTGGTCATTGCGTTTGCAGTGGCCGCGGTGTCGGACTTCATTTCATTCTGGATCTCGTTTGCAGTGCCGGTCCAGTGGGGCGTTGATCTGGGAACGGCGCTTCTGCTGTTTCTGATTCTCGGACGGCGATGGGCGATTCTGCCAGGCTTGATTGCCGAAGCCATACCGGGGCTGGCGGCCTTCCCCGCGTGGATCCTCGTGGTGCTCTCCATCTTCGTTTACGACGACATTAAAGCGCGAAAGCGAAACTAGAAGTTTCCTCACAATTGCGTGAAAGGGCTCCGAGGCCGGTTCCGCAATTCCCCCAGGAATTGAAACCCCTGAGTCGGGGCCGCTTTTCGGCACGGCTGAAGCCATGCCCTCCCGCAACCACAAACGCGGCCATGAGTGGGTTACGCGGTCCAAATGTCAATTGGGCTAGTTTCGCAGGGTTAGATTGCAGTCCCAAAACTGTACCTTGGTGCAGGTGCATCCCTTACTGGATGAGCCTAATCTAGGTGCCAGGGGCGTGTGTCGCGCGGGGATGAAATGTCTCGCGCCGGCTGCCGGGGCGGCATGGACCCGAAAGCGCAAGTAAGCGTTCTAACCGCAATTCCGGCTGCAAAGGGGATGCTCATGAAATCGAAATGGACCGTCCATTGCGCTGCGATTCTGCTGGCTGGGCTGGCGCTGGCGGGCTGCAGCGGAATGACCGGTCCGCAGCCATCGAACACGGTCGCGCCCACGATCGCGACGCAGCCCGCAAATCAAACTGTGACGGCGGGGCAGACGGCGACGTTTACGGTCGCGGCTGTGGGGACCACGCCATTGAGCTACCAGTGGCAGAAGAACAACGCGAATATCGGCGGAGCTACGTCGGCGAGCTACACGACGCCTGCAACGGCGGCGGGGGACAACGGGGCAACGTTTAAGGTGATGG
>JBGPGF010000134.1:0-8337 GCA_041483755.1 Terriglobia bacterium | reverse complement strand
CTTCCGCACCCACTCCAGGCCGGTGAGAATTGCAGGCGTTCCTTCCGTCTGCTCGGAATGCCACCTCTCGCCCTGCTTCACGCCAGATTCCGGAAAAGTCGCCGCAGCACCGAATTGCGCGAACCACTCCAGCCACGCCTGTTGCTGTTCGGGAAAGAAAGCATCGAGCCCCGTCAGATCGGCAATCTTTCCTCCGGGCGTCAGTGTGAATTGAATCTTCATGTCCTCCAGTTTCCCTCGAAACTGGTAATCCGGATTCTCCAGGAGTTGTGGGCCGTTGAATCGCGTGTCGGACTCCAGCTTTTCGAAGATCGTGCGCAGTTGAAAGGATGATTTCTTCCCCTCGGCCCTCTCACCAAGGACTTCCACGCGCAGCAGACCCTGGACGGTCACCTGCGTGCCGCGCAGTGCCTGCGGGTCCACGATGACGCTCATCACGTCACCGTGCACTTCGTTGCGAATGCCGATCGAGTAGTGAAGGATCTGCCCCGGCTGCAGCTTTGGAAGTAGACTCCTGCGGCCAGGCTTTTCCTGGGCGCTGCCGCCCCCGCACAAGCTTGCAGCAGCGAGGATGAGCAAGACACGATGCCGCATGCGTTTCATCGGACTCGGCGAATTGCCGCCGCGGGCGCTGGCGCGATTTCCTTGACCACGGAAAGCCGCAGCGCATCGAGCGGGCCGCTTATTTGCGCGTGGCTCGCCGGCGCGGAAGGCGCCGTGCCGGCCTTATTCTTCACCGCGGAAATAAACGAAAGCTCCACGGCGCGCCCAAAACTCACCGTGCCGCGCACGACAGCCGATCCTTTCGCCGAATCGAGCCGCAAAGGTTCAATCACGATCGTCCGGTCGCGCACGCCGAACATCCCATCGCCCGCGTTCCATCGCGAGGAGCCTGCGCGCGGCGTGCCATCCGCGAGACTCGCGGCCAGGTCCCATCCGCGAAGCTCGGCGTTTCGCAGTTCCACGCGTCCCACTCCGCCGAGCGTGCGCAACAGCTCTTCCCTGCCAACACCCTCCGCCGTCAGCCGAATCTCCACCGTTGCCGTCCCGTCAAACCGAGCCAGACGCCCGCGCTCCGCTCCCGGAAATTCCTCGAGCCGGACGCGTTCGGCCTTGGCATCAATTCTGTAGCGGGGCCGGGCGGCGAAATCCGCCGTTACCGTACCGCTCACCGTCCCACCCGCCCATTGCGCGGTGGCATCGGTCACCACAATCCGCAGGTTATTGAGCGCCGCGCTGGCGTGAACTTCCTTCAGCACAAACTTCTCGACGCGCAACTCGTCCACCTGCAGCTCGCCGGTGGCGCGAATTCGCCGGATCAGCTCGCTCGCGCTCACCAGTGGCGCCGAAGAGCTTCCGAATGTCGCGAGCAATCGTTCCAGCCAGCCTGGCCGCGCCCGCGGTCCCACCCAGCGGTCGAGCTCCGCCGCGTCCACTTGATCGGCATGAAGCTGGAACTTCCATTCCGCGGCGCCACCAGGAGACGGGGCATGACCTTCCATTACATCACCCGACCACTCCCCGCCAAATCCCCCCAGCGCCCCCAGATGCGCGCGGCGTTTTCCGTCTTCCCACAGCAGTTGCGCGGCGCCGAGCTGCAGAGGCTGATTCAGTCCGGCCACCTGAAGGCGTCCCTTCGAAAAGTCGATGTGCCCGTTCAAAATGCTTCGCCCGTTTTCCTGCGCCGCTCCCCACTCCCAGCGTAGTACCGCCGCCGCGCTTCCCTGCAGCTCCCAGCCGCGCTCGAACGGCCTCCCCAGCGCCGCCGCCAGGCTCAATACTTCTTGCGCGTGATCCACGCTTCCTTCGATGGCGAAAAACCCGCTCTGCGTCCTCAATTCCTGAGACGCCGAAACGAGGATGGTGTTGGCTTCCACCGCCTGCGCCCGCTTCGGTCCTCTCGCGTTCAAATTTTTGGCGCGTGGGCCAGTGCCTTGCTCTGCTCCTGCAGCCCCTACGGCAATTCTCACTGGTTCGAGCGTTATGCGATCTCGCGTCCGCCCGCCCTCGATCGGCCCGATGCGAATCGGGTGGCCCAGCGCCGGGACCGTGAGAGTTCCGCCGCTGCTCGAAACCGCCAGATTTCGCCATTCCAGCGGCCAGCCGTGCAGCGCGGCGGCTCCGGTTACGTACCCGTCCCCCGCGACGCCTTCCGCCACCCCGGGTTGAAACGCCCGGTACCACGCCAAAAGATCCGCCGCCTGCACCACCGCCGAGTTCACTCTCAATTCGAACGCCGGCTTTGCCCCGAGCCACATTTCCGCTTCTCCGCGCGCGTTCGAGCTCGGACCCTCAACAACGGCTTGCTCGACCCGCAGCCGATTTTCCGAAACATTCCAGTGTCCATCGCAAAGAAGATTTACCGAGGGATTGTCCTGCCTTTCGGTCAAATCCCATCGATGAATTCCCTGCCCGCGCGCCTGGAGGTTGAACGACCATTCGCCGGCTGGAGCGTTTCCTGACCCTGGCGGGGCGCTGCGCGCCGTGGCATCCACGGCGATCTGTCCGCGAAGGCCGTAATCCTCGCCGCGGGCGAGGCGCAGCAAATCCGCGAGCGACGCTTCGCTCCAATGCAAATGGATTTCCGCCGGTTGCAACCGCGCCGATGTTCCGGCAATGTCACCGCGCACCTGCAAGGTGCCCGCGGCTTGCAAGGCCACACCGCTCCGCCACGGCTCCGCCTCCAATTGCAGCATCCATCGCCCCGCTGCAATCTGCTCCACGCTGCCCGTGACGCCGGTAAATGCGAACGACAGTTTTTCCGTTCCACTCATGAAGTTAATGCGCCCCTCGTCAAACTCGACGCGGTCCAGCCGTACGCCCGGCGCGGGTAGCGGCGCCGGACCCACCATGGCCGCCCCGTTGCGTCGCGCGGGCGGCAGCCATCGTTCGAGATTCCATCGGCCATCACCGCCGCGCACCAGATTCAAGCTCGGACGCGTGAACGAAAACGTCCCGAACTCCAGTCGCCCGCTCAAAAATGCACTCCAGTGCAACCCCGCCGTCACGCGCTCCGCGCGCAGAAAATACTCGGAGCCGAATCCCGGGTCTTCCTCCACGGTGACGCCGGCGGCCTCCAGGCGCGGGCTGGGAAACAGCCGCAAATCGAAATTCGCCACCTGGACGGGCCGGCCAAACGCGGACTCAAAGCGCGCCGTGAAATAACGCCGCATCCGGCCAGTGTGCAACACCCGCGACATCGCAAAATCTCCTGCGCACACGGCGAGCACCGCCGCCAGCACAATCTTCCAGCGTTTTCGCTTGAACATGGTCGTCCCGGCAGTTTGTCAGAGTGAACTGAAAAAGAAAAGCAGGCAGCGTGCAAGGAAACTTCCGCGCCGCGCTAGTGCACCGTGCGCAGCATCCGGCTCCAGCGGGTTCTGGCGGGCAAGTGTGCAATCGTGGTGACGATCCCCGTCAGCCGGTCCCAGAAGCTCGCGTCCGTGGCGTAGTCACTGCTGGTTGCTTCCACCGACCAGTAGATCAGGAACGGCCGTCCCATGATGGCGTCGCGGTCCACAAATCCCCAGTAGCGGCTGTCGCTGCTGCGATCGCGGTTATCGCCCATGGCGAAGTATTTTCCCGCGGGGACTACGATCTCATCGCCGTCCGTGTATTGGGGGAGCTGCTGCGCCCATTCGGGCACGACCCCTGCGGGAATGAGGCGGCTGCCGGTCGGTGGAAACGCGTAGTTGAACGGGTCGTACTTGGCGTCGAGCTCGTGCACAACATACGGCTCCTTCAACGGCTTGCCGTTGATGAAGACTTCTTGATCCACGACTTTGAGGTGATCGCCGGGCAGCCCAATCACGCGCTTTACGTAATGGGGATGGTCCTGGTAAGGATACTTGAAGACGATGATGTCTCCCCGCTCCAGCGCCCGGTAGGGCAGAATTTTCTCATACCACGCGCCGCGTCCTCCGAAAATGAATTTGTTCACCAGAAGGTGGTCGCCAACCAGCAATGTGCGTTCCATGGATTGCGATGGAATCTTGAAGGCCTGGACAACAAAGCTCGTTCCGAAAAGCGCCAGAATGACGGTAAACAGCAGCGACTCGACAAGCTCCGTGAAGGACGTCTGCTCGCGGTGCTCCTTCCGCGGCTGTTCTTCCTGCGTTTCGAAGACCGTATCGGCCATTCCGATTATCCTCCAGACTCGTGCGGCACAAGCCGCTCCAGCGTCCGGCGCGCCGCCTGCTGTTCCGCTTCTTTCTTGGTGTTGCCCTCCCCCGCCGCCCGGCATTCACTTTCGACCCAGACTTCCACGCGAAACACCTTGCGGTGATCAGGCCCGCTTTCTCCGGCCAGGCGGTATTCCGCCGGGAGCTGGCCGCGGCCCTGGAGGTATTCCTGCAAAGCGGATTTGTAGTCGGATTCCGCCAGCCGCGCCCCGCGCTCTTCCATCGTATGTTCAAAGAGCTTACGCCGCAGAAATTCCCGCGCGGCGTTGAGCCCGCCGTCGAGGTACACAGCGCCGACGATCGCTTCAAACGCATCGGCAAGCAGGCCCGGCTTCTGCCTTCCGCCGGTTTTCTCTTCGCCTCGGCCGAGGCGGAGATGATTGCCAAGCTCCAACCGCCGCGCCGCGGATTCCAGCGATGGCGCGCTCACGATTCGCGAGCGGCTCCGGGAGAGCTGCCCCTCGCTCCATTCGGGGAAGGATGTCAGCAGATGTTCGCTGGCCAGAAGTCCCAGCACCGCGTCGCCCAGAAATTCAAGGAGTTCGTTACCGCCCGCGGTGCCAATGCTGGAGGTATCCCCGATCGCCGATCGGTGCGTTAAAGCCTGACGGAGCAACTCGCTGCGCTGAAAGCGATACTCGAGCCTCTCTTCCAGTGACTCCTCGTCCCTGTCGCTCATTGCCCCATCAAATTCGCCCGGGGGGCCTACTTCGGCGCGCTCAATTGGGTCGCCGCGCTCTTCTTCGCCTGTTCCAGTCTGGCCTTGCACCTGTCCTGCATGTCCCCGGGAATCGCCGCACACTTGCTGAAGGCGCTTATGGCGTCGTCAAAATGGGTTACTTGCTGGTTGGCAACTCCCAGCAGGAAAAGAGTCACGGGATCCGGCTCCGGCGAGAATCTTGCCGACAGCTCGAATTCCGGAATCGCGTCTGCCGTCTGTCCGCGCTGCAGATAGACCAGGCCCAGGCCGTTATGCGCCATGTAAAGGACCTCGTTCTTCGAATTCGCGAACACTTCATCGCTGATTGCGGGTGGCTTCGGAAGCGTGGGCAGTAACTCGATGGCATGCTTCGCGTACCCTTCCGCCACAGCCAGTGTCTTCCCCGGGTCTTTGTCATTGGCGTCGATAGACCGCGGCAACGTCATGGCCATGATGGCGAGCACGTTCACGTCGTTTCCATTGAGCGCGATGGCTTTTTCTCCCGCTTCTCGCACCTTCACGGGCTGGCCCACCACAAGGTAGCAAAACGTCAGCGTGGAATAGGCGATCTCGTCGTTGTTCCTGCTCTGCGGATACTTCTGCACAAATCCTTCCGCGAGCTGAATCTTCTTGGCCACGTCGCTCATCGGCAAGTCCATGAACGCCTTGAACGCAGCCGTTTCCTCCGGATTCGGCACCGGAGCCGCCGGGGCGTTGCCCAAAGTCAGCACGGTATCCTGCGTCTTGTCCTTGGCTGTGGCCGGCTTCGCTGGCTCTGCCTGGCTCTGCGCCCCCGCTGCCTGCGCCGCGAGTCTTCCTGTACCGCAGGTAACTCCCAAAACGAGCAAGCCCGCGCCCACGATCAGTTTACGTCCCATCGCCATCTTCATTTTCCTGCTCTCCTGTGAATTCCCCGTCGTCATTCCCGGCGCCGGGCTCCCTCTCGATATTACTCTGACAAGCTTTTTCAGGAAAGCCCGCCTCATGGCCGCGTCGCGGGCTTCTCTCTCCTGGATTCCTCCAAATGCTGCTGCGCAGTCAGCCGCGCCTGCGCCGGGGCGTCCGGCACGTCCAACGCTGCCTGATACTCCTGCTTGGCAAGCTCCACCTGGCCATCTATTTCGTAAACCCGCCCCAGATAAAAGTGCGACCACGCCAGCACCATGGGGTCGCCGGCCGCCGCGTGTTCGCCGGCCACCAGCCGTCCAAATATTTGCTTGGCACGAGGGCCATCCTGGTTCAGCATCGCCACCAGGCCGATCCCATACCACGCGCGGGCCTGGTCCGGATATTTCTCCAGTACCTTCCGAAACGCCGCTTCCGCGGCTCGCGAGTTTTTTGCCGCGACCTGCTTCTCCCCTTCCGTCAGCGCCGCCATGGCTTCCGCATCGTTGGGCACGGTTGTCGGCAGGCTCTTCCGAATCCGCGTGACTTCCGCCATCGCGGAATCCGCCGCGCTCGGTGCGGGATCGGCCGCGGCGAATTTCACGCTGTCCAGCCGTTTGGTTTCGGCTGTTGTGTCAATGCTTCGGACCAGATCCGGGAAATAAAGGCTCATCGAGGGCGGGGACTGTTCGAAACCGGTCAGCGCCGAATAAAGCGGCCGCACCAGAACGTATCCATTTTCATCGTCCATCTGCAAACGCGCTTCGCGCTCGCCCGGCGAAGCTCCCTTCAGCTTTAACTCCACCGCGCGCACCAGGCACTCCGCAAAAAACGATGAAAAATCGTCCTTAAATTCCGCCGGCAGCCGCGGCGCACGCGCCCCATAGTCCAGCAACGGCCGCTTGGCGGCAGCCACGTGAGAATAGCGCAGAGGCAGAGCATCGAGCAGGAAGTGCAGGTACGCGTGCCGGACCACGTCCAGCGGAATTTGCTCCGAGCCGCTGAGCACGATCGTGTAGTGCTCGCCAAAATTCCGCACGTTGGTGATCCGTCCCACCATCGGTTCCACAATAATCGTGAATGTCTGCGGCTTCGTGGCATCCTGCATTTCCCGCAAATAGCCGCTGGCGACGTAAACAATTTGTGAGATGGGTTCGTGCAGCCGCTCGATCTCCTTCTGATACGCCGGTTGCACTTGCTGCCACAGCAGGCCGATTTTTTGTTCGTGGTAGTAGTTCGCCAGAATCTCGTCGAACCCTTCCAGTGCCAGCACATCCGGCGGAAGCTCCTCGCGGCGCACGATGGGCTTGAATCGCGGCGCCGGCCCCGCCACCATTCCATACCAGACATAACGCGAAAGCGTGGTTCCGGGGTCCGCCACTTCGTGCTCGTGGTAGAACCGCCGCAGCGCTTCGACCGCGGGCCCTTCCTGCTTCAGCAGAATCTCGCGCAGCCGCGCCCGCAGCGGGTGCCAGCCAGTTGCGCTCACCTCCTCTTCAAACCCCGCGGCGTGCAGCGCGCACATGGTCGTGAACATCGCCTCGCTGCCATCCACGGTCACGTTGGTCGCCGGAGCCGCGGGCCCGCGTGGTGGCCGGGCGGACACCTGCGTGTGTGCCTCATGTGCGGGCCAGACAACGCACACGCAAAGGAGCGTGAGAATCCGTACTTTGTGTACTGAGATCATTTGATACGGCTTTGGATTCACAAAAGGAATACTCGCGTTGCCCCGCCAAAAACTCTCAACGCACTCGTCCAGCACGGCTGCTCTTCCCGGCGTCCGTCACTGCTCGGTCTCCATTTACGAATCTGCCTGTCAATTTACAGTGGCCCTCCGGTTGAGTCAAGAAAGCCCCGGCCTTCCGGATGAGCCGGCTACGCATGACGGGCTGGTGCAACAGGGCTCCGGAAGCATAGCCTCATGACTGACTTCGCGGCTCGAACAATTGAGGCGTAGAGGCGATTCGTTTCTCGATCTCGCGGGCCATGGCGCGAGCGCGGCGGGCGGCGTCTGCGTTTTGCTCGCCGTCGTGCGGCTTGAAGGTCAAACCTATGGCCCCGATGGTTTTGCCGGTCGCATCATGGAGTGGCAGCGTCACATCGAAATTCGCCCCTTCCTTCAATACAACGGGCTGCCCGTTCTTCATCGCAGCCAGGTCTTCCGGGTCGGACTTCCGTCCGATTCTTGCGGGATCGTTGCAAGCAATGATCAGGTTGTCGGCCTTGTTCGGCGGCGTTACATGGATGCCGATACGCACAATTTCCGGATGACTTGCCGCCAGATCATCCACCAGCCGCTGCGCGTAAATCTTCCCCGCCGGAGATGCCGAGGCTGGGCCGTTCAGTTCTCTCACCGTCAAATCGTCAAAGTAGATCACCGAATCGGCTTTCGTCCACAGCCCAATCTCTCCCGCGTCCTTGAAGGTGCTGTCCTTCGCGCTGAATTTTAGCTGCCCGTCGTAGTAGCACTTGAATTCGTCGCCCCGCGCCTCGACTTTGATTTCATGCCATTCTTGCGAGGCCACCTTGAAGCTGGCGCCCGCAAACTGAATCCGTTGCCCACTGATCACG
>JBGPGF010000133.1:0-8450 GCA_041483755.1 Terriglobia bacterium | reverse complement strand
GATGGATTTGAGAGCATCCATGAGTGGCGATATCTTAGCAGAGCTTTTCGCCGTCCGCAGCGCCATCTATCCTCTGTACAGAATCCCTTTGCCCCGAAGCGGCCGTTATGGGATAATCTCTACGTCAATGCTGGCCCGAATACAGAAGACGATTGCTTGTCGCTGTTTGAGCGCGTGCGCGTGTTGTATGCGCGTGTCTTCTGGGACGGGAGCCTGACGGCAAAGACAGAAGAATTCCTAGCCGGAATGGGAGCCCACCACCAGAGGACACACTGGACGGTGGGTTTTTTAGTTTTGGATCGGGATTTGCGGTTCGCCTGTCCCGGCGGGCCTCGCGGGGGATACTCCAGGACTCTTAGGATATGGCCACGGCTGAGCGCAAAGTTCCGGGGGTTTACATCCAAGTCGGACCGAATGAGTCCGCGGGGCAGTCGCTCGTGGACCGGATCGGCAATACGCCGCTCCTCCGCCTGGCGCGGATTGTCAGCGATTCCCCGAATGTGGAGTTCTACGCCAAGGCCGAATGGTTCAATCCCGGCGGTTCCGTCAAGGATCGTCCGGCGCTGAGCATGATTCAGGCCGGGCTGGCGAGCGGCGAGTTGCGCCCCGGCAAAGTCATTCTGGATGCGACCAGCGGGAACACCGGCATCGCTTACGCCACGATTGCCGCCGCCCTCGGCTATCAAGTGATGCTCTGCTTGCCGGACAATGCTTCCGTCGAGCGCAAGCGCATCCTGGCGGCCCTGGGCGCGGAGCTTCTTCTCACGCCCGGTGATGAAGGCACCGACGGCGCGATTCGCTGCGTGCGCGATCTGGTGGCCAGGGAGCCGGAAAAGTTTTTTTATCCCGACCAGTACAGCAATCCGGCGAACTGGGAGGCGCATTACCGCACCACCGCGAACGAAATCTGGGAGCAGACCGGAGGGCGCATCACGCACTTTGTCGCCGGACTCGGCACCAGCGGCACGTTTGTGGGCAACACACGCCGTCTGAAGGAGTTGAATCCAGCGATCCGCTGCATCAGCCTGCAGCCCGATGCCGCGTTCCACGGTCTGGAGGGCTGGAAGCACATGGCGACGGCGCTGCGCCCGGCGATTTATGACGACACGCTCGCAGACGAAGACCTTCCCGTTGGCACGGAGGAAGCCTATCGGCTGGTGAAGCGCCTTGCGCGGGAAGAGGGGCTTCTCGTCAGCCCCAGCGCCGCCGCAGCCCTGCTCGGCTGCTTGGAGGTGGCGAAGCGGATTCCTCCCAGCCAGAGCGCTGTGATTGTGACGATCTTCGCCGATTCCGGGGTCAAATATTTGAGCGAACGATTTTGGGACGAGGCCTGAGTAATCCATGGGCGCGGGCGCACAACTCCGCATCACTCGCGAACTGGCGGAGCAGATCGGCCGGCACGGGACCGAGACCTATCCGGATGAGTGCTGCGGTGCGCTTCTGGGGCGCGATTCGGGAGTGGATGCGCCAGCGGCGGTGCGCGAGGTGCTCGCTCTGTTTCCGCTGGTGAATCGCCGGGATGACTCGCCGCGCAACCGTTTCTCCGTCACCGCGGATGACGTCCGCGCGGCGGAGAAGGCCGCCCACGAGCAGAATCTCGAGGTCGTGGGATGGTATCATTCGCACCCCGACCACCCGGCGCGTCCCAGCGAGTACGACCGCGAGCACGCTTGGCCGTGGTACAGCTACGTCATCGTCAGCGTGGCAGCCCGCGAGCCGCGGGAGATGACTTCCTGGCGACTGGGGGATGACCGCGCAGCGTTTTCGCCGGAAGCCGTCGAAATCCTCCAGCGCGCCGTTGTTTAGCGCGCAAACGTTTGTAGCTCCCCGGCCCTTGCGGGCATCTTTATGTGTAGGCAATTGGAAGGAGCATGGGCGATGCCCGTGAAAGTGATCATCCCGACGCCGCTGCGCCCCTACGCGGGCAAACGCGATTCGGTTGAGTTCGATGCCGCAACCGTTGGCGAAGCCCTCGGCCGACTCACCACCGAGTTTGCGGAGCTGCGTAAGCACCTGTTCACGGAAGAGGGCCGCCTGCGCAGCTTTGTGAACGTCTATGTGAACGACGAAGACATCCGCTACCTTGCCAAGGAGCACACGCAGACGAAGGACGGCGACACCATCAGCATCGTGCCGTCCATCGCCGGCGGATCCTAAGCGATTTGAAATAGAGAAGGAGAAGCAGAGTCAGATGGCAGCGAAAATTCAGCCGCTCTCGGGGAACGCTCCGGCGGCCACGCTCTCGAAGGAAGAAATCCTGCGCTACAGCCGCCACCTCATCATGCCGGAAGTCGGCATGGATGGGCAGCTCAAGCTGAAGCGAGCGAAAGTCCTGCTCATCGGCACCGGTGGTCTTGGCGCGCCGCTGGGCCTTTATCTTGCCGCGGCGGGTGTCGGCCGGCTGGGCCTGGTGGACTTTGACGTCGTGGACCGCTCCAATCTCCAGCGCCAAGTAACTTTCGGCGCCAGCGATGTCGGCCGGCCGAAGACCGAGGCCGCGCGCGAACGCCTCAGCAATCTCAACAAGGACATTCAGATTGACGCGTTCGAAACGAAGCTGACCAGCGAGAACGCGCTGGAGCTCTTCAAGGATTTCGACGTCATCGTGGATGGCACGGACAATTTCCCCACGCGCTATCTCATCAATGACGCCTGCATCCTCCTCGGCAAGCCGAACGTTTACGGCTCGATCTTCCGCTTCGAGGGTCAGGCGACGGTCTTCGGCGCTCCGGGCGGACCGTGCTATCGCTGCCTGTATTCGGAGCCGCCCCCCCCGGGGCTGGTGCCTTCGTGCGCCGAAGGCGGCGTTCTCGGCGTTCTTCCGGGCATCATCGGCTCGATTCAGGCGATGGAGACGATCAAACTCATCATCGGTCGCGGTGAGAGTCTCGTTGGCCGTCTGCTGCTTTTCGATGCGCTGGCCATGAAGTTCCGCGAGCTGAAATTGCGCCGCAATCCGAACTGTCCGGTGTGCGGCGACCATCCTACGATCAAAAAACTGATCGACTACTACGAATTCTGCGGAGTCCGGGGCGAAGAATCGCCCGGACCGGAGGTTCAAGTGCCGGAAATTACTCCCCGTGAGCTGAAGGCGCGCCTTGATCATGGCGACGATATTTTCATTCTCGACGTGCGCGAGCCGCACGAATATCAGATTTGCAATCTGAAGGGACATTTGATCCCGCTCGGCGAACTCACTCGCCGCGTCCACGAGCTGGACTCTTCGCGCGAAATCGTGGCGCATTGCCGCAGCGGCAAGCGTTCGGCGGATGCGGTGGATTTTCTGAAGAAGGCCGGCTTCCGCAAAATTCTCAATCTCAAGGGCGGCATCCTCGCCTGGTCGGATGAAGTAGATCCGTCCGTGCCGAAATACTGACCCTAAACTTAGGGAAACCGCGGGAGGTCAACCCGGCAGGTGGCTCTCCGGAGGTAAAAATGGCAGCAACAAAAATCACTGTCTCGCATAGCGGCCCGCTTCGCATTGAAGGCGACTTCGAGGTTTGTGATCCCGAAGGCCGCACGTATGGACTTGCCGGGCGTACAACGCTCGGTCTCTGTCGCTGCGGGCACTCCGCCAATAAGCCGTTCTGCGACGGTTCGCACAGGGCGCAGGGCTTCACCGACCAGGTTGCCGCCCGGGATTTGCCCCCGCCCAAGCCGAAGGTATGAGCTGAATCGGAGCAGTCTCACGAGTGAGACTGTCTCAAGCTGATACACATGCTCCAGCTTGGTGCAGTTCTCTACAGGTCCGTAGTAACCAACACATAACAAATGCGATACGATTAGAACGGCGTCGCGAAAAGTAGATTCTACGCGTCTCGACCTTCTCATAGCCAAGAGCCATCAAAACACCGCTTCTCTAACTAGTGTTGTTTCAATGTTTTACAGACATTATTCTCAGGCCACAAATGGTCATTCGTGTGCTCTCTCCTGCAGTTGGCAGTGTTTCTTCGGCATTTGGGGGAGTTCGTGGGGAGTTGGCCCAGAATCATCCAGTTTCTTCGGACCCACCGCTCGCAACTTGCGATTGCGGCAGTGGTTGCTGGCATCGCCGCATTCTTTGGCGGTGTGCTGCTTCTTCGCCAGCCCGGCTTCTCATGGTCACCGCAGATCTACTTCTACCTGGAAATATGCGGGTCGCTCCTCAGCTTCTTCTATGCCGCGAACGGCCTGGTGCGCTTCCGCGGCACACATGATCGCACCGCCCTGATCCTGGCCTTTGGATTCGTTATCACGGGCATCTTCGAGACGATCGGATCCTTCGGGATGGCCGACCTGCTTGATGCCGGTGGCGTCTCCCTCACGCGCGTACCGATGAGCTGGATGGTCAGCCGCACGCTGCTGGCGGTCCTTCTGCTAACGGCGCTGGTCGTGGAGCGCCGCATGTCAAACTCACGCCAGCCCACTCGTGAGATCTTTGCCGCTTTGATGGTCGTTGCGGCCGCGGGCTATCTGACCAGCGCCGCCTTCCTGGCCGCGCCGTCCGCTCCCGTAGTTCGCTCGCTGAATCTCATTTCTCGCCCGTGGGATCTGCTTCCCGCGGTGCTGTTCCTATTGGCGGCACACTGGTGCTGGCGCCGCCTGCAGGTGCATTCAACCATCTACGACTACGCCCTGTTGGCTGTGGCGCTGCTCAACGTGGCCACCCACAGCGCCGCGGTGTTCTCCCGGCAGCTTTTTGATGGGCCGTTTTTCGCTGCAGAGGTATTCAAGACGGCGAGCTACCTCGTCATGCTCTGCGGGGCGCTGCTGGATCAGGCGCGCCTGTTCGATCAGGCCCGCCGGCTGGCCGTCAGCGATCCGCTAACGGGCCTCGCGAATTACCGCCGTCTGCTCAACGCGCTGGAGGGCGAACTGGACCGCTCCCGCCGGACGCGCCGGCCGTTCAGCGTGGTCCTGCTGGACATGGACGACCTCAAAGCGATTAACGACCTGTACGGACATCTTGTGGGTAGCCGCGCCATCTGCCGCCTGGCAAACGTTCTGCGGATAAACTCACGCGCGATTGATACGCCCGCGCGCTACGGCGGCGATGAATTCGTCCTGGTGCTTCCCGAAGCCGGCGCCGAGATCTCGAATCGCGTCGTGCAGCGCATTCGCGAGCGCCTGGCGCAGGACGGCGAAATTCCGCTGCTCTCCGTCAGCGCCGGAGTGGCCGTTTATCCCGAAGACGGCGACACGCCGGAAAAGCTGCTGGCCGCGGCCGACCGCGAACTCTACGGCATGAAGAATCGCCGCTCCGGAATTCCATCTCTATCGCGCATTGCCGCGTGTTTGTGAGGAAGAGCGATGCGCTTGCCTAAACCAGTGACTTTACCGCGCGGCGAACGCCGCATCCCCATGGAAGTTGCCGTGGTTCTCGACGGGCATGCGCAGATGCCCGGCGCGGAATCCACTTTCACGGAAAACGTAAGCGCGCGTGGCGCTCGCGTCGTCACCATCCGCCGTTGGCAGAAAAACGAGCAGGTGACTCTCGCGTCGCGCGCCGGTGATTTTCGCTCCTCGGCCCGGGTGGCTTACTGCCAATCGTTGCGTGGTCAAGGCTACGTGATTGGCGTGGAGTTCCTCGATCCCCGAGGGCGATGGGTAGTTGAATCCCCAGCAAGCTCGGCTCTACAGCGGAGCAGATAGGAGGGAACGCCTGGAACAGGAAACAGAAACTAGCGCATGTAGTACAAGTAGTCTTTGAGACGCCGGGCGGGTCGAGAAGGAGCCGCCCGGCGTTTCATTTTCCGGCATTCCCGGCCCGCCCCCGCCAGCGCTTCCCCGTGTAACCGATACCCATGCTCCGCCGTCAAAAGCAGTGTGTGTTTGGCCGTTGTCTCCGGCTAGCGTAAACTAGTGTGGTTAAATCCGCAGGGGATGCCCCTTTCAGGGTCCGCCTGCGATTCAGGACACCTTTCCAAGTGAGACGAAACACGAGCTGGGTGATTTTGGCGGCCTTCGCGAATTGTTTGCTTGCGGCCGGCTGCGGCAACAAGAGCGCGGCCAGTAGCGCAGCACCCGAAGCCATTCCGGTCAAGATCGAAGTCGCTCGGGCTGTCAGCGTCCCCGAGACGACGGAGTATCTCGCCGTCATGAAGTCGCGTCACTCGGCGGCCATCAATCCCCAGGTGGACGGACAAATCACGCAGATCTTCGTGAAGTCCGGCGATCACGTCGCCTTGGGCACGCCACTCCTCCAGATTGACCCGCTCAAGCAGGAGGCCACCGTTGGCAGCCAGGAGGCGGCGCGCGCCGCGCAGGAGGCGAATCTTCGTCTGGCGAAGACGGATCTGGATCGCGCGCAGAAACTGTTCGATGCCGGTGTGATCAGCCGCCAGTGGCTCGATTCCGCGCAATCGAATTACGATTCCGCTTCCGCGCGGCTGAATTCCCTCGTTGCCCAGGTCCAGCAGCAGAAGGTTGAGCTGCAATACTACCGGGTTGTGGCGCCCATGGATGGAATCGTGGGCGACATCCCCGTTCATGTGGGTGATCGGGTGACAACTTCGGCCTTGCTGACGACGGTGAATGAACTGGGCGGCCTCGAAGCCTACGTCTATGTCCCTGTGGGACGTTCGAAGGACCTCCGCGTTGGCCTATCCGTGCACCTGCTTGGCGAAGATGGCAAGCCGCTCGCGGAATCGCGGATCACCTTCGTCTCGCCGCAGGCGGAAAACGATACGCAGACCATCCTGGCGAAAGCCGCGGTTGAAAACGCGCGGGGGAGTTTCCGCCTCGCGCAGCAGGCTCGCGCGCAGATCGTCTGGGGCACGCGGCTAGGCCCGGTCATCCCGATCCTCGCGGTCACGCGCATTAGCGGGGAATTCTTTGCCTTCGTCGTAGCGAACGACGGGAAGGGAACGGTTGCGCGGCAGAAACACCTGCGGATTGGAGAGACGGTCGGCAATGACTACGCCATTCTGGACGGCCTCGCGCCCGGCGACCACATCATCGTTTCCGGCGCGCAATTTCTGGCCGACGGCGTGCCCGTGAAGGAAGAGACCCAACAACCCGGCGCTGCGGCAGCCCGCTAATCCCATGACCTCCGATGGCAACCGATCCGCGCCAGCGCGCGTGACTGGACTAAATCGTGTTCGTTGATTTCTTCATTCGCCGGCCCGTCTTCGCCACCGTCTGCGCCCTGATGATTATTCTGGCGGGGGCCATTTCCATCCCCACGCTTCCCGTCGCGCAGTTTCCGGAGCTCGCTCCGCCGCAGGTCGTGGTGGGCAGCTTCTACATTGGAGCCAACGCGCAGACCGTGGAATCCGCGGTCACGATTCCACTCGAACAGGCCATCAATGGCGTCCAGGGGATGAAGTACATCACCTCCACCAGCGGCAACGACGGCAGCAGCGTGATCACCGTCGTTTTCGATGTTGAGCGCAATGTGGACTTGGCCGCGGTGGACGTGCAAAACCGCGTCAATCAGGCACTGGGCCGCTTGCCGGAAGCCGTGAAAAACACCGGCGTCATCATTTCCAAGCAGAGGAGCGGTTTCGTTTTCGGCGCCGGGGTGTATTCCGAGGACGGACGCTACGACAGCCTGTTCCTGAGCAACTACATGGATATTTACGTTCGCGACGCTCTCAAGCGAGTAAAGGGCGTGGGAGAGGTCATCATCTTCGGCGAACGGAAATACGCCATGCGTTTGTGGCTCGATCCGGCGCGTATGGCGCAGCGCGGCTTGACGGCTACGGATGTGCTCGCCGCCCTCAGTGAACAAAACGTTCAAGTGGCCGCCGGGCAGATTGGCCAGCCGCCCGCGCCCGCCGGCCAGACGTTTCAGATCAGCGTCCGCGCCGTCGGCCGGCTCACCGAACCCGCCCAGTTCGACAACGTGATTCTGAAGACCGGCGCCGACGGCACACTCGTGCGCGTGAAAGACATCGGCCGCGCCGAGCTTGGCGCCGAAAACTACAGCACGATTCTCCGTTACAACGGCCACGACGCCGTTGGGATTGGCCTGACGCAGCTCCCGGGAGCCAACGCCCTGGACGTGGACCGCGCCGCCAAGGAAGAACTCGTCCGGCTGGCAAAGAATTTTCCGCCGGGATTGACGTATGCCGTCGCGTTTGACACCACCACGGTCATCGGCGAATCCATCAAGGACGTGTTAATCACGCTGCTCGAGGCCATCCTGCTGGTCATTGCCGTGATCTATCTTTTTCTGCAGGACTGGCACAGCACGTTCATACCCGCCATCACCATCCCGGTCTCGCTGATCGGTACGTTCGTCTTCGTAAAACTCTTGGGCTTCTCCATCAATACGCTCACGATGTTTGGCATCACGCTGGCCACCGGCCTCGTCGTGGACGACGCCATTGTCGTCATCGAAAACGTGCAGCGCCACATCAGCGAGGGCATCAGCGAACCGCACAACGCCGCATCGGCCGCCATGAAGGAAGTTGCCGGCGCGGTCATTGCCACTTCGCTCGTGCTCGTCGCCGTTTTTGTCCCCGTGG
>JBGPGF010000132.1:0-8569 GCA_041483755.1 Terriglobia bacterium | reverse complement strand
CGATTCGTTCTTTCACCGGCGATCGGCAAGGCGCGTTCGTACGACGATATTCCGGAACGCCTTGTCCACCGCGTCCTGCAATACACCGCCGGCATGATGGAATCAGCGGAAAACCGGCGTGGCTGATCCGGAAGTTTCGGTGAAGGGAACACAACCGGCGGGCGCGCGCACGGAAGCCGAAGCCGCGCGGCAGGTGCGGGAGATGTTTTCGCGGATCGCGCCGCGCTACGACCTCCTCAACCACCTGCTTTCGATGCAGCTCGACCGCCTGTGGCGCTGGCGCGTGACGCGCCGCCTGCAGCCGATCCTTGTCAATCCCGATGCGCTCGTCCTCGATCTTTGCTGTGGCACTGGGGATCTAACCCTGGCGCTGGCTCGCGCGGGCCGGGCGCGGGTGATGGGGGCTGACTTTGTGCACGCAATGTTGGTTCGTGCCCGTGAGAAGGCCAGGAGTGCCGATGTCAGGGCGATTCCGTTGTTCGAGGCCGATGCTTTGCGGCTTCCGTTTGCCAATGCCCCGTTCGATCTGGTAACGACCGCTTTCGGCTTCCGTAATCTTGCCAACTACGAGGCTGGACTGCGCGAAATCCTGCGTATTCTTAAGCCGGGTGGCACACTGGCCATTCTGGAATTCGCCGAGCCCGGGCCGGGTTGGTTCGGGTCAATGTATCGCTGGTATTTTTCGCATGTCTTGCCGCGCCTTGGCGGAGCCATCTCCGGCGAGCGCGCGGCGTATTCGTATCTTCCCGGCTCCGTATCGCGATTTTTTCAGCCGGAGGAACTGTCCGCGTTGATGAGGGTTGTCGGCTACGAAGAAATCCGCTCGGAAGCGTGGACCGGCGGTACGGTAGCGCTGCATACGGGGAATCGTGCGCGGTAATTCAGTCTGTCGCCGTAAGAAATACTCTTACGGTTCATCCAGACCAGCGCTGCGCAGCTTGGCGAGAAGCGTTTTTGGAGAGACGCCGAGCTTTTCGGCGGCGCGCGTCTTGTTCCACTTGCATTCGCGCATGACGTTTTCCAGCAAGACACGCTCGATGTGTCCGACGGCACGCCCGGTAACTTCCTCGAGCGTTCCCTCCCAACTGAAGTTTGCAGGGAGCATTCCCTCGGGCGCGGAATCGGCGTCCGGCCGCGCCGAAGGCAGTTGCAGCGCGTCGGCGTGAATCGCTCCGCCATCGGAAAGGATCACGGCGCGTTCCATGGTGTTCTGCAGTTCGCGAACGTTGCCGGGCCATGCATACTGGAGCAGCCGCTCGCGCGCGCCAGTGGAAAGCGTCAGACCGGACTTGGCGAACTCGCGGCTGAACCGCTCCAGGAAGTAATCGGCAAGCAAGAGAACGTCGTTGCCGCGCTCGCGCAGCGGCGGAATGGTGATGGGCACGGTGGCAATGCGGAAGTAGAGGTCTTCGCGGAATGTTTTCGCTTCCGCGGCTTTGCGCAGGTCGCGGTTCGTGGCCACCACGATGCGCGCATCCACTTCGATGGATTGCGTCCCGCCGACGCGCTCAAACGTTCGCTCCTCCAAAACGCGCAGCAGTTTGGCCTGAATGGCCATCGGCAACTCGCCAATCTCATCAAGGAACAGAGTGCCGCGATGCGCCAGGTCGAGCTTGCCTACTTTTCGCGCCCCCGCTCCCGTAAAAGCGCCGCGTTCATGGCCAAACAGTTCGTTTTCCACCAGCCCTTCGGGAATCGCCGCGCAGTTCAGGGCGATGAAAGGCTGCTCGCGCCGCGGCGAAAGGTGATGAACCGCGCGCGCGAAGAGTTCCTTGCCCGTGCCGCTCTCGCCCAGCAGGAGCACGGTTGAGTCCGTCGCAGCGACGCGCTGAATCTGGTTGCTGATCTCATGGATCGAGGGGTGCTCCGCGACAATCCGCGGAAATCCGTAGCGCGCCGCAAATTCCTCGCGCAGGACCAAATTCTCCCGCAAAAGTTCCTGCTGCTGCGTCGCTCGCTGCACCAAGAGCTTTAGGTGATCCAGGTCCACCGGCTTTTGCAGGAAGTCGAACGCGCCCTCCTTCATAGCCGTGACGGCTTCATCCACGGAGCCGAAAGCGGTGAGCAGAAGAACGGGGATGGTGGCATCGGCCAGCTTGGTTTCGCGCAAGACGTCAAGCCCCGACGCTCCGGGCATCTTCAAGTCCGTGAGGACGAGCATGTAGCGGCGCGAGCGCACCTTTTGAATCGCCGCGGTACCGTCGGCGGCCTCGTCCACGGTATAGCCCGCGCGCTCAAGCGCCTTCTTGAGCATCGCTCGCAACTCGTTCTTGTCTTCAACAAGAAGAAGTGGTTCCATTTCGTCTGTTTCTGTTTCTACCATGAATTGGCGCGCACCCGTGGGAAACACCGCGGGTCTGTGCGGAGAAGGGAAGCAGCGGGGAAGTGATAAGGAATTAGGGAGGTAAGGAAGTAGGGAGACAAGGAGGCATCACCTACCCTACAAGCCGAGGGGCAAACAGACGCAGAGGCCTTACCGCGACCAGCCGGCGTCGCCGCCGGATCTGCGCAGCTCGTCTTCCATGTCGGAAATCTGCTGCTTCATCTGGGTAATCTCTTTTTGTTTGGCGTCGAGCTTGGCGTTCTTTTCGTTGATACCTTTCCGGGTGAGCTGTTCGTTCATGGCCTTTTGCGGGTCGGAGTAATACTGCGTCTGTGACTGATCGAGTTCGCGCTGCAGGATGTTCAATTCCTTCTCGGCGGCGGCCAAACGGGCGCGCGCATCGCTAAAGCGCTTGCGCCAGCCGGCTTCGGTCTGCGAGGCATCCTTCCCCTTGGCGCCCTGTTGATCCTGCGCCGCGTCGGCCTGCGGGGGTGGTGGAGCCCCAGAGGCGTCCCCTGGCTTGGCGCCTGTGCCGGCGCCTTTCACGTCGTCGTCGGTGTAAACCCTGGCGGGTTTGGCTGGCGGTTTCTTTTGTTCGCGCGCCTTGCGGGCCGCTTCGGCCACTGAGTCTTGCGAAGACGGCTGCGCCGTCTTTTGCGATTGGTCCTGGGCAACGCTCGTCCCAACGCACAAGGCGGCTGCTGCCAGAAGGGCAAACCCCATCATCCACCGAAGATTGCGCATTATGACCTTCCTTACCGGAGCGTGCCGAAAAACCCCGGCACCTGGTTAGATGCGGTCTAAGCTCGATTGTATCGCTTCGGGGACCGCACTGCACGCCGGTAGCGTAACGATAAACTCCGCGCCGCCTTCCGAGCGGTTGCGGGCCTCGACGGTCCCGCCGTGCTGCACGATGATCTTCTGGACCACGGCGAGGCCCAAGCCGCTGCCATTCGCCTTGGTGGTATAGAAAGGCCGGAAAATCTTGGGCAGCACTTCCTGGGGGATCCCAGGACCGTTGTCCTGGACGCGAATCTGCTGCAATTCGGTCTGGCCGAAGGTCTCCGCGCTGCCCTGAACGACGACGCGGCCTCCGCCCGGGGCGCTGACGGCGGCTTCGGCGGCGTTGCGGGCCAGGTTGAGAATGGCTTGCCGTAGAAGGCTTTCGTCGCCGGCCACCGAGCCAAACTTTCCTTCGGCCACCACTTGCACGCCGGGAACCGCTTCCCGGACTTCAGTGACCACGCGCTCGACGACGCGGTCGAGGGTCACCTGCTCGTCGGGAATCTCCAGAGGTCGCGCGTATTTCAAGAATTCAGCCACGACGTGAGTGATGTTGCGCGTCTGCTCGAGGATGCGCTCGGCATTGTCGGCGGTGTCCCCTTCTCCGGCCTCCGAACGGATCATCTGCGCGTATCCGGAGATCGTGGCCAGCGCGTTCTTGAATTCGTGCGCGATGCCGGCGGAGAGTTCGCCGAGCGCGGCAAGATTTTCCTTGAGCCGCATTTGTTGCTGCAGCGCGGCCAGCTCGGTCAAATCACTGAGAAGGCAGATGGCGCCGCTGATCTTGTCTCCCGCGCGGCGTATCGGTGAAATCGTGACGCCCAGACTGCGCGTATCCCCGCCCGGCGTGGAATGTTCGATCTCCTCGCGGCGGTAGATGCGCCCGTCCTCGAGGCATTGGCCAAGAATCCTGGTGAGCACCGAGCCCTCTCCCAGCGCTTCGCTGTACCGCCGGAAGGCCAGCCCGCGAATGCCCAGGGCTTGTTCCGCGGCGGGATTCGCGCTGCTGATGATTCCCGCGGCGTTCACCACGAGCAGCCCGGCAGGCATGTTGCGCGTCACTTCTTCGCTCAACCGCTCGGTGTGCTCGGCGCGCTCCTTTTCGGCGCGGTGCAGGCGTTCCAGTTCCTTCTCCTGCTCCTTCAATTTCTGGATGACGCCTTGCATGGAAGCAGCCATGAAGGCCGAGGGATTTTCGATGCGGGGACTGGGCTGCAACCCGGCGCTTTGGCTTTCGCGGCCCTGCTGAAACATGCGGCGCAGGAAGAACGTGAGTACGTAGACCACCGCAAAGAGAAGCAGGATAA
Organism: Terriglobia bacterium; assembly: GCA_041483755.1. Classification (GTDB taxonomy): domain Bacteria; phylum Acidobacteriota; class Terriglobia; order Acidiferrales; family UBA7541; genus Acidiferrum. Next base: position 4,156 of record JBGPGF010000132.1, on the reverse strand, counting down.
GGCCCAGTCCGATGATCCAAAAGTGCCAGGAGGCTGCGGCTTGTGGTTGAGCGGACATGATTAGTATTTTCGCGTCACAGTTTTTCGGCTCAGCGCTTCATCTCAATGAAATACCGCGAGGCGTTCAAAGAGCGGTTGCTGCGCGAAAAAAACTACCAGGAGCGCGGCGATGCCGAGAAACGTGCCCAAGGGCAGTTGGTACTGACTGGCAATCGTCCAGCGAAGCGCCCCGACCTTGCCGAGTCCGCGGCGGTTGGCGCGTTCGGCGAGTTTGCATTTCCACCCGGTCGCATACAGCGTGGCAATGAGTCCGATGCCGATGACGCTGCCGAGGAGCGTCCCCAACAGAATCGTCAGAAACGCGCCGCGCAGGCCGAGGAAAGCGCCCACGGTCGTCATCATCTTCACGTCGCCGAGGCCCAGCCCCTCGCGGTGGCGTACCATGCGGTACGCCCAGCCCGCGCCAAGAAACAGCAGGCTGCCGAAGGCTGCGCCCAGCAGCCCGTCCAAAACGCCGAGCCACGCTTCGGGCGGCCTGCTCCAGAAGCTGCGCACGAGCAGATACGCGGCGCCGTCTTGCGGCGGAACAGCCCAACTGAAAACCAGCCCCATGCCGAAGCCCGGCCAGGTCACGGCGTCAGGCAGCATCCGCGTGCGCAGGTCCGTCACTGTAAGGACGATCATCAGGCACGAAAATAGGAGCCATTTGAACGTGGGACGGGTCACCCCGAAGGCTTCGTAGCAGGCCACAAAAATTGCCGCGGTCAGCAACTCGACCGAAGGATACAGCGGCGAGATTGTTGTGCCGCACTTGCGGCACTTCCCGTGCAGCAGGAGCCAGCTTAGCACCGGGATGTTGTCGTAGGGCCGGATCGCCGTGCTGCAAACAGGGCAATGCGACGATGGCGCTACGATGGACTCGCCCGCAGGAATGCGCACGATGCACACATTCAGAAAGCTGCCAATCACCAGCCCGAAGAGGATGAAAACCGCGATGACCACGATTTGACTGTGCCACACCCGCCGGGGTGCCTCAACAAATGGCCCGGCTGCCGTGTCGCATGGCTAACGCCGCGGGCTGTTTGCGCGTCCTCAACGGCTTCGCTATATTCGATGGTTTGGCTGCCATGCACTGGCTCGAACAGAGAATTCGGCGCTACGAACACCGCCGCTGGACGACGGACGACAACCGCATGGTGCGTCCTTTCGAATGGGGACTGGAACACATCGGCGGCCGCGCCGACGAACGCGATCCGCACGCGTTCTTGCAACGCTGGGCTCAAAAGACCATTGAGAACAGCCGAGAGTGGTATGCCGCGGAACCTGCCAAAGACTACCATCTTACCGACAAAGTTCTGACTTTCACCAGCGCCGTGCAATCGCCTTCGCCGGAGAACAACATCGTCCATGCGCAGATTTTTCGGGCGCGCCGCACGGGACCCGCAGTTCTGGTGCTGCCCAATTGGAACGCGAAGTGGCACGGGCAGCGCGCCCTCTGCGAATGGCTTCAGCTTCTCGGCATTACCGTCCTGCGCATGAGCATGCCCTACCACGATCGCCGCATGGCCCAGGGCCACGAACGCGCCGACCAGCTTGTCGGGCCGAACATCGGCCTCACGCTCCAGGCCAACCAGCAAGCTGTGAAGGACACGCGGCAATGCCTGCGCTGGCTCGAACAGCAGGGCTACACGCGCCTCGGCATACTGGGCACGAGCATCGGCTCGTCCATCGGCTACATCACCATGGTTCACGACGCAGCCGTGCGCGCCGGGGGCTTCTTCCACGTTTCCACGTATTTTGCCGACGTAGTGCGCTCGGGGATGACGACAAATCACGTTTGGGAAGGAATGCGCGCGCAGGTCAGCGTGGACGAGTTGCGCCACTACTGGGCGCCGATCAGCCCCATGCCTTACGTCGAGCGCGGCATGGGGGCAGGGAAGCGATGCTTCATGGTGCATGGCAAGTACGATCCGGCCATGGTGCCCGAACTCACCGCCGAAATGCTTTCAGCGTTGCGCGCCCACGGCTGCGACCCGCGCACTCTCGAACTCCCCTGCGGCCACTATTCGCTCGAGCTGCCGCCCTTCAGCTATCTCGCCGGCTTCCGCATGGGCATGTTTTTTCTGGAATCGCTGGCCTGAGCCGCGATTTGTGTGGCGCTTTTCTTTTTCTTTGTGCTAGTGCAGCAGGGCAGAAAATTCGCCCGCTGCAATCTGGAGGGATATCAGATCGATGTCGTTGGCCAGGGAGCGATCTTCGGTCACCTTCGCGGATTGGCCGCGAACCAGTTCGCAGGCCCTTTTCGCCAAGCTTCCGGTTTGTAGCGGGGAGAGCAGATCAATCCCCTGGCAGGCGCAGAGCAGTTCGATAGCGAGAATGTGTCGGAGGTTGACAAGCATCCGTTTCAGCCGGCGCGCGGCGCTCATCCCCATCGAGACGTAGTCTTCCTGGTTGCCGGAAGTGGAGATGGAATCCACGGAATGTGGCACGGCCAGCGCTTTATTTTCGCTGGCCAGCGCCGCCGCCGTGACCTGCGCGATCATGAAACCGGAGTTCAGTCCGGGTTCCGGCGCGAGGAAGGCGGGCAAAAGGCTCGTCATCGGATTGGTCATCTGCTCGATGCGGCGCTCGGAAATTCCGCCGAGCGTTGCCAGCGCCACCGCGACTTGGTCGGCGGCCATGGCCAGTGGCTGGCCATGAAAATTCCCACCGTTGACGATGTCGCCCTCGCCGGTTTTCGGGTCGCCAACAAAGACCAGCGGATTATCCGTTGCGCTGTTGAGCTCGACCAGCGCGGTGGCGCGCGCCTGCGTTAGCGCATCGCGCACCGCGCCATGCACCTGCGGCGTGCAACGCACGCTGTAGGCGTCTTGGACGCGAGCATCCTGCGCCGCCGAGCGGTGCGATTCGCGAATCTGGCTGCCATCGTTCAATCGCGCCAGGTTTCGCGCCGTGGTGACCGCGCCCGCATACGGCCGCGCATCCATGATGCGCGGATCAAACGCATTTGGACTGCCGCGCAAGGCATCGAGCGAAAGGGCGGCGGCTACGTCCGCCGCGTCGATCAGAGTATCTGCCTCGCGCAGTGCCAGGCTCAGCAGCGCCAGCATCCCCTGCGTGCCGTTCAACAGCGACAGTCCTTCTTTGGCTTCGAGGGCCACCGGCGCAATCCCCGCGCGCCGCAGGGCTTCGCCGCCGGCAATGATTTCTCCATGCAATCGTGCCTGCCCTTCGCCGATCATCACCTGCGCAAGATGCGCCAGCGGCGCCAAATCTCCCGATGCACCCACCGATCCTTGCGACGGGATCACTGGATGTACACCGGCATTGAGCAAGGCGCAAAGCGTTTCGACGATTACCGGGCGCACCCCGCTGAGCCCTTTCGCCAGTGCATTCGCGCGCAGCAGCATCATGGCGCGTGTTTCCGGCTCGCTGAGTGGCGTACCGACGCCGCACGCATGCGAACGCACGAGGTTCAACTGCAACTGTCGCACCTGCTGGGGGGAAATGCGCACCGAGGCCAGCTTTCCAAAGCCGGTGTTGATTCCGTAAGCCGTTTCGCCGGAACTGACCAGGTGGTCCACCACCGCGCGAGAAGCCTGCATGCGTTCCCGCGCCGCGGGCGATAGCGAAACTTGCTCGCCGCGCAGAGCGACGGCGCAGAGCTGCGCAAACGTCAGGTCGTTCCCGGTCAGCGCGACGCTCATGCGCGTTCTTTCTCCGGCTTTCGCTCCAAAGGCGCGGAAATCGCGGCGATGATCGCGTGACGATATTTTTCCGGAAGGGATTTCGCGCGGCCATCGTGGCCGCAGATGACGTGCGTGGTTTCACCGGTTGCCAGGAGGCGATCGGTCCGCTCCTGAAAGACCTGGTAGGCGAACTTGATGACGCGATTGCGCCCTTCGGCGACCTGCGTACGGATGCGCAATACTTCGTCATAGCGCGCGGGATGATGATAGCGGCAGTGCGCTTCGGCAACGACGAGGTGGCAATCGTCTTCGATCTCCATCTGTTTGTACTCGATGCCCAAGGAACGGATCAGCTCCGCGCGTCCCACTTCGAACCACACGAAATAATTGGCGTGATAGACCACGCCCATCTGGTCCGTCTCGGCGTAACGCACGCGCACCGTTGTGTCGTGATGGTGGCTCATCAT
>JBGPGF010000131.1:0-8642 GCA_041483755.1 Terriglobia bacterium | reverse complement strand
GCTGTGGCTCTCCATTTCCGCCTGAAGCGTCGGCGTCAAGAGAGCCGCATGCGGCTTCGACGTAACGGTCGGCCTCTTCACGTAATTGCCCGCGCACGTTGGTGATTTCGTCGTAGATGGTTTCGAGTGGCACGTCCGTGGTCATCACGCGCGGAAGATAATGTTGCAGCGCCGCGCCGAAGACACCGCTCGCCACCACGACGATGAGCAGCCACATCAGCACGCTGGTGAGCACACCGCCGAAGTGAAACCCTCCGTGGAAAAGAATCAGCGGCAGGCTGAGCAATCCGAGCCACAGGTGGCCCCGCATCCAAGCCTGCGCGCGGCCGATTCGCCAGGTGGGCACGCGCTTCCGCGCGCCCAGCAGTCCGGCGAAGAGAATGAAAGCGAAGCCGGCGATCCCGAAGGCAAGGCCAATGGCGCTGCCGCCGCGCGGGCCTTGCGGCGACGTGAGCGCGTACGGAACATACACAACGAGCGCGAGCGCAAGAATTGCGAGCGAAGCAAGCAGCCAGCCGCGTTGTGTTGCATCTATTCGCAAAAAGCGAACCTCAATCCCTCATTTGCCCGAAGCCTGCCCCAGCATCGGGGCAAAAAACTTTCGCGGATCCACACGATGCGCGGCGTCGTGCGGGCAGGCATAGACGCAGCTCGGCTCTTTCAAGTGCGTGCAGAGATCGCACGACGTGGCTTTCTGTTGCACGGAGGCCTTTTGGCGGCCGGGGCGCTCCAGGTCTTCCACCATGATGTCGAAAGGATGCAAATTGATATTGCCGTAAGGGCAATTGCGCGCGCACAGGCCGCAGCCGATGCACCAGTCCTCGATGATGACTTCCAGCGAATTGCGGCGGCGAATCGAGCCGACCGGGCAGCCCACCATGCAGAGCGGGTCGCGGCACTGGCGGCAGGAAGTGGCGATAAGGTATTGCTCGAAGCGCAGGCCGTCGCGAATCAGTCGCGTGACCCCGTCGTGGGCGTCGGCGCAGGCATTGACGCAAGCGTCGCAGCGCGTGCAGCGCTCCAGGTCCAGGATGAGCAAACTTTGCGCTTCCATCAGGCCCTGCGAAAGAAATTGATCGATGGGAACGCTTTCGACCATCTGCATGCGCTGCTGATTTTGCGCCAGGCGTTCGCGCGCGGCGTTCTCCAGACCGCTGCGCACACCGGGGAATCGCTCGACCATGGCGCGGAAATCGTCGCCGGAAATGCGCACCAGCTCGACGTGATCCAGCGCGGTGCACGTGGCCGTGCGCGCGCCGCCAAGCAGGCCGATTTCGCCGAAATAATCACCGCGCGAAAGATAGGCGAGGACCAATTCGCCGCCGGGATACTGCTCGGAAATTTTCACGAAGCCGATGCGCACGAGATAGAAGCTGTCCGCAAGATCGCCCTGGCGGGCGATGATCTGTCCCGGCGCGTAACGCACCAGCTCGACGCTCTCTTTCAAGTGCTCGATAAAGTCGGGCGTCAGGTCCGCGAACATGGGAACACCGCGAAGATGATTTTCCAGGGCGCGGCGGCGATAGGTCTGGTCGGTCTGCGCGCGGAACGTCTTGTTCTTCATCAGGATGTCGAGAACGTTGCGCAGCATCTCGTAAGCCACAAGTTCGGTTTCCGCGCGGACCGTGGCCGAGCGCGGATAGAAATTCATGCACGTCATTTCGCCGAAGAGGTCGCCGGGGCCCAGCTCGGCGACGGGGCTGTTGTAGTTGAGGTCCACCGCGGCATCAATGGGAATGGTGTGGTCGCGGACCTCTTCATCGCGCGCATCGGCGTCGCGCGGCGCGAGCGAACTGGTCAGGCGCTTGAAAAAGCCGCGCGCGCCACCCTCCGTTTTCACATGCGCCATGGGGGTGGAGATCGAGACGCGCGCCTTGCCCTCCAGGATGAAAAACGCCGTCGAACCGAATTCGCCTTCGCGGCAGACGACGTCGCCCTTGCGGTAGCGGCGCTTCACGATGGCGCCGCGATTCATCTCCAGGAACGTGCCGGAAACGCCCTTGAAGATGGGCATTTGCAGAAGCTCTTCGGCTTCCAGGGGCTGCGCATCGGCGCCGGGAGCGATCGAAGTGCCCGCGACGCGCTTGTTCGTGAGCGCGCCGGTGGGACAAGAGACCATGCACTCGCCGCAGGAGATGCACGTGGAATCGCCCATCGGCGAATTGAGGTCGAAGGCCACGCCGGTGGCGTGCCCCTTGCCCATGCGTCCGAGGACGAAATTGCCGCGAATCTCGTTACAGCCGCGAATGCAGCGGTCGCAAAGAATGCACGCGTCGTGATCCACGGCGATGGCGAGCGAGGAATCGTCTCTGCCGCGGGAAGTCGCGCGCTTCGCAAAGCGCGGCTCGGCGATGCCGGCGGCCTTGGCGAGCGTTTCCAATTCGCAATCACCGGAATTCTGCTGGCGCGGGCAGGGAGTGGGATGGTCAGCCATCAGGAGTTCGAGAAGCGTGCGCCGCGCGGCCTGAACTTTTTCGGAATTGGTGACGACCTTCATCCCCGGCTCGACGGGCCGGACGCAGGAGGCGGAGAAAACACGCGCGCCGGTATCCACGACGCACAGGCGGCAGACGCCCACGGGCGTTTCGTTTTGCAGGTGGCAGAGCGTGGGGATGGCGACGCCGCTGACCCGCGCGGCATCGAAAACACTGGTGCCGGAGGGCACGCGGACGGTCTGGCCGTCGATCGTTAGCTCGATAAGCCCTGGAGGCGTGGTGGTTGTGCTCATGGGCGAATCCCCACGCGCGTGGGTTCGGCGGCGCGCGCGGCCGGGGAATTACAGATGCCCGAGGGACATTCCCCCTTCAAAACGTGCGCGTCAATCTCCGCGCGAAAATGCTTTAACACCGAAGCGACCGGCGCGGGAACGATTTGTCCGAGGCCGCAGATCGAAGTGAGGCGCATGGCGTCGGACAATTCTTCGAGAAGCGCGAGATCGGCGCGATATTGCGATTCGGAGCGGCGACCCTGCGTCCATTGGCGCAGAAGCTCGGCCATTTTTTGCGACCCGACGCGGCACGGCACGCACTTGCCGCAGGATTCGTTGCGATAAAAACGCACGGCGTTGAGCGCCATGTCCAGCATGCAGGTATCTTCGTCGCAAACGACAATCGCGCCGGAGCCGAGCATCGAGCCGGCGTCGGCCAGCGCCTTGAAATCGAGGCGCACGTCCGCCAAGGACGCGGGCAGATAGCCGGAAGATGGCCCCGAGGGCGCAAACGCTTTAAGCCGCTTGCCGCCGCGAATGCCCCCGGCGTGTCCGAAGATCACTTCCGACATCGGCGTGCCCATGGGGACTTCAAAGACGCCGGGGCGGGCCACGTGGCCGCTGACGCCCACGAATTTCAAGCCATTCGAACCGTTCACGCCGCGCGATTTGTAAACCTCGGAACCAAGAGCGAGGGCCTGGGGAACATTCGCGAAAGTCTCGACATTATTGATGACCGTAGGCTTCTGCCAGAGTCCGGCCTGCACGGGGAAAGGCGGCTTGTTGCGCGGCTCGGCGCGCTTGCCCTCCATCGCTTCCAGCAGGGCGCTCTCTTCGCCGCAGATGTACCCGCCGGGACTAACGAAAACTTCGAGTTCGAACTCCAGCTCGCTGCCGAGAATTTTCTTTCCCAGGAGATTCGCGCGGGAGGCGCGGCGCAACTCTTCCCCCAGAATCTCTTCCTGCAAATGGTATTCGTGGCGAATATAGATGTAACCCTTTTTCGCGCCGGTAATGAGCCCGGCGAGGATCATGCCTTCGATGACGAGATGCGGCAGATGGGAAAGGATGAAGCGGTCCTTGATCGTGCCGGGCTCGCTTTCGTCGGCGTTGCAGACGATGTATTTTTCCGGGCCGGGCATTTTGCGCACCAGCGACCACTTCATTTCCGTGGGAAAGCCTGCGCCGCCCATGCCGCGCAGCTCGGAAGCTTTCAACTGCGCGAGCGCGGCATCCCAGTCGCGGGTTTCGACGAGCTTGCGAAGGACGCCGTATTTTTCCGCTCCGGGATAGGGATCGGACGCGCACGCCACGCGGGCCAGTTCGGGATGGGGTTCGTCCAGCGCATCGCCGCGGATGGCGGCGCGAATCAGCGTTTCCGCCCGCGCGGCGTCGAGTCCCGCAAAAATGGCGTCGTTGATCGCCGCCGCGGGCGCTTGATCGCAGCGGCCGAGGCAGGAGACGTATTGAATCGTGACGTCGCCGGGTTTCGCGCCGGCGAAGCAGCCCTCGAGCGCGGCGCGAAGTTCGCAAGCACCGTTCAGGTGGCAGGCCATGTCCGCGCAGACGCGCACATCGGCGCGGGGCGGCGGCGCGAGCTGGAAGTGTGGATAGAAGCTGGCAACGCTGTGGAGCTGGTAGAGCGGCGTCTGGGCGCGCTTCGATAGCGCATCGAGTTCAGCGCCTGGAAGGTAGCCGAAACGAAGCTGGATCGCCCGTAACTCGTCGAAGATCAAGGCGGCTTTCCCGCACCCGAGAGCGCCGGCAGCGGGATGAACAGGCTGCGGTGCGCCAGATGGACTGCCGAATCTCCCGCATCGTACTTGCGGCCAGCGGCGGTGTCCAGAGCGGGCGGTTCTCTTTTCGCAGCAGGAAGCGAAAAAGGCACTGCGGCGCGTTGACTTCGCCTCCGGCCAAAGCTATAAGCGACGTGAATCCTCATGCGTATTGATCCGTCCTTTCTCGCCGCCGCTTCCACACTTCGGCTTTCCGCGCTGGCGCTGCTGGTGTTTTCGATTCCTTTGCGGGTCGCCGGGGCGGCCGCGGACGAGCCGCAGAAATACATCGGCCACGGTTCGTGCGCGGCGACGAGCTGCCACGGCAGCGTGCGCCCGATCGCGGGCAGCCGCGTTCTGCAGACGGAGTACTCGACCTGGATTTTGAAAGACAAGCACAGCCGCGCGTATCAGGCGTTGACGGGCGAAGTCGGCGAGCGCATGGCGCGGATATTGAAGCTGGGCGCGAAAGCGGAGGAATCGCCCAAGTGCCTGGCGTGCCACGCGCTGAATCCCGCGCCGGAAAAACGCGGGCGGCCGTTTGAAATTGCCGAAGGCGTTTCCTGCGAAAACTGCCATGGACCGGCGTCGGCGTGGCTGGGGGCGCATACGACGCGCGAGTGGACGCACGAAAAATCGCTGGCGCTGGGGATGGTGGATACCCGGAGCGTCATCCATCGGACGGAAAAGTGTCTGGCGTGCCACCTCGGCTCGCAGGAAAAATTCGTGGATCACGAAATGATCGCGGCGGGGCACCCGGATCTCTATTTTGAGCTGGACTCGTTTTCCGCGGTGATGCCCCGGCATTGGAAGGCACCGCGCGAATCGGCGCCGGGCAAGCCCGCCGAAGACGAGGCGTGGACCGGCGTGCGCGATTGGAGCGCGGGGCAGGCCGTGCAACTCCGCGCGGCGATGGAGAGGCTGGTGTGGCGCGCGAAGGGAGCCCACTGGCCGGAATATTCCGAGCTGCAATGCATGGCCTGCCACCACGCGCTGGGTCCGGCAAAGGATAGTTGGCGGCAAGAGCACGGATTTCCCGGGCGGCGTCCGGGCGATCCGGCGTGGAATGCGTCGCGGTCCGCCGTGTTCCGGCTGCTGGCTATGCAGATTGATTCCGGCACGGGAATGGACCTCGACCGGCAAGTCGCGCGCGTTTCCGAGGAAATGAGCAAGCTGAACCCGGATCGCGAGGCGGTGGCGGCCGCCGCGACTGCCACCGCACCGCTGGCGCAACGGCTGGCGGAACAGCTCGCGACGATGAAATACGATCAGGCGATTGCCCTGCGTATGCTGCAGCGCATCGTGAACGACGCGGACAACATCGCCATTCAAGACGAGCGCGCGGCAGAGCAGGCGGCCATGGCGCTCGATTCGCTGTACATCGCCTACAGTCGCGACGCGAAGCCGGCGAATGCCGCGGAAGTGCGCGCGGCAATCAACGAATTGTTTCAGCAGCTGGAAAACCCCTCGGCGTACAACGCGGACGTGTTTGCGCGGGGGCTGCGGCGGATTCAGGGGTTGCTGCGCTAGTTCCTTTGCGAATCCCCGTTCCTTTCTAAGGGCAGGCGCTGGACTTCGTTCACGCAGCCTGCAGTTTCCGGAGTACAGTCATTGCTCATCCCCCAGCCTCACGGAGACGAATGAACCGCTTCGAAAACTGGTTTTGCGGAACATATTTTTGGCGGCGGATCAGCGAACGCCGCTTGTTGCCGCGTTTGCTCGCCGAATGGGACCTGGGCGACCACGTCCTGGAAGTGGGCGCGGGCCCGGGCGGAGGAACGGAATTCCTGCGGAAGCGGACAGCGCAACTGACGTGTTTGGAAAGCGATCCCCTATTCGTCAACGTGCTTCGCGAGCGCTACGCGAAAAGCAACGTGAAGGTTGTGCAGGGAGACGCCGCGGCTATGCCGTTTGGACCGGAAATGTTTACCGGCGTGATTGCCACGTTTGTGCTGCACCATCTGCAATCCGCGGAAGCGCAGGACGCGGCGCTCCGCGAAATCTGGCGCGTGCTGCGGCCCGGAGGTATTTTTCTGGCGCTGGAAGTGCCGGACGGGCGGCTGATGCGACTGGTGCACCGCAAGGACACCTACGTTCCCGTGCAACCGAGGGCGCTGCCCGAGCGGCTCACGCGGGCGGGCTTTGTCCGCGTCGTTGTGGATTTGTCGAAGGCCGTCTACCAGTTTGGCGCTGTCCGCGAAGCGGAGAAGGAAGATTCTCTAGCCGCTACACGGGCCGAACCCGCTCCGGCAGTGCCCTAGTGGAGTGCGGCAGCTCTGCTACCGCCCTTACCACGCTGCCCGCTCCCCACCGCCCCCATCAGCCGGCGCTCACTTTGCCGAGTTCGGTGCGCGTCTGGATGACGCGGAGGATGGAATCGCGCGTGACCATTCCGACGACGTGCGCGGCGTCTTCGCCGGTGCCGCTAACGACGGGCATTTGGTTCACATCAGCGGCGAGAAGCCTTTCGAGAAGGCTGAGCAGAGGCTCATCCGGCGACGCCCAGAGAATTTTGTCGTGCGGGATCATCGCCGCCTGGACGGAGGTGTTCGCCCATTCCGAGCGGGCCACCCGGTTCAGGCTGTGGACGTTCATCATGCCGATGAGGCGGTCTTCGGTGACGACGAGGTGGCAGCGGCGGCCGGTGCGCAGGACTTCGGCTCCGTAGTCCTCAAGTGAAATCTCGCGCGGAACCGTCGGCACTTCGGAGTTCATCACATCCACGGCGCGCAGGCCGATGAGCGCTTCGCGCATGGCAACCTGCGCGACGCTTTCCTGCGCGGCGGTGAGGAGGAACCATCCGATAAAAGCCAGCCACAGGCCGTTGGTCCAATCTCCGTGCATGGCACTCCACGCGCCAGACAAAATGATTGCGTAGGCGATGAATTTCCCTCCGGCGCCGGCGACGCGCGTGGCGCGGGAGAAGTTCTTGGTAATGCCCCAGACGATAGCGCGGAAAATTCGACCGCCGTCGAGCGGAAATCCAGGGACGAGATTGAATACAGCCAACGCCAGATTTGTCCCGCTGAGCCACGTGGCAAGCGCACCCACCATTTGCTGACCGGGGAAGAGGAAGGTCACGCCCCAGAACAGTCCTGCGAGGAAGAAGCTGGCGATGGGACCGGCGACGGCGATGTTGAACTCTTGAATGGCGCGGGACGGCTCGCGGCCAATCCGCGCGACGCCGCCGAAAATAAAGAGCGTAATGGAGACGACGGGAATCTTATAGCGACGCGCGATAACGCTGTGGGAGAGCTCGTGAAAAAGCACCGAAGCGAAGAACAAGAGGCTGGTGAGTATGCCGACGCCCCAATGCTGCGCCGGAGTCCAGCGGGGGTAGTCATGGGTGAACTGGTTGTTCAGCGAAAGCGTGATGAGGGTGAAGACGATGACCCAGCTCGCGTGCAGAAAGATGGGAATGCCAAAAATTCGTCCGATGCGCAAGCCTGATCTCGAAAGCGTCATTCTGCCCGGTTGTCTCCTCTCTCTACGATACCTCTGATTCGCAAACCAGCCAAATTGAACAAGGCTGGCCACCAAAATTGCAGACTTGGTGCAGCCAATAGGCCACGGTGTGTGCACACGGCCACGAGTCCGAAGAACTGGCTAATTCCTAACGCACTTATTCTCAATGAGATGGCAATGGGCCGCCACGTGCCACTGGGAAACCACGAAGGCAAGGAGACAACAATGGACGCCATAATTTATTTCACGGGAATCCTGCTGGTCACGGTGGCTACCGGCGCTTTGGCGGTGGCGCTGGACTGGTTGATGCTACGCGCCATGTTCCGGCTGGTGCGGCCCGCGGGCGCGGGACGCCCGGCGCCCGTTCGAATGACAACCATGCCGGCGCATCGCTGAGCGCAAAGAGATCGCCCCGAGCGCGGAAACCGGGCGCGTCGAAGACGACGCAACCGGCGCGCAGCGGGGGAAGGGGGAAACACCATGCTGTTCCTAAAGTACTTGCTGATGTTTACCGGCGCCGTGCTGTTCGGCACGGCCGCGGGCCTGATTGGTTATGACATTTATCTTGCGGCGCAACTCCGCCGCCTGCTCGGACGCGCCGCCACGGGTGGAGCCGGCTCGGAAACTTCATCCATTCTGCGACGCCCTTTACGGCCGGTCCGCTGGGGATTGGCCCAGCGGCTCGCGGCGATCTC
>JBGPGF010000130.1:0-8707 GCA_041483755.1 Terriglobia bacterium | reverse complement strand
CGAGGGACTTGGCGACAGCGTCGCCATGGTGACCGACGGGCGATTCTCCGGCGCGACGCACGGATTGATGGCCGGACACGTGGCGCCCGAAGCCGTGGTCGGCGGGCCGATTGCCGCGCTGCGCGACGGCGACATCATCGCCTTCGATATTCCCAAGCGCACGCTCAACGTGGAGCTTGGCGCCGAGGAGATTCGGCGGCGGATGGCGGCGTGGGCGCCTCCGGCGCCGCGTTACGCGAGCGGCGTCATGGCGAAGTACGCGTTTCTGGTTTCTTCGGCGTCGCGGGGCGCCGTTACATCCTTTATAGGGGGCGCGGCACAGGGACAGCCTGCCGCCAGTCCATCTCCGGTTCTTGCGAGGACATGATGAAACTCAAAGGCTCGGAAATACTCTGCGAATCTCTGGTGCGCCTCGGCGTGAAGCACATGTTCGGCTATCCGGGCGGGGCGATTCTGCCGACGTACGACGCGATCGGCAGGTCGCCGCTCAAGCACATTCTGGTGCGCCACGAACAGGGCGCCACGCACATGGCGGACGGCTATGCGCGCGCGAGCGGTGGCGTGGGCGTGGCCATGGCCACTTCCGGCCCCGGCGCGACGAACATGGTTACGGGAATCGCCACGGCGATGCTGGATTCGTCACCGATCGTGTGCATTACCGGCCAAGTCCCGAGCAAGCTGCTGGGCTCCGATGCTTTCCAAGAGGTGGACATCACGGGCATCACCATGCCGATCACGAAGTACAACGTGGTGGTCTCGAAAGCCGAGGACGTTGCGCGGACGTTGCGCGAGGCGTTCATCATCGCGGCTTCCGGACGTCCCGGCCCGGTGCTGGTGGACGTGACCAAAGACGCCCAGCAGGCGACCTGCGAATTCGACTGGGACGCTTCTGTGCCGAAACTGCCGCCGAAGCGTGTGCGGCAGAATCACGATGAAGAGCAGTTCGCGTGCGCGGTGGAAATGCTGAACAGCGCCAAGCGCCCGATTATATTGGCCGGACACGGCATCATGATTTCCGGGGCGACGGGCGTGTTCCAGCAATTCGTCCGCGCCGGAAGCTTCCCCGTGGCCATGACGCTGCTGGGGCTGGGCGGCTTCCCGGCGAACGACCCGCTGAACCTGGGCATGATGGGAATGCACGGCGAAGCGTGGGTCAACACGGCCATTCAGGAGTCGGATCTGTTGATTGCCGTGGGGATGCGCTTCGACGACCGCGTGACCGGCGACCTGCGCACGTATGCGAGCAAGGCGCGCAAGATTCACATCGAGATTGACCGCGCGGAAATCAACAAGAACGTGAAAGTGGATGCGGCGCTGGTGGGCGACGCGCGCGAAGTTCTGGAGCGGCTGCTTCCCTGCCTGGAGACGCGCGACCGTGGCGAATGGATCGCGCATATACGCGGGCTCAAGGGCGATTCCGCCGTGCGCGACATCCAGAGCTTGCCGGACAACGGCCACCTCTACGCCGCGCACGTCATCAACGATCTGTGGAGGGAAACGAAGGGCGAAGCCATCATCGTCACCGACGTGGGCCAGCACCAGATGTGGGAGGCGCAGTACTACCACCACAATCAGCCGCGCTCACTGATCACCTCCGGAGGACTGGGCACGATGGGCTTTGCGCTGCCCGCGGCGATCGGCGCGAAATTCGCCAAGCCGGAGAGCGAAGTGTGGGTGGTGGCGGGCGACGGCGGCTTCCAGATGACGATGTGCGAGCTGGCGACGATCGTGCAGGAAAAGATCAACATCAAGATCGCCATCATCAATAACGGCTTCCTCGGCATGGTGCGGCAGTGGCAGGAGTTTTTCTACGACAAGCGCTACGTGGCCACGCCGCTGGTGGCGCCGGACTTCAGCGCGCTGGCGAATTCCTTCGGGATTCGCGGGGAACGCGTCACCGCGCGGGCGGACGTCAGCACGGCGATCCGCGCGGCGCGCGAATTCGACGGCACGGTGCTGCTCGATTTCCGCGTGGAGCAGGAAGATTCCGTTTATCCCATGGTGGCCGCGGGCGCTTCGCTAGGCGACATGATTCGCCGGCCGAACCCGCTGGTGGAAACATCGAAGGATGCGTGAGGCCCGCATGCAAACAATAGTCGCGTACGTGGAAAACAAACCCGGAGTGCTGAACCGCATCTCTTCGCTGGTGAGGCGCCTGGCTTTTAATATTGATTCGCTGACGGTGGGGCCGACGGAGAATCCGGAGGTCGCGCGCATGACCATCGTGGTGCACACGGACAAGCAGGGCGGGCACCGCGTCGAGGCCAGCCTCGAAAAGCTGGTGGACGTGCTGCTGGCCGAAAATATTACCGGGCGGCCCGCGCTGGTGCACGACCTCGCACTGATTAAGGTGGCGGCGGGCCAGGAGTCGCGGCCGCACTTGATGGAGCTGGTGAAGGTGTTCCGCGCGCGCGTGGTGGATGTTGCGCCGGAGTCGCTGATCCTGGAAGTTTCCGGCACGGTGGATAAGATTGACGGCTTGCTGGAAGTGTTGCGGCCCTTTGGCGTTTTGGAAATGGCGCGCACCGGAACCGTGGCGATGACGCGCGGGGCGGATTTGCTTCAGCCGCCAACGGCAGCAAGCAATTCCAGAGAACTTGAGCCTGCGGCGGCGACGAAAACAAAATAGCAGGGCGGCATAAAAATTAAACGCACGGCGCGGGCGTTCCTCCAAAAAACCGCGCCTCACCTGAAAGGAACACAATGGCTAAGCTCTATTACGACGATTCCGCGGACCTGGCGCTGATTCAAGCGAAGAAGGTCGCCATACTCGGCTACGGCTCGCAGGGCCACGCCCACGCGCTGAATCTGCGCGACAGCGGCGTAAGCGTGAAGGTGGGCCTGCCCGAGGGAAGCAAGTCGCGCGCCAAGGCGCAAAGCGAAGGGCTCACGGTGGTGACGCCGGCGGAGGCCGCGGCGTGGGCCGACGTGATCATGATTCTGGTGCCGGATACGAAGCAGCCGGCGCTCTATCGGGATGCGGTTGCGCCGCATCTGACTGCGGGAAAGATGCTGATGTTCGCGCATGGATTCAACATTCGGTTCGGAACGATCAAGCCGCCCGCCACGGTGGACGTGACGATGATCGCGCCGAAAGCGCCGGGACATCGCGTGCGCGAAGTTTTCGTCGAAGGCGGCGGAACGCCGGCGCTTTTGGCTGTGGAGCAGAACGCCACGGGCAAGGCGAAGGATTTGGCGCTTTCCTATGCGCGCGGCATCGGCGCCACGCGCGCCGGGGTGTTGGAGACAACCTTCACCGAGGAGACGGAGACGGATCTATTCGGCGAGCAAGCTGTTTTGTGCGGTGGCGTGAGCGCGCTGATCAAGGCGGGATTCGAGACGCTGGTCGAAGCGGGCTATCAGCCCGAGGTCGCTTATTTTGAGTGCATGCACGAACTGAAGCTCATCGTGGACTTGATTTACCGCGGCGGGCTCAACTACATGCGCTACTCGGTGAGCGACACGGCCGAACACGGCGATTACACGGCCGGGCCGCGCATCATCACGGAACAGACGCGCGCGGAGATGCGCAAACTACTTGCTGAAATTCGCGACGGGAGCTTTGCGAAGAAGTGGGTGGAAGAGAACGAGAAAGGCTGCCCGAACTTTCTGGCTGCCCGGCGCCGCGAACACGACCATCCGATCGAGGTGCTTGGCCCGAAGCTGCGGGCGATGATGCCGTTCCTACAGCCGGTGACGCCGCCGACTTCGTGAGGGAAACTGCTCAATCGCTGCGCTCTGGTATGATGTGAGCTTGGTAATGCGGTGGAGCCGCAAGTCAAGCTCCAGAGTACGAGGACATCCATGATCTTTCATGTTTCGCTTGAACAGGGGGATGACGGGTGGACCCTGGCGCAGTGCCCGGCGCTGCCCGGGTGCGTGTCGCAGGGACGGGATGAGAACTCAGCGCTGGAAAACATCAAGGAAGCGATCACCGCATGGTTATGGGCCGAAGATCAGAAGGCCGTGAAGGCACTGGGGTCTGATCGCACACCGGTGGTCGTAGCTGTTTGCTGATTCGAACAGCGGGAATGACAGTTGAGGAGTTTGTGGCACTTTTTTGACGACGCGGAGCGTGCGGGGTGAATGCCTCGGTATCCTGTCAACGTGCTTTGCTGTCAAGAAAAACTCGGAGGGGATTCAACCGGTCATCCGTCCAAAAAGGTTGAATTCCCTCATGAAGGGCTCCTAGTTGCACTGCGTCTTCGATGCGAACGCCTTCGTCAGTGCGGTTCTCTTGCTGATCGAATGAAGTAACCGTGGGATAGACCGTGACCCCAGACTTGTACCGCGATGACCTGGGCGCCATTTCAGGTACCGATCTTTTCCTGGCTATAGAAGCATTCTGCCGAATCAGAGAACCGATCGCAGACAGGCCCCAGGAGGACTACCGCCTCGATTTCAAACAGGAGTGGAATGAAAAAGTCTTGCGCGTCGTGGCCAGTTTTGCAAACACGTTTGGCGGGATGCTGTTTATAGGAATCAGTGAAGAACGCGGAAAACCTAAAGAGATCATTGGTGTCCAGTCGCAAAGTGAGATAAAGACGAGAATCGCGAGTTCAATTGCCTCCAACATCTCCCCTACGCCGCCGTACGAGATAGGAGAGTGTACGCTCCCGGGTGACGCAACAAAGCGAGTCTGCGCGGTCCGAGTCCGGAAGGGTGTGCGGCTCCACCTCTTGACAACGAAAGCCGAGGACAACCCGGTTTATGTCCGAAACGTCGATGAGTCACGTCCGGCGCGAGCCGCCGAGCTTCGTGCGCTGATCGATCAGCGGTCTGTCTCTGCAGAGGTTGGATCAGACTGGCCGAATCGGCTGTTCGAATGGCAACAGTTCGGCGTTAGCCAAAAGCAAGTTACGCAACCGGATACGACGAGAATAAAATCTCCCACATACTTAAGAGTGGTAGTTCTTCCACTCGCTCAGTCACCCTTGATTCTCGACCAGGCCCTGGAGGCAGAGTTCCAACGAATAGTTTGCGTTCGTTACCCAGGCATGTCCGGTTTCGTACCTTTATCGGCTCCCATCGAACGTGACGAGGACCGTGGCCGGGATTGGTATGAGCAGCGATGGTTGCATATGAATCTAGATTATGAGCGGCGCTGGCGTGTTAACTCACGTGGTGAATTTGGATTTGTCTCGCAAACGAAGTATCCGGTGGGCGCGTATGGTGACTATTGGAGTCTCTGCGACATCGCCTTGGGGCTGATTTCCACCCTCGTAGCGACAAAGAGTTGGTGGGAGGCTTCGGATTATTTTGGTGATGCGCGGTTGATTGCCTGGCTAGACGTTGGAGGGTTAAAGCTTCATTCACTCAAAGAGTATCCACGCGGGTTTGCCCCTCTTTTCTATAACAGGGGTAAGTGGCCCGAGAGAGGCGATTGGCCCCTGAAGCCCGACAACATACCTGAATACCCATTCTCGGAGATCGATATGACCTTGCCTCCCGATGTGCTCTCATTGTCGAATGCGCAGAGCAATGGGAGCGCTGTGGCACAGGTCGATCTGAACTACGCTTCGCTCAAAGAAGAGCTTCCGGAAATCGTTGCGTTGGTTCTGAACCAGTTCATTCGCCACCTCAAACATGCTGCAAACCTCAAGAGACTCAGGCAGGAAGTTAGCTATTTGGTTGGCAAATTGAATGTGTAAAGAGCCCGGAGAAAATGCGTTTCGCGGCTCACGGGAGTGGGAACATGACGCAGACCGAGTGGCGGACGTGGAAATGGAGATGGCAAGTTTTCAAGAAGACTCTGCCTTATGCGTTTCGCGCCCTCGTAGCTGGCGGAGGGGTCGCAGCGCTTGCGTACTGGGTGATCGTCGAGAGGGGTGTCTATCTCAGCCGAATGGAACTGTGTCTTTGGACCGGCGTTCTGGCATGGCTCGCCGTCGAATGGAATCTTTACCGACAAGCGCAGCCCCAAAAGCTGGAGTTTTCATACGACGAGCAAGCGGGCTATTGGACGTACGAACTTCGAGAGTATGTACGCAACCCGTTCTCTCCGACCACAACTCGCATTTGTATCGCGACTCGCATGGAGAAAGATGAAGTTCCAGAGCCTGAGCGAGCGTTCGGCATGCAGGTTGTGGGGAAAATTCATTGTATCGTTGACGACAAATTCTACGTCTGGCAAGAAACATTCCCTTGGGCAAAGTTTGAAGGCGGGGTCCGCCTCCATCCAAATGTGAAGTAATCGTGGCCCGCTTACCCGCCGTATACCTCACTCGGGCGGATTCAATGATTTGGTGTTCTCCGCGCTTAATAAATGGGATAGCACGGTTATGCGTAGTTGACAGCAGGAAGAATTTCGGCAATTCTCATGCGCTATGCAGAAGAAGCGGCGTATGAACCGGGCGGCGGCAACCCACGGCGAAAAGCCGCGCGGCTCCCTTTGGTCGCCCCGCGCTACAGTTCGGTCGAGCGGAGCGAGCGGAGAAGGACACGGCACTGCCGTGCCCCTACGGGCGCGGCGAGCAGCGCCCCTACTAGGCCTCCTCCTGGTGTTTTCCCACGCGGCTGGGGTGCAACGGCTTGAGGCACAGACGGCGAATACGGCGCCGGCGGGTTCGCTGGCCGAGCGCATCCAGAAGATCGTGGAGCGTCCGGAATTTGCGCATGCGAATTTCGGCATTGAATTCGTTTCGCTGGATACGGGCAAAGTTGTCTATGCGCTGAACGAGCACAAGCTTTTTACGCCCGCCTCGACGACGAAACTCCTCACGGAAGGAACGCTGCTCGCCAAACTTGGGGCCGACTATCGTTTTCACACGCGAATTTACCGCACGGGGCCAGTGGATTCGAAGGGGCGGCTGAAGGGCGATTTGATTCTCGTCGCCAGCGGCGATCCGAATCTTTCCAGCCGCGTCCAGCCGGACGGCACGCTGGCGTTCATGGATGAGGACCATTCCTACGGCGGGCCCGCTGTGGCGGGCGATCCGCTGGCCGTCATCCATCAACTCGCGAGGGACGTTGCTGCCAAGGGAATTCGGCGAATTGATGGCCGGGTGCTGGTGGATGCAAGTCTTTTCCCTGACGGCGAGCGCGAGGGCGGCACGGACGTGGTGCTGTCCTCCATCATGGTCAATGACAACGTCATTGATCTGATGGCCAAGCCCGGCGCAAAAGCAGGTGACGCGGCGGAGTTCGATTCTTCGCCCAAGACGGGCTACGTGCGGTTTCTATCGCGGCTGACGACCGGACCCGCGGAGAGCAAACCGAGCTTCGGCGCGCCGGAGGTCACGGCCAATCCCGATGGCACGATCGCGGTCACACTGACGGGCAGTCTGCCTGCGGACGGGCGGCCGGCATTGTGGCCTTTCGCCGTGCCCTCTCCCACGCAGTTTGCGGAGACGGTATTTCGAGAAGCGATTGTCGCGGCGGGGGTGAAGATAAAGGGCCGGGCGGACGGGCCGCGGCCTGGCTTCGCGGCCTATACGCGTTTTTACACCGCCGAAAATCAGGTTGCCGAGCACGTTTCGCCGCCGCTTTCGGAAGAAATCAAAGTGACGCTGAAGGTGAGCCAGAACCTGCATGCCGGGGTCGGACCGTATCTTCTGGGCGCACTGGTGGCGAAGAAGCCGGTGGACACCGAACTCGCCGGCTTCGGCATCGAGCGCGAGTTCCTGCAAGCAGCGAAGCTGGACCTTTCCGGCGCGTCGCAAGGAGACGGCGCCGGTGTGGACTGGGCCGATCTCTTCACCCCGGATTTCATGTGCCGGTATCTCGCCTATTGGACGACGCGCCCGGACTTCCCTGTTTTCTTCGCCGCCCTCCCGATTCTGGGGAAGGACGGCACGCTGGCGAAAATCCAGACCGATGCGCCGGGTGCGGGACACGTCCATGCGAAAACGGGTACGTTCGGCGCAGAGGACAAGCTCGGCGGCGGCCGAATGTTGAACGTGAAGGGACTCGCCGGGTACGTGACGACAGCCAGAGGGGAGCGCCTGGTTTTCACCTTGTATGTCAATCACGTTCATCTGCCAGCAGAGCCGGACGCGGCGCAGACGATTGCGGGACAGGCGCTGGGGGCGATTGCGGCGGCGGCTTACGACGCGCCGCTGGAAACGGCGACCGCGCCGCGCTAGGACCGCAACATTGGGCACGGCAGAGCAAATTCCAGATTTGAAATTCCGCGATAGCAGCGTATCGTTGGTGGTGGCCCTATCCCATTGGAGGTAATTCGTGATGCGACGCACATTTTATCTGGGCACTGTTTTCCTGAGCACGCTGGCATTACTGGCTGGCTGCCAGCACGATCAGTCGGCGGAAAAGCAGGGAGCCGACAATTCCGCGGTTGAAAAAGCGAAGGCTGAAGAGGCCAAGGCCGTCGTTTTGCCGGCAGGGACGGCTATTTCAGCCGTGCTCGATCAAACGCTGGGATCGAAGACGAGCCAGAGCGGAGACAAGTTTGACGCCACGGTGAGCGAGGCGGTCGAGGTCGAAGGCAAAGTGGCGATTCCCAAAGGCGCACGCGCCACGGGCACGGTGCGCGAAGCCAAGGCCGCGGGCCGGTTCAAGGGCGGCGCCGTGCTCTCCCTGACGCTCAAGACGATCAGCATCGAGGGCAACTCCTACGACATCGAGACCTCGAATCCCACCATGACCAGCACAGGAAAAGGCAAGCGCACGGCGGGTATGGTAGGCGGCGGCGCTGCAGGTGGCGCGATCATCGGAGCGCTCGCGGGCGGCGGCAAGGGCGCAGCGATTG
>JBGPGF010000129.1:0-9130 GCA_041483755.1 Terriglobia bacterium | reverse complement strand
GTTCTTGAAGACGCCCGATAGGGTTGCGAGCGAATCAAGATCAGGTTCCTGGTGATAGTCAATAGGTACGGGAGTTGTTCGGATGATGACATCAACGCCGCCGTGTACCAGAGCCTCGTTTGCGGCACGGTAGCTGGAGATTTCTTGAGCAGGGTCGTTGATTTCGGAAGGGTCGATCCCGGCGGCACGCAAGACCTCCGAGGCCGTCGCGTAAGTACCGCTGCCGGAAGGGCCGAGCCACACGCGCTTGTTCTTGAGGTCGTTGACGGAATTGACGTAAGAATGCGCTCCCGCAAGGATTTGCAATTTTTCGCTGTAGAGCCAGCGAACAAGTTTCACGCGGTGGAAATCAATGGCGCCCCATTTATCGGCGGCGTATTCCGGAGCAGGCTCCTCCGACCAGCCGATATGCGCCAAGTCGCTCTGCACAATGGCGTACTCCACAAACCCTTGGGAGAGCAGCAGAAGATTGTCCAGGCTTCCCTCGGTGGTGCAAGGCACGAGATTCAAATCTGGAACCAATTTGCCAATAATTTTTCCCATCCGCAGGTAACTGCCGCCCGCGGAGCCGGTGGCGATGCGCACTTCCGAAGGTGTCTTCTTCGGGTCGGTGCACTTCGGTGGCGCGGCCTCCTGGCCAAAGAGTCGTCCCGCAGTGAGGCAGAGTTGGGCCATGGCGAGTAACAGCCACTTCAAGAAGTGATATTGCCAGCGTGCACGCATGATATGAACCTCCAAGACCGCAGGAAGGGGGCGCGGAAACTTTCCTATGGAGGGTAGTGACAGATAGGCGCGTTTCGTTACACGGAATGACCGGGGCCGGAGGGCGCCAAGGGTGGGGAGAGGACTCGGTACCGGGGGGTGGTTCAGGCTACAGCTCGCGGCGGCCTTCCATAGCCTTGAGCATGGTGACCTCGTCGGCGTACTCGAGGTCGGCGCCGACGGGGATGCCTACGCCGATGCGCGTCACGCGCACGCCGAGCGGCTTGAGCAGCTTCGACAGATACATGGCGGTGGCTTCACCTTCCGCGGTGGGGTTGGTGGCGATGATGATCTCTTCCACCGCGCCACCTTTGAGGCGTTCGATGAGGCTCTTGATGTGCAGTTGGTCTGGTCCCCGGCCCTGAAGCGGGGAAAGCGAACCGCCGAGAACGTGGTAAAGGCCGCTGTAGGTGCGCGTCTTCTCGATGGCGAAGATGTTGTGCGGCTCTTCGACCACACAGATCGTGCGGCGGCTGCGGTTCGCACCGGTGCAGTAGAGGCACGGGTCATCGTCTGTAATGTTGTAGCAGATCGAGCATTGGCGAATCTTCCGCTTGGCATCGCGGATGGCGTCGGCGAGCGACAGCGCGTCTTCCGGCGGAATGCGCAAGAGATAGAAGGCCAGGCGCTGCGCGGTTTTCTGGCCGATGCCCGGCAGATGCTTCAGTTCGTCAATCAAGCGTTCGATGGGCGCGGCGAAATCAGGCATCTCTGATGTGTAGCACAGGCCCGCGTTGCGGCGCAAACCGCGAGCGCGGATTCGTTATGGAATGAACTGGTAGCTGACGAAGGCCAGCCGCGTGCTGTCCGGCGACCAGGAAGGAACGTTAATCGTGCCCTGGCCGCCAAAGAGCTTTGCGAGGACCTTGATCCTCTTGTCGTCCAGCGACATGAGGCGCAGCATCACGTCCTTGTTTTCCGGGTGGCCCGTGACGCTCTTGTCGAAGGAGAGAAAAACCATCCACTTGCCATCCGGAGAGATGTGCGGGAACCAATTGTTGTAGTCGTCGGAAAACACCTGTTCCTGCTCGCTGCCATCGGCTCGCATCCGCCAGATCTGCATGTGCCCGCTGCGCTCGGAGTTGATGTAGATGTATTTCCCGTCGGGTGAGTACTCGGGCCCGTCGTCGAGGCCCTTGGCGGTGGTCAGGCGCGTCTCTTCGCCTCCTGTAGTGGGGACGGTATAAATGTCGAATTCGCCGTTCCGCTGTCCAACGAAAGCGAGGGTCTTACCGTCCGGCGACCAGCCGTGCCAGTAGGAAGGGGAGAGCCTCGTGAGGCGCTTGGGCGTGCCTCCGCCGATGGGCAAAATGTAGACGAGGGAACGATGCTCCTCCTGCGATTGGTCGCTGATGACGAGCTGCGTGCCGTCGGGAGAGATGCCGTGGTCGTTGTTGCACTGGATAGCGAATCCGGTGTCAACATTCTCGGGCTTGCCACCCGTAACGGGCAGACGCAAGATACGGCCCTTGCTGTTAAATAGAAAATAGGAGGCATCGCGCGACCAGTTGGGGGCCTCGAAGCGCTCGGGCGCGACGTACACAACGCTCCGGTCGGTGGAAGAAACGGCGACTGTCTCCAGTGTGCTGTAAAGGACCGGCGGACTCGATGCGGCGGCGCTGGGCACTGACAAGTCCACATTTGAGAATACGGCTTTCTCGATGACGTCCTTGTCGTGGGCGCAGACGCCGATTCCAACATAGAACGTTCCCTGGAGCGGAACCCGCGTCGATCCGCCAGAAAAATGAAACTCTTGGCCCTCACCCGCAACCGACAGGTAGAAGTATTCCCCGCGCTTCGTGATGCGCACGCGCTTGGGTATGAAGAGGCTCGTCTGGACTTCGCGCGTGACAGCGCCCTTCTCATCGCGATACTGGAGGGCCGTTAGCCCGCTCGCGTGAATCGCCACATCCGCATAGGCGGAGTCCGCGTCGAGGCTTTGGCGAATCATCAACGCGGCCTTCTTGTGCTCGTTGCCGCCCTTGCCCAGGATGGAGATGTCGGCCGTCAGCGTGACGTCTCCAGAAACCTTCTTCCACACGAACTGGAAGGCGTCTGCCGTATACCACATATTCTCGCCGCTGCCGCTTAGGGTGTAAGTCTTCTCAGCGGCGTCGTATTCAACAGAGCCAGGGTGAAGAACCGTACCAACGTCCCCGTGGTTTTCAAAGATTCCGACGGGCGCCGGGCTAGTCTGCGCCTCCATACGGAGCGGTGCAGCGCAAAGAAACAAAGAAGTGCAGGCCACTGCTTGCAGCCACGCATTTTTTCTCACCTCCATACGAGAAGACCTCCATGGGGTTCAATCAACTTGGTCTGGGCTTGCGCCAAGCACTGTTCGCGCGCCGGACACTCTACCACGGCTGCGGCAGAACTGTATGGCTCATCAAACTGACTGGTCTAGAACGAAGGAGGAGCGAGGGCGGATTCAGTGCGTGGTGATTGTTTTCAGAAGAGGCCGGGAATTTTTAGCCCCGCCATGCCCGGGACACCGCTGGCGAGATTTTTCATCTGGCTGGCGACTTCTTCGTCCACGCGGCGCGAGGCTTCGTTGACGGCGGCGCGAACCAAGTCCTGCAGCATCTCCTGGTCTTTGCCCGCGAAGATTTCGGGCTCGATGCGCACGTCCACCACTTGCTTTTGCCCGTTCATCTTTACGGAGACCATGCCCCCGCCGGCCGAGGCCTCGACCGCGACGGAGTTCACCTGCCGTTGCAGGTCTTCTTGCAACTGGCGGAACCGGGAGAGCATCTGTTGCAGGGCATTGACTTCCATGGTTAGTCCCCTTGACGCCGTTTCACTTCGGAGATTTTTCCTCCGAAGCGTTGCAGCATCGCGCGTACCATCGGGTCCTGCTCGAACTGCGCACGCAATTCCTGTGTGCCGGGCAGCGCTCGCGAACTTCCAACCGCTGCCGCAGCCGCACTGGATTCAAGTTTAACACAGACACGCACGGCGCAACCCAGCACTTTGCTCGAAGCGGCACGGACTTTCTCCAGCGCTTCGCGGCCTTCGAGCAGATCGGCGAACGGCCGGCTCTCCGGCGGAAAATACAAACGCAATTCCGCGCCTTCGAATTCCCAGCGCCGTGCGTGTTCGATGAGCTCGCCCAGAAATTTTTGCTGTGCTTGAATCGTAGACTTGATTTCATTCACTTGCTCCAGCTCGATCCCGCTGACGACCGGCGTTGCGCGTCCATTGGCCTTGCCGGCAGGCTGCAATTCCGATGTGGCCACCGGCGGCCCAGCGTGCTCGGCAGCGGCGGACGCTGCGGCCGCGGATGCGCGCGGCGCAGGAGCCGGGAAAGCGGGTCGCGGCGCGGTTTGCGTTGTTGCTGGTGTCCCGCCGCGTAAATTGCCCAGCAATTCTTCCAGTGGCGCAAGCCGCGAGGCATTCACCAGCCGCAGCAGGCCCATCTCCAGATGTATTCGGGGATCCATTTTGTGGCGCAAGTCGTTATCCGTCTGCAGAAGAATCTGGAAGTAGCGCGTCAGATCCTCTTCCGTAAAGCGCGCGGCGGCTTCGGCGAGGTGCGGGCGCTGATCGGGCGTCGCGCCGATCAGGTCGGAGTCCGCCCCGCATACGCGCGCGAGCAGCAGATTGCGCATGTGGCGAATCGCTTCGCGGCAGAAGTGCTGTAGGTTGCGGCCTTCCTTTTGGAAGCGGTGGACGAGTGCGAGCGCGCGATCCGCCGAGCCGGCGGCGATGGCTCCGACAAGTTCATCGAGGGCGTCTTCCGGAACGATGCCGAGCAGCTCGCGCACTTCCTTGTCGGGGATCGTGTCGCCACAGTAAGCGCGCGCCTGTTCCAGCAGCGATAGCGCGTCGCGCAGGCTGCCTTCGGCCATGCGCGCGATCACGGCCAGCGCGCCGGGTTCGATCTTCAGTCCTTCTTGCGCCGCTATCTCTTCCATCCGGCCGGTGATCTCGCCAAAAGAAAGCGCGCGAAAATGAAAATGCTGCGAGCGCGAACGAATCGTGTCGGCAAGATCCTCCGGCTGTGTAGTAGCCATGACGAAGATGACACGTTCGGGCGGCTCTTCCAGCGTCTTCAGAAGCGCGTTGGAGGCCTCATCGGTGAGCATGTGGGCTTCGTCGAGGATGACCACCTTGGTGCGCGCGGCGGCCGGGGCGTAGCGCACCATCTCGCGCAGCTCGCGAATCTGGTCAATTCCGCGATTGGAGGCCGCGTCAATTTCGATGACATCGAGGGAGGTGCCTGCGGCGATTTCCTTGCACGGATCGCACTCGCCACAGGGATCCGCCGTGGGCCCCTTCACGCAGTTGAGCGCTTTGGCGAGGATGCGCGCCGCGGTGGTCTTGCCCACGCCGCGCGCGCCGGAAAAAATGTAGGCGTGCGCCACGCGATTGAGCTTAATGGCGTTGGAAAGAGTATTGGTGACGTGTGTCTGGCCGACAAGCTCGCGAAAAGTTTGCGGGCGCCACTTGCGGGCAATGACCTGATAGCTCATGCGGCCGAACGGCTCCCGGAACGAAGAAGATTTTGATGCGAGGAACTTCGGGTGATCCGCGGCACCCAAGGCGTTCCCGGTACCGTTGCTCCCTTCCGGGCCTGGCGGGGTTCGCGGGACCTCGTTGCACAGAGCCCGAAGTTCCACGCTTCAGCAGTCGCGGGCTGCGCAACTGCAAAGAGAAGTCTAGCACAGCGCTCGCGAAGAGACGCAAGCACGACCACGCTCCGGGAGATGTGCTGCGGCTGTCGTGGACTCTCCGCTTCACCGAGCATTGTGTGGCGCAGCCAATGTAACCATGGAATGCCCGGGCGCGTAGTACCATCAAGAGCGCAATGATCGCGGCGAACAGTGGTTTGGCCATACGAGCGGAGCGGGTCGCGCGCCATTATCAGATGGGCGCCGCGCTCGTCCGCGCTGTTGATGACGTAACTCTCAACGTCCATGTAGGTGAATTCGTAGCGTTGCTGGGAAGCTCCGGGTCGGGAAAATCCACGCTCTTGAACCTGATGGCCGGGCTGGACCGCCCCACCTCCGGCGCCATCTTTGCTCACGAACGCAATCTGGCGGAGATGAGGTCCCCAGAGCTGGCCCAGCATCGCAGCCGCACGGTTGGCATGGTGTTTCAGGCTTTCAATCTGCTCCCTCGAATGACTCTCGAGGAGAACGTCGAATTGCCACTGCGCCTGGCGGAGGTGGAGCGCGGCGCGCGTCCGGCGCGCGTTCTGGAAGCCGTCCAACGCGTACGTTTGGAGGCGCGTTTGACGCATCGTCCGAGCGAGCTTTCCGGCGGCGAGCAGCAAAGAGCCGCACTGGCGCGGGCGCTGGTCAATCGCCCCGCCATCCTGCTGGCGGACGAGCCGACCGGCAACCTCGACAGCGCCACCGGCGACGCCATCCTGCACCTGCTGCGCGAGATCAACGAATCGCTGGGAATGACCATCGTGATGGTCACGCACGACCGCACGCTTGCCGAGCGATTTGCGCATCGCATCGTCACCATGGGCGATGGAAAACTGATCGGCGACGGAGCCGGGCAATGAAGCTGCGTGATCTGACGGAATTGGCCGGCCGCAATCTGCGCGAGGCGCTGCTGCGGAACTCGCTGACGACCCTCGGAATTGCCGTGGGCGTGGCGTCATTGGTTGCCATGCTCTCCCTGGGAGTCGGCCTGCAGGAGCTGGCGGCCAAGCGGCTCACTCGTTCGGGGTTGTTTGACGCGGTCTTTGTCACGTCGCGGATGGACCTGCGGGGATTCGGACCCCGCGCGCGTCCTGCTCCTTCCGCCACGGAGGAATCTCACCGCCTTGATGAGGAAGCGCGGGAAAAAATCGGTCGAATCGAGAATGTCGTCGAGGTCTATCCAGAAATTCGCTTCCCCACGGAAATTCGCTATGCCGGGAACCCATACCCGACGATGGTGGCGGGCATTCCGGCATCCGCGCGCGCGGGCGGAGCGTTCGATGGGATGCGCGGGGCGTTCTTTTCGGATCCCGCAGCCGATGAAGCGATCCTCCAGATCGAGTTCGCGAAGGAAGTCACGGATCAGCCTGATGCGCTGCTGGGAAAAGAGATTTCGCTACGCTATGCAGAGCGCCAGGCGCTCCCGGCGGAACCCGGCGTGGGCGCAGCCTCGGCGGCGCAGGGGAGCAATAGTTCCGCCGGCCCCGGCGTCTCGCCCGGACTCTCCTCCGGCTTTTCCATTATTCCGCGGGAGAAAACTCTGCGCATCGTGGGGATCGTCGAAACCGAGCCGGCCGCCGGCTTCGGAGGCTTTGGCCGAGGGCGCGTGCTCATCCCCTTACGGGTTGCCGAGGCGCTCAGGATCGCGCAAGCAAATGACCTGAGGGACATCGTGCGGGGCGCGTCCGCAAAACCGACCTACCAAAGCCTGACCGTGCGCGTGAAGAGTCCGGCCGAAGTAAAAAATGTTGAGGACGCCATCAAACAGATGGGTTTCGGGGCTTTTTCGCTGCTGGACGCTACGCACAACCTGCGGCTTGTCTTTGTGGTGTTCGATCTGCTTTTGGGTATTTTCGGTAGCTTGGCGCTTGCCGTGGCCTCGCTCGGGATCATCAACACGCTGGTGATGGCCATCCTCGAGCGGCGCCGCGAAATCGGCATTCTGAAAGCTCTGGGTGCAGCCGATGGCGACGTTCGCCGGCTATTTTTCGCGGAGGCCGGCGCCATGGGGCTGGCCGGCGGCATTTTCGGCGTGACCCTCGGCTGGCTCATCGGACGCGCACTCACGTTTGGCACAAATCTATATCTCCATCGCCAGGACTTGCCGCCGATCGACCTCTCGTCGGTCCCGTGGTGGATGGCCACGGGAGCGATCGCCTTCTCGATGGCGGTCAGCTTGGCCGCCGGTTTGTATCCGGCGTCGCGCGCCGCGCGACTCAACCCCGTCGAGGCCCTGCGGTATGAGTAGGAGCCGCCGCTTCTTGCTCTCCATGGCGGTCATGGTCGTAAGCTGTCTCGCGTCCGGCTTGTCCACGCAAGCCGCCGGCCGCGCGGAATGCCGTTCCATGCGCAGCAAAATCCTGGCCCGCGCCGTGTCCTATTGCGTTCTCCTTCCGCCCAGTTTTGACGCGGAGAAGCTGCGGCGTTATCCGGTCCTCTACTTCCTGCATGGATTGGGCGAGAACGAACAAGTCCTGCTCAACTTTGGCGGCTGGAATCTCATCGAGGATCTTCGTGAGCGGAAGCAACTTGGCGAGTTCTTGATCGTCGCTCCCGATGGCGGCAGAAGCTTCTACATCAACTCGCGCGATGAACGTGTCCGCTATGAGGATTTCTTCATCCGGGAGTTAGTGCCGTTCATTGAGCCCCGTTACCGCGCGCGAAGGGAGCGCAGGTACCGTGGCATTTCCGGGGTTTCCATGGGTGGCTACGGCGCGCTTCGCCTGGCTTTTCGTTTTCCTGAACTATTTGGAACGGTGAGCGCGCATAGCGCTGTGCTTGTGGAAAAGTTGCCGAGCGGGAGATTCTCCGATGCGCAGCGAACAGACCTCTCGCGCATCCTGGGCGGGGCATTCGGGACGCCGATCGACGCTGTGTTCTGGAATCGGACAAGTCCATTCACACTGGTTCGGAACAGAGCGCGTCCAACCGGCCTCGGAATCTACTTCGATTGTGGCACGGAAGACACCTTTGGCTTCGATGCCGGCGCGCGGACATTTCACGACCTTCTGGTTTCACGAGGGGTTCTGCACGAATTTCACCTCTACCCCGGCGGTCACGACTGGAGTTACGTCGCGCAACACTTTGGCGCGTCGCTGCAGTTCCATTCCCGCGCCTTCGGCTTCGGACCTGCCAATAGGTAATTCCTGAGTGTCCCCTCGCCGGCCACTGGAAGCCCGAACGGGGGTCGAATCCCGGCGCAAGGAAGCGCGATAGAATGGCACCGCTGGATCACTTGGTCTTTCCTGTTCTTCGCCTGCGGCCAGCGGGGAGTGCTGTATCTCTACGGCCCCTCCGAGGATGCGTCAACGATTTCGGGAACGTCCTCGCGGGTCGCGGCGCGGATTTCGCGGCGGATGAGGTCGGAGGAAAAGCCGGCGCGGAGGAGGCTGCGGTAGAGCGAGGCGATCTTGCGGTCGTCAATTTCGCCGCGAAGAAGCTTCAGTTTGCGATGGATGCGCGAGCGGACAATTGCGCCCTCGTCAGTCTCCTTGGCGGATTCTTCTAGGGCGGCTTCGATGTG
Organism: Terriglobia bacterium; assembly: GCA_041483755.1. GTDB lineage: Bacteria > Acidobacteriota > Terriglobia > Acidiferrales > UBA7541 > Acidiferrum. Next base: position 190 of record JBGPGF010000129.1, on the reverse strand, counting down.
GCGGTCGGGAACGCCGCGGGTGCGAAGTTCGCGGGCGATGCGGAACTTTCCCTGACGGCGGGTCACGGCGCGGTTGCGTGTGAACTGTTTGGCATAGCGGGCATCGTCAAGGAGTCCTTCGCGTTTGAGGCGGTCGAGGACGGGTTTTACGAGGGACTTGTCTTCGGCGCGGCGCTCGAGAGCCTTCTTC
>JBGPGF010000128.1:0-9147 GCA_041483755.1 Terriglobia bacterium | reverse complement strand
GTGGCCGACCGTGCCGGCGCTTCGACGGCCTATGCGCTTTGGTACACTCAGGAGCGCGGCGAGCTTTTTATCGGGCCGGGGACCGAAGTGTATGAGGGAATGATCGTCGGCGAAAACTCACGCGAGCAAGACATGGATGTAAACGTCACGAAAGAGAAAAAGCAGACCAATATGCGCTCCTCCAGCGCGGACGAGGCCATCCGGCTCATCCCACACCGCCAGCTCAGTCTGGAGCAAGCCATCGAGTTCATCGCCGACGATGAATTCATCGAAGTGACGCCGAAATCGATTCGTCTGCGCAAGAAAGTCCTCACCATGGGCAAACGTCCCCGCCGCTGGCAGGAGATCCGCGCCAGCCAGGAAGCCGGCGGCTGAAAATGAGTTTGGAGGTGCGAGCGTGAATAGGATTGCATTCGGAGGCTGTGTCCTGGCAGGAGCGGCATCCCTCTTGGTGGGAGCGAGGTCTGCCGGGCCAGCGTCCGTTGCTGTGCCGAAGGTGGTGCCGCAATACGACAAATCGGGTGCGCTGATTCGCCCCAAGAATTTCGAGCACTGGACATTCGTCGGCGCGAACATTGGGATGAGCTACTCCGAAGGTCAGAGCAGCGGACCGGGCGAATTTCACAATATCTACATGCAGCCCGAGTCCTACGAGGCCTACGCTCGGACCGGAACGTTCCCCGAGAAGACGATGTTTCTCCTGGTGGTTCACGATCCGGCGCAGAAGGTTTCCATCAATAAGAGCGGCTATTTCGAAGGGCCTTTGACGGGCTTGGCTGTCTCCGTAAAGGACCACGAACATTTCCCGGAAGGCTGGGCGTATTTCGATTTCGGCGACGCAAGCAGATTCGCAGAGAGCGCCCGTCCGATGGCCAAATCGATGTGTTACGAATGCCACAAGCAGCACGCCGATGATGACAACGTTTTTGTCCAGTTCCACCCCATGTTGCGCAGCGCGAAAGAAGCGCGCGAAAAGGCAGCGTCCAGCGCACGTTAGGGCGGCTGCTTCACAGCAAGTAAGCCGCTGGAGCTCGTTTACACGAAAACGACAAGATAATGAATTCTGGAAGACCGGGCCGGGCGGCTGGTGCGCTAAACTTGCACGGCGGCAGGCAGCGCCGCGCAACAAGGACGGCATCCTAATGGCGGAAAGGCCGCTCAGTGAAACCTCGGCCCCTCGATAACGATCCGAACGGCGGCGCGTTCATCTCTGCCACCGCGACCGCGCTGCCTCCGCACATCCTGACGCGGGAAGACGTGAAGCACTACATGCGCCGTGTCTTCGAGGTTCCCGAGCGGCGGCTCGACGCCATGATGAGCGTCGTGGACAATGCGCAGGTTCGCCAGCGCCACTCCATTTTTCCGATTGAATACGTCGTCGAGCCACGGCCGCTGACGCAAACCAACAACGAATACATTGAGCATTCGATTAAGCTGGGGCGTCAGGTGGCCGAAGAGTGTTTGCAAGCCGCCGGATTGCGTCCTAGCGACGTGGACCTGCTGGTGACGGTTTCCTGCACGGGCTTTATGATCCCTTCGCTGGATGCGCACCTGATTCACCACCTGGGATTTCGGAGCGACGTGTGCCGGATGGCGTTCACGGAGCTGGGCTGCGCCGCAGGCGCCATGGCGCTGAGCCGCGCGGCGGATTATCTCCGCGCGAACCCCGGCGCAACCGCGCTCATTATTTCCGTCGAGCTGCCCACGCTGACGTTCCAGAGAAAAGACATTTCGCAGGCGAACCTGATCTCCTGCGTGCTTTTTGGCGACGGCGCCGCGGCCGTGATCTTGAGCGGAACCCCGAAAAAAGGCCCCCGAATCGTGGCCACGGAAACCTACACGTTTCCGAACTCGCTCGATGCCATGGGCTTCGACCTGCGCGATTCCGGGTTTCACATTCTGCTTTCGAAGGATGTTCCGCAAATGATCCGCGCGGAAATCGGCGGCCTGGTGGACGGGTTCCTCGGGAAGCACGGCCTGCGGCGCGAAGAGATGAAGGGCTGGATTCTGCATCCCGGCGGCGCCAAGCTTCTGTCCAACATCGAGGAAGAGCTAAGCCTCTGCCGCTGCGATACTCAGCCGTCCTGGGACGTGCTGAGTGAGTGCGGTAATCTCTCGAGCGCCACGATCCTTTTCATTCTGCGCGAGTGGATTGAGAAGAAACCACTGCAGCCGGGCGAGTACGCGCTTGCCGCAGCCTTCGGGCCCGGATTCAGCGCGGAGTTTCTTTTGCTCCAATGGACATAACCGTTGCCGCATTCGTCGTGCTGCTCGTTGCCGTGGTGCTATTGCGGATCGTGGAGCTGCGCATTTCGCAGCGTCATCAGGCGCATCTCGTGGCGCGCGGCGCTAAGAAGGCCGCCGAACCCTATTTTCGCTGGATGGTGCTGCTCCACGCGGGTGTCTTGCTGGGGTCGGCCGCGGAGGTCATCCTGCTGCGGCGGCCGTTCTATCCCGTGTTTGGTGGTGCAATGCTGACGCTGTTTCTGGCCGCAAACGCCGTTCGTTGGTGGGTGATTCGCACGCTGGGCGAACATTGGAACGTGCAGGTCATGGATTCCGCGCGGTTCGGCGTGATCACGACGGGACCGTTCCGCTTCGTGCGGCATCCCAACTATGCCGCGGTGTTCGTGGAGATGCTGGTGCTGCCGCTGATTCATACGGCCTGGATCGTCGCGCTCGCCGGGTCTCTGGCGCATATCGTCGTGCTCGCGAAGCGGCTGGGGACAGAAGAGCAAGTCTTGCTGGCGATTCCCGAGTACCGCGCAACGATGGAAGAGAAGCCGAGATTCCTGCCGGGTCTCTTCTGATTGCGGATTCGCCGAAAAATGCATGTGAACGCCGCAACCAAACTCTAATGCAAAACGCCGCCTATCTTGCGGTCACGAGCTTGCTCCTGTGCATGGCGGGTGCCGTGTGCACCCCGGCGGTTCCGCAACCAGACGCGATGGAAGACGGTTCGGCATTTGTGGCCGTGCCGGAACTGGAGGCCGGCTTCCGTCTGCTTTACGAGCAGAAATTCCCGGAAGCACGGGATGAATTTTCCGGATGGGAAACGCGGCACAGCGAAGACCCATTTGGCCATATCGCCGTCGCTGCCAGCTATCTCTTCGAAGAGTTTTACCGGCAAGGCGTCCTGACGAGCGGTTTTTTCCTCGACGACAAGAAATTCTTGCGCGGGATAGAAGGAAAGCCGGACGCAGCTAGGATGAACGGCTTTCGCAGCGCGATCGCTCGCGCGCGAGAAACGGCGCGCGTTCGACTGGGGAGAGACCCGAAGGATCACCAGGGGCTTTTCGCGTTGACCATGGCGGCCGGAATGGAGGCCGACGCTCTGACGATCCTGGAGAAGAAACAGTTGGACGGCCTGCGCGACATCAAGGAGGCCAGCGCCGATGCGCAGCAATTGCTCGCGCTCCGGCCGGACGCCACGGATGCATGGCTGGCATTGGGCGCGGCGAACTACATCGTTGGCTGCCTCTCCTCTCCGAAGCGTTTCCTTTTGTGGTTTGGCGGAATTCATGGCGACCGGCAACTCGGGATGGAACAGCTGGGCAAGACGGCGACGAACGGCCGCTACCTGCGGCCGTTTGCCAAGATTCTGCTGGCGCTAGCCGCGAGGCGTGAGAAACAGGCTGCCTTGGCGCAAAAGCTCCTGCGCGAATTGACGGAGGAATTTCCGGCAAGTCCTCTCTTCGCGGCAGAGTACGCCCAGGCCATGGGATGGCCGATACCGGCGCAAATAACGCGGCACACCCCATAGGGTTATTTGACGCAGCGAGCCTTTCGAGTGCGGTTTTTTCCCTCACGGTTCGGTAGCCCCCAACTGACTCTTGGACATAACTGCCTATATTTCAACATCTTTCGTCGTGTGGTGCTGCCCGAACTCTGGCATTTCACCTGCACCTCCCTAGGTGTCTCGCAGGTTCTGCAGCGTGGAACAGCGAGCGTAGAGGGGGATACTCTCATGCCCGAGAAAGAGGCGAGTCTCCAGAAGGTCACGGGCGAGGTTGAAGACTTAGCCGTTCGCGTCGCGGAACTCAAGACGCGGTTCGCCAGGCAAAGGGCGAGTGTGAAGCTGCGTTACTACTGGGAGCTTGAGTATCTCCGCAACCGTTTCGGTCACTTCAAGCACTGCGTCGAGGCATTGGAGGAAGCCGGGGAGGATCAGGTCGAGGATTTGGAACAGGCCACAGAGAGTGCCTGGCGCGACGTGAAGCACGCGGCCGATACTCTGCTTGCTGCGCTCCCGGATGCCAGGTCAGAGCGGAGTGGCGTTCCGTTGCGGACGAACGTCGTCTAGGATTTGGCTTTGGCGCTGTTGGCCGGGCCTGAAGTTATTGCGGCGTAAAGAGAGCGGTAGAGCCGCAATCTGGAAGCGGATTGGAGCGGAGGGGCTTCAGTCCGCTTCTTTTTTTTCCATCCAAGATGATCCTTCCTGTGAAAAGCGCGAGCGCCCCTCGCCCCGGCAATGGTCTACAATCTCATGGCGACCGGACGCAAGGGACAAGGCAGTTTGGCGCAGGCGGTGAAACGTGTTTCAAAATGATCTCTTGAACGGGCGGGCCATTTTCCTGACCGGAGGCGGCACGGGGCTCGGCCGGGCGATGGCGTTGCGTTTCGCCGAGCTTGGCGCGCGGATGTTTCTCGTCGGCCGCCGCGAAGAGCCCTTGCGCAAGACCTGCGACGAGATTCATCGCGCGGGCGGCGCCGCGGCGTGCACGACGTGCGACGTGCGCGATTTCGCGTCCGTCGAAGCCGCTGCCGTTGCCGCCGAGCAACAGTTCGGGCGGATCGACACGCTCATCAACAATGCCGCGGGTAACTTCATGGCGCGGACGGAGAAACTCTCGCCGAATGCGTTCAATACCGTTGTCGGGATCGTTCTGAACGGCACGTTTCATTGCACGCAGGCCTTCGGGCGCCGGTGGATCGCCGCGAAAGAAGCGGGAAACGTGCTCAATATCGTCACGACGTACGCTGCGGCAAACTGTGGCTCGGCCTTTGTTGTGCCTTCGGCCTGCGCGAAGGCCGGCGTGCTGGCCATGACGCGCTCACTGGCCGTCGAATGGGCGCACTACCACATCCGGCTGAACGCCATCGCCCCTGGGCCGTTCCCCACCGAGGGCGCGTGGTCTCGTCTGATGCCCTCAAGACAATACGAAGAGTACGTTCGCGATGAACATCCCATGAAGCGCTTTGGCCGGCAAGAGGAACTGACGAACCTGGCGGCATTCCTGCTTTCCGACCAGGCGGAGTACATCAACGGCGAATGCGTGGTGATCGATGGCGGCGAGTGGCTGCGCGGAGCGGGAGAGTTTAACGACTTGCTCCGGCTGCCGAATGCCGCGTGGGAAGCGATGGAAGAGACACGAACTAAGAAGAGCTAGCGAGAGACGCCAGAATGATTTCCAGTTTGTTCAGAGGTCCAAAAAGACCTGAGCGCGCCACCCGTCCGCGGTTTCTTCCACCTGTAATTGATGGAATGTCACTGCCTTGATGTGCGTGCCAGTGTTGTGGCGTGGGCGATCGAGCGGCTCGCCGAAAGCGACACCGCGTACTTTATTCGCGCCGAGTGATCGAACCTCGGCCCGCCGAAAGACCAGGCGTTCCGCTTCCGCGAGAGCCAACAGCTCGGCGAGCCAGGCATAGAGCAGGCCTTCGTTGTCCGAGCCCGTAGCTTCAAGCTCTCGTGATTCACGCTCGATAATCGTTGCCGCGTCGCAAGCGAGCGAGCAGAGCGCCAGCGCGGCATTCTCAAAGAGTTCCTCGCGCGTGCGCCCCCAAGCATGAAATCCAATATCGGCGGGATGCTCGAGAATTTCGAACGGAGCAGACATGCGGCCACAATTCTACGCCCCCTCCTCGCGGAAGCGGAAGAATCTCCCGTCTGCGCGTGAACGCGCCCCAGGCTATACTTCGCGTATGCGCGCGGCATCGCTTCTTTGCCCTGCTCTTTGGCTGCTCGGAATTTCCGCGCACGCTCAGCAACCCATACCCACTAATGCAGCTTCGAACCAGCGCGAAGTGTCACCGGGACAAATTGTGCCGGCAGTGCGCTGCGCGACCAAGCCGGAGCAGAGTTACGCGGTGTACGTCCCCTCAAACTACACCGCGAACCAGCGCTGGCCCATTGTGTATGTGTTCGACCCCGGGGCACGCGGCAAGTTGCCCATTGAGCTGATGAAATCTGCGGCAGAGCGCTACGGATTTCTTCTTGCGGGCTCAAACAACTCCCGGAACGGCCCGTGGAAGCCGGAACTCGATGCGGCCCAGGCGATGTGGGACGATACGCGTGCCCGGCTCTCGATCGACGACCGGCGTGTGTATTTTGCAGGTTTCTCGGGTGGGGCCCGTGTGGCCGCGCAGCTCGCGCAGGCGTGCAAATGCGCGCACGGTGTCTTCCTGAACGGAGCGGGCTTTGCGGTGGGATCGCCTCCGTCACGCGAAGCGGTATTCCCCGTATTTGCCGCAGTGGGCATGACCGACTTCAACTACGGCGAACTTGTTCAACTTGACGCGCAGCTCGAGACCCTCGGTTTTCCCCACATTCTCCGCCGGTTCGATGGCCCGCATCGCTGGCCGCCCGCGGCAGTGTGGGAAGAGGCGCTGGCCTGGATGACACTCATCGCGATGAAGGACGGGAGGCGCCCGCGCGATGATGCATTTGTGGCCGCAGAACTGGATCGCGCGCTTCAAAGGAGCCGGGAACTCGAGGTTGGTGGCGACTCCTACTTTGCATGGGAGACATATCGTGAACTGGCAGCCGTGTTTGATGGCCTCGTGAACAACACGGCGCTGAAGGAACGTGCCTCGGTGCTCGAAAAGAACTCCGCCATGCGCGCGGCGGCAAAGCGGGAAAAAGCCGAAATTGAAAAACAGCAACTGCTCCAAGCCGACATCTTGGGAGTCACGAACCGCATACGAACAGAACTCTTCAACCGAGATGCTTTGCAGGGGGAGGCCGAGGCACAGATCCGGCGCCTGCGCGAGGATGCCGGGAAGGAGGCACGCATTGATACGCGCAGGGCCCTCGAGCGTGCGCAAGAGGGAGTATTCATAGCGATGATGGAGACCGGTGGATCCCTTCTAGAAGCCAAGGACTATGCCTCCGCTCGGCTCTACCTCGAACTGGCGGCCGAGGCCCGTCCGGATTCGTCCTGGCCGCATGTCTCGCTGGCCCGGTGCCTCTTGCTGTTGGGCAAGCGAAAAGATGCTTTGCGGGAGTTGAAACGCGCACGAAAGACAGGTCTCAGCGCCGCGGCGCTCACCGAGCTTTCAAGGCAAGTGCCGGAGCTTGCGCCTCTTGCCGGCGATCCGGAGTTTCAAAAGCTGCTTGCGGATGCCGCTCCGGCGCCGACGCCATAGGCTTCCCCCCGCCAGGGGCGCGTTGCCGGTTTCTAGGTTGAGAACGCTCGGGCTACCTTTGGCCCATTCAGGGCGCCTATTCTCTCGCGGCCACCCTGCAACGAAAGAACGGGACTCACTGGATTCAGCTGCCCTGCTAACCAGGCACAGGCCAGAATCAGTGGCCGTTACTTGGGGGGCAAGTGGGGAAAATGGCGTGGACAAGGCCGCCTGGTGATGGGTTATCGTGGGGGAAGACGCCGTTTTTTGCGTGGGGCAGTCATCGGGCGCTTTGAGGGAACTGCAGTGAAGAAGTGGCTGGCAGTTGTGTCTTTGGTCTTGGGAGCGGTATCAAGCAGCCGCGCGCAGCAGAGCGGCGGAGAGGATGCTGCACGCCGTGCCGCGCCCCCGCAGACTACTGGGGCCGCGGCGCCTGTACCGGCATTGTCCTACGAGTGGCACGATGACTATCACCTGCAGTTGTCAATGGGCTACAGCTACGTGCATTTCCGTTCCTCGGCGTTCAGCGCGCACATGAGCGGGTTGAATACGCAGGTGGTCTATCGCACCAACGACTGGTTCGCGGTGGAAGGAACAGCCACGGTGGCGTTTGATTCCACAATTTACGGCCAGCCCTTCGACAAAGTGAAGTATGTGTCTTACGGCGGGGGCGGCCGGATCATTTGGCAGCAGGGGCGATGGGTGCCGTGGGTACATGCGCTGGCAGGGGGCATCCACATGCAGCCGCAAACGGCGCTGGGCGGTCGAGGCGCGTTTGCCTACGCAGTGGGCGGGGGCGCCGACTGGCGCTGGAAGAGACGCGTCTCGTTGCGCCTCCAGGGGGACTGGGTGCGCAGCATGCTCTATGGACAGACGCAGAACAACATTCAAGTCATCACCGGCCTCGTCCTCCACTTCTGAAACCATTCGCCGGCGTCCCCGCAGGTCACTCGGAAAGGGCGCTCCATCGCTGGTCCGGCGCAGCGGTCCATCCGCATTGATTGCCAAGCTTCCGCACCCTTCGCTAGACTCGGCGCTGTCTGTGGATTATTCTGTCCCTGTTTGTACAACTCCCCGGTAGCTCAACGGTAGAGCATTCGGCTGTTAACCGAAGGGTTGCAAGTTCGAATCTTGCCCGGGGAGCCAATCTTCCTCTTTAATTTCAGTTCCTTACACTGAAGCTGATAACAACTCACTTTGGGTGCAGTTGGGTGCAACTTCTATTCTTGGCGCCAGAATTGTAAATTCGATCCTCTCGTAATCAGCAGGAAACAGTGTGTTTAGAATTCGCCACATTCGATTGGCCAAATTTCAGACTGTGGGCAGGCATTCGTCGAAGACCCAACCTTAATTTTCTCAATGAGTTGGAAAACGCCAGAGCATTCGGCAGACTACCGAATGGTTTCAAAAAACCATTTCTGGCCGGGAAGCCTCTGGCCTCTGAGCGCACGACTGAGAATCTAGTTTCCTGGAAATCAGGAAACGCAGCAGCGTTAGGTAGGATTTGTTCGCCGCGAATCCGGCGTATCCCAAACTTCCCACAACCGGACTTCTGGCCCGCAATAATTTCCGGTCAGCCCGTGATGGGGAAACCATCTATGGCAATTTCATCACGGCTGCTGAAACCCGTGGCGGCAACGGCCTGACCAGTCGGCTCGGATGCAGAAGCGCCGCGATGGTCTTAGCGGCAGATTAGTCCAGCTTCTTTTCCGAGAGGAACTTAGATATCTGATCCGCAATTTGAAGGTTGTTCACATCCGACATCGGGAAGTGGGTGTTGCCCCGGATACCGATCTCGGG
>JBGPGF010000127.1:0-9148 GCA_041483755.1 Terriglobia bacterium | reverse complement strand
CTTCGATGTCCGGATCGGCCAGCAACTCTTCATACGAGCCGTAGGCCTTTGGAATCCTCAGCGATCGCGCCGCGTCTTCCGCTTTGCGCTTCTCCCGCGAGGCAATCGCCGTCACCTCGCTCCACTCGCCTTGCTGCATCGCGGGAATCACTTGCTTTACCGCGATCGCCGCCGTGCTCAGCACTCCCCACTTCACTCTTTTCGACATCGAAACCTTTCCTCCTGCGAACCCGCCGCGAATTCTATCGCGATCCGGGTGGCATCGCCCATCACGACTTCTTCAGTGCAATGTGAAAACTCGAACCGCCCGCGGCGCTGCGCTACACTCTTCCGGCAATGGCGCGGCAAAGGCTCGGGCAGCACTTCCTGACGGATACAGGGTGGCGCGAAAAGATCGCGCGCGCCATCGGCGTATCGCCGCACTCAGGCGACGCGCGCCAAGCATTGGAAAATTCTTGCTGGATCGAAATCGGCGCCGGCCACGGCGAGATGACCGAGCACCTCGCCGCAAGCGGTGCTCCGGTTTACGCTATCGAAATTGATCCGCCCCTCATCGCCCATCTTGAGCGTCTCCGTGAGAAATTGCCGAATCTAACGGTCGTTGCGGGCGACGTGCTCGAAACGAATCTTCATCATATCGCTGGCGAGCGCCGCATCTCCCTCTACGGCAACCTTCCCTATTACATCACTTCGCCCATTCTGCACCACGTTTTCCGGTACGCCCCGCAAATCGACGCCATGCATTTCGTCACGCAGCTCGAAGTTGCGGAGCGCGTCTGCGCCCAACCGGGCACAAAGCTTTATGGTTATCTCTCTGTCGCAACGCAGTTCTACGCGCGGCCCGAGATTGCTCTGCGCCTTCCCCGCGGGGCATTCCGCCCGCCGCCCGAGGTTGCTTCGGCGCTGGTGACGCTGCGCTTGCCGGGCGAAGGCGCTCCACTGGGGCTCGGCCAGGAGGAAGCGGCGCGGTTCCTCCAATTCATAAAGCAGTGCTTCGGCCAAAAGAGAAAGACGCTGGTGAACAATCTGCGCCCGATGGCTCCTCCCGATCGAGTACGCGAAGCGCTCGCCGCGATGGGTCTGCGTCCGGATGCCCGCGCCGAGCAGCTCGCCGTCGCGCAACTCATTGGCCTGCACCGGTGCTTCTTGGGAAATGGAAGAAGTTGAGGCGCTGCCGGACGTGCCCGAAAGAACTTAGTCGGCGGTGCGCTTCTCCTTCGACGCAGCGAGGAGGCGGTCCGGATAGTCCGTGATGATCCCGTCCACGCCGGCTGCGGCCAGCGAGCGCATGTGCGCTGGATGATTGATTGTCCAGCAGACCACCTGGAGATCGCTCTTCCGTGCGGCGGCGATGAACGCGGGCGTGACCAGATCGCCGCGCACCGCAACCTGCCGCACGCCGGCGGCAACGGCGCGCTCGAAGACATCTTCGATCGAGCCGTCGTAAAGCAGCGCGGTCATCAGCGTTGCCTCGCTCCTCCGCAGCGTTTCGAGTACTCCGGGATCGAACGACATCACCACTCCGCGGGCGATCTGTCCCGACTCGCGCAGCGCGTGCACCAGGGCATGTTCGCCGCCCCACATCCCGCCGGGCTTCAGCTCCAGATAAGTCACCACGTCGTGCCTCTTCGCGAACTCCAGCACTTCCTCGATCGTCGGGATGTGCTCTCCGGCGAACGCGCTGCCAAACCAGGAGCCCGCGTCCAGCTTGCGCAAGTCCGCGAGGGTGTGGTCGCGCACGGCGCCCTGCCCGTTCGTCGTGCGCTCGAGCGTCTCGTCGTGCATGGCGACGAAGCGCCCGTCGCGCGAAAGTTGCAGGTCGGTCTCGAGAAATGTCGCTCCCAGGGCGAACGCCCGCCGGAACGCCGCCAGAGTATTCTCCGGCGCGTGACCCGACGCTCCCCGATGGGCGATGACCAACACGTGCAACCCCCCACTCTCAACAAGCCGCAATCCGGCAGCCCGGACATCTTCCAACAATCTAACTATGCTAACAGACACTTGCCCCGCGTCATTTTGAATGTGCACCGCGTGAGGCGAACTGAGCTTCTCGTGAAGGTGTGAACAGAGATGATCGTTCTCAGATCGTTTTCAAAGTCAGGCCGCCATCCACCACAATCCCCTGGCCGGTAACGAAGTCGGAATCCGAGGAAGCCAGGAAGAGTGCTACGCGAGCAACATCCTCGGGTTCCCCCAACCGCCGCAGCGGAGTGATTCGTTCGATGACTTTTCGAGAGAGCCAGCGCTCGTGATAGGGGCGAGTCATTTCTGTCTTGATAAACCCGGGACAGATGTAGTTAACGCAAATGCCCTCGCAAGCTAACTCCACAGCCAGCGCCCGAGAGAAACTCGCCAGTGCTCCCTTGGAGGCCGCATAGGACGTCAGTTTTCGAGAATGGCTATACACCTCGACGGAGGCCATGTTGATGATCTTACCGCCGCGCTGCTTCTTCAACAGCCGGAGGCTGAGGCGGAGACAGGTAAGTGAGCCGGTCCAGTTCGAATCCCAGACCTCCTCCCACTCCTTCGCGCTCATCTGTTCAAAGAGTTTCTTCCGGGCGATGCCGGCGTTATTCACCAGGATGTGCAGAGCGCCAAACTTGTCCTCGATGGCTCGGATGGCATGGCCGACCGCTTCGGCGTCCCGAACGTCCGCCGCCAGCGCCAAGCACTCGCCGCCTTGTTCAATGATTTGCTGGCCAGTGTCGCGGGCAAGCTTCTCGCCTAAGTCCAGAGCGGCCACGCGAGCGCCTTCTTGCGCGAAGAGCAATGCCGTAGCCTTGCCGATCCCTGATCCTGCGCCAGTCACCAGCGCGACTTTGCCCACCAGTCGCCCAGGCATCAGCAGAACCCCATTCTGTGCTGTACTTGGTTCATGAAGCCCGGTTGACGCCGAGAGGATCCGGCCAGATTCCCTGGCGGCGCTTGTGGAGTGTCATGGCCATGCCGTGTTTTGGTCGCAGGGTGACATGAGCTTCGGGCACGACGGGGCGTTTCAGCGCCGAACTCATGCGCCACTGCTGCGCAAGCGTCGCAAGCACCAGCAAACTCTCAGTCCACGCAAAAGTGTCCCCGATGCACTTCCTCGCTCCGCCCGCGAAAGGAAAATAGCAGAATTTCGGCCGCGTAGCGGAGTTTTCCGGCGTCCACCGCAGGGGATCAAATCGTTCGGGGTCGGGGAAGTAGCGGGAGTCCCGGTGCATCACGAATTGCGAGACGTACATGTAGGAGCCCGCCGGAGCCACATAGTCCCCGATCTTCCAATCCTCCACGCAGCGGCGCACAATCAGCCAGACTGGGGGATAGAGGCGCATCGACTCCGAAAGAAACATGGACGTGTACGTCAGGCGGGGCAGGTCCTCCATCTTGGGGACACGTCCGCCCAGCACCGCTTCTAATTCTTCGTGCAGCCTGCTCTCCGCGCCGGGGTGAAGAGCCAGCAGATACCAAGACCAGTTCAGCGCGTTGGCAACTGTCTCGTGTCCGGCAATGATCATGGTCATCGCTTCGTCCCGGATTTGTTGATCGCTGGAGCCCTGCGCTCCGTCCTCCGGATCCTGCATCCGCACAAGCATGGAGAGAAGATCGGAGGATCCCTCGGTGTCGTTCTTCCGCTTGGCGATCAAACGGAACAACAGCTCGTCCAGGGCGCCGATCGCTTCGTCAACTCGGCGGTCTCCGCCGAATGGCAGCCAAGCCGTCAGCGTCCTCCACAAATACCCTCGCTTGCTGGTGTCTTTCAGGATCGTATCAATGGCCCGGCGGATTCCCGGCGCCACATCATCAACGTCGACCCCAAGAAGTGTCTTGAGCGCAATCGCGAAGGCCAAATCGGACATATCTTCGGCAACGTCCACCGTCTGATCGTCGCGCCATCGTTCGCTGGCGCGCAGGCTGCACTGCGTCATGATGTTCGCCCACGTGGCGATCTGCTCATGATGGAAGAAGGGCTGAATCTTTCGCCGTTGCGAACGGTGAAATGCCCCCTGGCTGCACAGCAGACCTTCCCCCATGGCGCGTTTCCCCGTGCGCGAAAACGAATGCAGCATCTGTTCTTCCGGCGCCTGCAAGACATCTCGTACATAGTCCGGATGATTGATCAGCCAGCAGTGCCGGTGGCCCATCTGAAGATGTCCGATGTCGCCGCACTCACGGGCGGCGCGCAGGAAGAATCCGAGCGGATCCAAATAGAGCGAGACGAACAACCCTCCAGGGATGCGGAACTTTGGACCTGGCGGATATAGTCTCTCGTCCAAATGTGGCAAGACTCCAGTCAGTTCGTGCGAAGGGAAGATCTGGTGAATCAGGGAAAAACGGGGCTACTCTAACTGCCCAGCAAGTAAACGGCAAGCACATTCCCCCTCCGGGTTGGAAGAGCCTGCACACCCCGTTCTCGCTCCAGAATCGGAATTCTCTCCCAGGCGAAGTCAGCGAGGTGCCCCCGAAGGACGCGCGATCACCGAGGCGGGCGAATAAACGTCTTTCTGTTCCGGTTCCCCGCAACTCGCCGACTTGTCCTGTGTTCATACGAACAGGCCGCCTTTGGGCCGGGGCAGGCAGCCGCGCGGTTGCTACCAGAATCTAATCTACTGGGGAAGGATTTACGCAATCCTCGGTGGGGGGAGACGATCATGCGCAGAACGATACTCGGATTTTTGTATTCCATGTTTTTGGTTCCTCTCGCGGTGGCGGCGCCGGGGCCAAGCGAAGCGGTGCACCAGCAGCGGTTTGCCCGGGAAGTCCGCCACCAACTCTTGATGCTTCCCTACTACTCCGTCTTCGACAACCTCGAATTTCAGGTGGAAGGCGGCAAAGTGATTTTGACCGGCCAGGTCATGTCGCCCGTAATCAAATCCGATGCCAAGTCCGCCGTCAAAAGCATCGCCGGCGTAACGCAAGTCGTAAACAACATCGAGGTCCTTCCACTTTCTCCGATGGATGACCGGCTGCGCCGCGCGCTTTACCGGAGTATCTACGGCACGGCGGGCCTGGATCGCTATGCATTGCAAGCCGTTCCGCCCGTCCACATCATCGTGAAGAATGGACATGCGACGCTGGAAGGCGTTGTCGCCAGCGAAGGCGACAAAAATCTGGCGGGTATCAAGGCCAGCACCGTGCCCTTCCTTTTCTCCGTCGAGAACAACCTGCGCGTCGAGAACGTATCGAACTAATCGGCGCGACCTTCGCTATACTGGGGATCATGCGAACGCGAACTCCGCTGATGGCCGGCCTGGCTGTCTCCCTTTCGTGGACGCTGTTCCCCAGTTCCTTTTCCGGCGCCGAAGACACATCGTGGCGCAGCGATCTGGAAACCTGGCGCACACAGCGCGCGGCGAACCTTCAGAAGCCGGGAGGCTGGCTTTCGCTCGTGGGCCTCGAGTGGCTGAAGGATGGCGACAATAGCTTCGGCAGCGCCGCGGACAATCAGATTCACATCGCAGGAGCGGCGCCGCATCTCGGCGTTCTCCATCTGAAAGACGGCACCGTTCGGCTTCTCCGCCCCGCTAGCGGCTTCCCCGATGGCTTTCAGCTCAATGGAAAATCCGCGGAGCCGCAAGCGCTCGGAACGGATGCTGACGAACACACTTCCAAATTGACGGCGGGCACGCTGGCAATGATGGTGATCAAGCGCGGCGACCGCTTCGCGCTGCGCGTCAAGGATTCCCAGGCGCCGACTCGCCTCAATTTCCGCGGCCTCCATTGGTACGTGCCGGATGCGAAGTTTCGCGTGCCCGCGCGATGGATTCCCTACCATCCGCCGAAGATCCTCTCGATTCCCACGATCATCCACTCGAATCTCTCTCTTCCTTCGCCCGGCGCGGCGGAATTCGTGCTCGGCGGCAAGACCTATCGCCTCGAGCCCGTCATCGAGGAACCGGGCGACACCGAACTCTTTTTCATCCTGCGCGACGCCACAAGCCGGACGACCACCTATGGCGCGGGCCGCTTCCTCTACACCGCCTTCCCCGACCACGGTCTCGCGCAACCTGGTGAACTCTGGCTGGATTTCAACCGGCTGTGCAATCCGCCCTGTGCGTTTACGCCCTACGCCACCTGTCCGCTGCCCCCGCCGCAGAATCGTCTTCCCGTCGCAATTCCCGCCGGCGAAAAGCGCTATCACGATTAGCGCGCATCGATTCAGTTCAAAAAGAAAAATCCGGGGGCGGGTTATTTAAACGAGATGACAACTTCGCCGTTTTCGATGCTAAGGTCAATGATCTCGGGCGGAAGCTTGAGCTTGTCCCGATTTTCGGGCGAATCAAACATGCGGCGTACCGCTTCTTGGAGCGTGGACTGCGGAATCGGCAGCGCGCCAATCTGCCCGCGGATCGGCTCGAATTGCAGGTATCCGTTCGCGGCGTGCAGCCTGCCTTCGAGGTCCAGCGACATGTCTTTGCCGTGAAAATCAAAAACAACGTAAGCGTGCACGCGGTCGTCGAGTAGCTGCACCTTCACATCCTTCACTTGCTTGCGGACGGATTCGACGCCGGGCTGCGTGGCGGTGCTGCCCGCAAAATCGACATGCGACGCAAGATAGGAATTCAGCTCGGTCTCGTCCATGCGGAGCGTGGCCGGCTGGCCTGCGCGAATGGACTGCTCGGTCTGCTGAATCTTTTCTTCCAGGCGCGCTATCCGCCTCCGGGCTGGTCTCCACCAGTGGCGCTGGCTTTTTGTGCAGGAGAAGAAGCAGCGTCACGGCCGTGGCCGCGTAGGTGGTCCATCGCAGGATTCGGAACGCGATCCGCCAGGGGCTGGCCGGTGACTTCGTCGGCGGCATTGCGCTGGGGTCCATCTCACTCCTGACGAATTGCTGGTTTCAAGCTGGACGCAGCACTCGCACCGCGCAACGCCGCGCCGTGCGCAGCGGCGCATATCGGCCACCACCAGCGGCCTGGCTAATCTGCCTGCTCCTTGCTCACCGCACCGGCTGCATTTTCTCGATTTGCTGCTGGACCTGCGTGCGGAATTCCAGCGGATGACCGATCATCTCAAAGGAATCTTGTGTCCCGCCCGTGCCCCGTATCAGCAGCGAGCCGTAACCAAGCATCCTGCCGGACGCGCTCTCGTTGACTTGAATACTTTCCACCTTGCCCAGAAGCAACTCGATCGTCTGGCGGGACATCAAGCCTTTCTTGATGACCACACGTTTGTTCGTGACGGCCATTTCGGTGGCATTGCGGCGCACGAAGCCAATCACAATCACAATCGCGGCGCCCGCCAGGAGCGCGAACCCCACAGTTGTGCTCCCACCCGATCCCGAATTCTTTGCGCCGCTGGGAGCCTTGGTTTGCATGAGGAGCAACAAGGCCAGGCACGCCAGAAGCGCGCCGCCGACAAGCGACCAAATCATGACGACCCAATGGAGCCGGGTCTCGTACAGCACGGTTTCACCTGGAATTAGATTCTTTTCGATGTAGCTCATCCTTGCGATTCTCCCAAGCGTTCATCCCCGCGTTTCGTCTTGCACCCGGCGCCGCTGCCCATTACAGCAAGAATCCGCGGACAATACAAAGACGGCGCGCTGCTGCCCCTGCTGCTCGATTCGTTGCACCCCGCGAACCCTCCGTTGCGGTTCGCCGTGAGCTTGTTAGACTGTCGAGGAAGGAATTGCGTCCCCGCGCATGAGCTCCCCGACATCCGACCGCCGCCACCACGAGCGGCAGATCGCCTACGCCCGCCCCATCATTCTTCTGCTGTCCCTGCTCGCCCTACTCGATCACCCGAGCGTCGAGCAAAGCGCCGCGGCACTCGCCTTCCTCATCGGTTACATCATCGCCGGCGTTCTGATCATTGGCACCGAGCGCCTCCTCGAAAAGCGCGCCTGGCATTTCCCGCTTTTCTTCGATGTCCTTGCTCTGGTTGTCTTTCTCTATCTGAGCCCCTCGCACGTGGCCGTTTGGTTCCCCTATCTTTTTGTCGCCTACGCCACGGGCAGCCGCTGGGGGAGTCGCCCGGCCGTATTTCTGCTCGGTGCGCTCTCCTTGAGCCTCGTGCTCCGCATCGCGTTTCAAGGTGAGCTCCAATGGCGGAGTATTCCCGGCTGGGTGAGCCTGGTGGGCGCAACGTTTGCCGTCGGCGCCGGACTGGCGATCCTCGGCAACAGCAGCCGCCGCTTCACCGCCGAGAACGAATTCCTCGCGCACATCAGTGGGTCGCTCCAAGTCGAACAAGGATTGGCCGAATCCCTGCGCCTCCTTCTCGACGAGTTGGCGCGAGCCTTTGGCGCCGAGGAGGCGCTGCTTGCCTTCCGCGACCTCGAGCTCGAGCGCATCTTCCTCTGGCGCGTCAAGCCGGGCGCCACGGAGCGCATCTCTCCGGAGAATCTTCCCCTGGCCCGCGCGGACGGTTTTCTCCTCGATGACATGGACGCGACGGTTTGCTGGAACAGCGTTGAAGGCGCCGGCGTTGGCTTCGGCTGGGACCGCCGCGACGCCCGCTCCCTGAAGACGCTTCCGCGCCTTCCCGGGCCTGCCCAGCAGGATCTCAATCTTCGCTCCCTCATGACCGTCGCCTTCGATCAAGGCGGAAAACCGGCCGGACGTCTTTTCCTGCTCAACGGCAGAAGATCCTTCGCCCACGAAGACCTGCACTGGCTCGAGCGCATTGCCCTTCATCTCGGCCCGCCGCTCGAAAACCTCTTTCTTCTGCGTCACATGCGCGCCCGCGCCATCGAGGGCGAGCGCAGCCGCATCTCCCGCGATCTGCACGACGGCATCCTCCAAACCCTCCTCAGCATCGAGATTCAGCTCGATGTTCTGCGCCGCAAGGTTCTGGCCGCCCCCGACCAAGCCGCCTCAAGCCTTGCCAGCCTTCAGCAGACCGTGCGCAACGAATCCGCCGAGCTGCGCCACATGGTCACCGACCTCCGCCCCCTGCGCGTCCAGGGCGCCGATTTGATGGACCTGATGCGCGGATTCGGCGAGCGCTACCGCAACGAATCCTCTCTCGCGCTCGACCTGCTCATTGACTCCGTCGAGGTGCATGCTCCCGACCGCGTCTGCCGCGAAATTTTTCAGATATACCGGGAAGCACTCAACAACATAAAAAAGCATGCCAAGGCTTCCCATGTCGTGGTAAAACTGACGCAGGACGACAGCCGCATTGTCCTCGTCGTGGACGACAACGGCGAGGGTTTCAGCTTCGCCGG
>JBGPGF010000126.1:0-9275 GCA_041483755.1 Terriglobia bacterium | reverse complement strand
GTGACGTCCACCGCGGTGTAGCCTTCGAGCTGCATCGCTTCGGCTTCGACGCGGCCAGGAAAATGCCCGGCGCGGCCATGTGCATCGGGAATGCCGGAAGTGCGCAGAAACCAGTCGTTGATCGCGTCGCGCCACACGCGAGCGTGCCCGGCCTGGTATTCCAGACGCGCCAAGACTTCCGCGTAGCGCTGTTCGTCCATGCGTCCTTTCAGTGATTGCCACTGCCGCACGCACTCCTCGGCGCGTTCGGCGCCCTCGTAGTGCACGTCGTAGGTGTGCTGGATGACGGTCTTGCCGGAGTGCAGCACGTGCGTGTACGGCACGTGATGAAAAAACAGCAGCAGCTCGTCGGGGCACGTCTCCAGCGATTCAAAGCGTTGCGCAACCGCCGCGCTATATTGTCCAATAAAGCCGGTGCCGGTCGCGATGGTGCGGTCCATCCCGATTCCCTGCGCATCGGCGCGGTGCCACTGGCCCCAGCCATTGCGCTCGGACGATTCGATGCCGGGCCCGTAGTGGCTGCCGAGAATGTCCGTGAGCGTGCCCGCGCCAAGCGGGCCGGTGTAGTCCTCGTAAGTGCGCCAGGAGGAGAGTTGCAACTCCACGATCGTGCTGACGACTCGCGGATCATTGCCGAACGTCAGGCGCGTCCATTCCTCGGCGATCTGCAGCGCGGATAGACTTGGGTCCCAGGCGAGGCGCGCGAAACCGTAAAGATTGGCAAGCGCGAGGTGATGGCCGAGCCAGTTCGCATCGCTCCCGACGTTAGACACGCCCACGAAGCCACCGGTGGGGCGATCAAAGACTTTTCCGGCGACGAGCGCTTTCACGGGAGTGCCCGCGCCGCGCGCGTAGAGGTCGAAATCGAGCACCTCTTTCCACATCGGAACCAGAAAACAAAGATGGCGCTGCTGGCCCGTGTACTCCTGCGTGATTTGCAGCTCGACGGCCTGGTTGGTTTTTTCCAGCGCGCCGAAAAGCGGAGACGCCGGCTCGCGCGCCTGAAAATCAATCGGGCCATTCTTGATTTGCAGGATGACGTTGTCCGCGAATTGCCCGTCGAGCTTCACAAAATTGTCGTGGGCCGCGCGGGCACGATCATTCTTCGGGTTGCGCCAGTCCATGTGATGGTCATAGACAAAGCCGCGATAGAAAAGCAGCCCGCCGTGCGGCCCGAGCGCATGCGCGATGACGTTCGCGGCGTCGGCATGCGTTCGGCCGTAGGTGGAAGGCCCAAGGCGGCCCTCGGAGTCGGCCTTCAACACAAAGCCGCCGAGATCGGGCACGGCGCGGTAAAGCGCGTCCACCGCGGCCTGCCACCAGGCCGCGACGCGCGGGTCGAGCGGGTCGAACGTATCCAGGCCGCCGAGGCGCTTCGGGCTGCTGAAATCAATGGACACGGCCAAACGCACTCCCCACGGGCGAAAGACTTCGGCGAGCTGCGCAAGTTGCGGAAGAAATTCGGGGGTGAGGACGCGCGGATCGGCGTTGACGTTGTTGACGGCGCAGCCGTTGATACCGACTGAGGCGAGCATGCGCGCATAGTCGCGCGCGCGTGAAAGGTCGGCACGCACGCCGCCGTTTTCAAAAAAAATGGATGGCCCTCCGTAGCCGCGCTCGATGGTGCCGTTGAGATTGTCCCAGTGATTGACCCAGCGAACCGGCGCGTAAGGCGATTGACGCTCGTCGAGCGAGGAGATAGCTTCGCCGAGCGCGATCTTCCGCAGCAGGGCGAAAGCTCCGTAAAGCACGCCGCGGTCGTTGCGCGCAGCGATGACGAGAACCTGGGAGCCGTTGAGCTTGGCGGTCTTCAGCCAGTAGCCGTCGTCGCGCAGACCTTCGGCAACAGCCGCGTCGAGGTCAAGCGCGGGCGCGGCGCGCCGGAGATCAGCAAACGTGGCGAGAACGATGGCGCTGCCGTGTGACAGGCGCGCCTGGGCTCGCAAATCTTTCCCAAGCATTCCGCGCGCACCGCGAATCAACTCCCGCTGCGCAGTCTGGATAACGGGGGAATCTCCGAGCGCCGTGACACTTGCAGGCAACGCCTCATAGCGCGTGCGCTCGGCCGAGTGCAGCGGCGCGTAACGCAACCACGCGTCGTACCCCGTTTCCCCGCGGACACAACAGGGCAGCGCAAGCAGGGCAAGAATGAAGTAGATGAAGTGGCGCCGTTTCATGGAGTTTCGCCGGCAGCAAGAACAGTATTTCCGCTTTGTCGGCGAGTCAAGCCGCGGCGCGCCGGGATAGAGGAGCTTTTCGCAGGTTGCGCAAAACGGATGAAGGGTTCAATTCGCGCCGACGGCGGCTTGAATCTCACTCTCGTCAATGTCGAAATTGGCGTAAACGTGCTGCACGTCGTCATGCTCTTCGAGCGCTTCGACCAGGCGAATCATCTGTCCCGCTTGTTGGCCCGTGAGTTTAATGTAGTTCTGCGGCACCATTCCAATTTCGGCGGATGTGGGTGTGATGCCAGCCTTGCTGAGAGCCCCGCGAACGGCGTCGAGAGATTCGGGCGGCGTGACAATGGACCACGAGGAGCCGTCGTCTTTCATGTCATCGGCGCCCGCGTCAAGCACAGTTCCGAGCAAAGCGTCTTCGCTGACGCCTTCCTTCGGCACCACGATCTCGCCCTTGCGGTGAAACATCCAGCCGACCGCGCCGGCTTCGGCCATGTTGCCGCCGTTCTTGCTCATCATGTGGCGCATTTCACCGACGATGCGGTTGCGGTTGGTGGTCACCACCTGAATCAGGATTCCCACGCCGCCGGGCCCGTAGCCTTCAAAGGTCACTTCCTCGAACTGTTCGCCCTCGAGCTGGCCGGTGCCGCGCAGAATGGCGCGCTCGACGTTGTCATTGGGCATGTTTTCGCTCTTGGCCGCGGCGATGGCAGTACGGAGGCGCGGATTCGTGCTGGGATCGCCGCCGCCGGTGCGCGCGGCGATCGTGATTTCGCGGATGACGCGGGTGAAGGCGCGGCCGCGCTTCGCGTCAGTGGCCGCCTTCTTATGCTTGATGGTGGCCCATTTTGAATGTCCTGACATGACAATTCCTCGTTGTGGTGTGTGACCGCAAGGCGGCCAAAACTCATGTTACCGCGGAGCGGAGCCGTGGTACCTGTGCGGAGACAACCAGTGAACCGCAAACCCCTGCCTGCAACATTGCTAGCCTAACACAGCCCCGGCTTCGGTGGAACCGCACGGGCTTCCACGGGAACCGCAGGCGCCATGCAGGGCCACTCAGGGGGGATCACGACACAGCAGCGTGCGCGCGTCAACGGATTCCAGGACGTGCTCTGCGAGCCGCACCGGATAGATATCAAATTGCTTTCGTCAACAGCGTCCATCGCAAGGCTGGCGGCGCCAAGAGCGTCGTGATCATTACCAGGATCACTACGGCGGAAAACAACCCATCGTCCACAACTCCGATACTCTTGCCAATTCCCGCAAAAATCAGGCCCACTTCACCACGCGGCATCATGCCGACTCCCACTGCGAGCCGGTTCATTCCTTTCGGGCAAGCCAAGCCGCTCACAACTTTGCCGACGATAGCAACCGCCGTCAGCGCCAGCCCAGTAAACAGGACCTCTCGATTTGCGAGAGCCTCGAACTTCACCTGGATGCCGATCCAGACAAAAAATAGCGGCACCACCAGCGATTCCACAGGGGAAAGCAGCTCCCGTAAGGACTGCCCTTCCATCTCCTTGTCGAAGAAATCGTTGAGAACCATGCCCGCCGCAAAGGCTCCGACAATCGCGGCCAAGCCTGCTTCATCCGCCAGCCACGCGAGAAAGAACGCAAAGATGCAACCTGAAAGGAGCTTCACATTGTGAATTCCGGCACGCGCCAACCGACGCACAAACCACGGAGTGATCCAGATAGCAACCGACAAGGAACCCACGAGAAACAACGCCGCCTTTGCCATCGTCCAGCCTATATTCCCAATACTTATCGTTCCTGTCAGAGCCAGCCCGCTCACCACGGCGAGCACAATCAGGCTCAAGACGTCATCCAGGACGGCTGCACCGAGGATCACACGGGCCTCGTCGCGGGAGTCCTGCTTCAAATCGCGCAGTATCCGTGCTGTGATCCCCACGCTGGTCGCCGTCAAGATACCTGCGACGAAGAGATCCCGTGCCAAAACCGAGTCCGGATGAAGGAGCCTCATCGTTACCAGTCCTAGGGCCATCGGCGCAAGCACTCCGATCACGGCCACAGAGAACGCCGTTCGTCCCACCCGCTTCATCTCGCTGACGCTTGTGTCCAGCCCAACCAGGAACAGCAGGACTAAAATCGCAATACGGGACAACAAATCAACGAACGAATACACGGCCACGTAATCGAGGCCCTTCGCACCTGAGAGAATGTCGGCAATTCGTTGCGCATGGGCTCCCTCCGGCATCAGCCTTAGCGCTGCCTGCGAGAGGCTCACATTGGAGGACAAGGCCATGTCCGCGATTTTCCGGAGATTGACTCCCTCTCGAAGCACAGTCACGCCTGGATTGCCGAAAAGATAGGCAAGATTTCCCAGCAGCAGTCCCATCATCAACTCACCAAGCACCGGGGGTTGCCTGAGCAGCTTCATCAATTGCCCGCCCACGATCGCCGCCAAGGTCAAAACGACCAATGCCAGCAGGATCGGCACGACTGGATCGACATGGGATGTTATTGGCGTTTCCATTTTGTGTGTACGGCGCTCACGAGGAAACTTGGCAAACCTCGCCGAACGCGAAGGACCTATTTGGCGTGCTTGGCGATGAAGAACATGAGGCCGAAAATCACGATGGGGATCAGCGCTAGAGCCGCATAGAGCAGAATCTTCCTCGCCCACGGCGAGCGCTTTTTCCGCCAATCGCGCAGTTCGGGACGCTCCGTAACGCCCACTTCGTCCTGATGTTCCAGATCGTGGATGAATTCATGGGCCGTCGCGTAGCGCTTGCTGGGATCGCGCTCCATGCCCCGATAGATGATCTCCTGAAGGTGCGGAGTGATGGTGGGATCGATCTCCCGCGGCGGCATGGGATTATTCAGCAGGCGGTCATTCATGATGAGGAAGGCGTTGGGCCCGGTGAAGGGCACCTTTCCCGTCAGCATCTCGTACAACATCACTCCCACCGAGTACAGGTCGCTCCGCGCATCCCCGCGCTTCGCGCGCACTTGCTCGGGAGAAATGTAATCAGGCGTCCCCATCGCTTCCGTCATCTTCGCAAAAGTCAGCCGCCGCGCTCCGAGGCTTGCCGCAATGCCGAAGTCAATCAGTTTGATCCGGTCTTGCGCGTCCACCATCACGTTTTCCGGCTTGAGATCACGGTGTACGATGCCGTGCTTGTGGATATAGTCCAACGCTTGCAAAATCCCCAGCGTGATCTTGACGGCGCGCTCGACGGGCAGCTTCTTCTGCTCGGTAAGAATCTGGCGCAAAAGCCGCCCTTCCACCCACTCCATGGCCATGTAGACGCGGCTATGGCCGTCGTCGGCCAGCACCTTCATCACGCCGGGGTGATCGAGCTTCTTGCCGATATCGGCTTCACGGTGGAACCGCTCGAAAAAGAGCGGATCGCCCTCCATCTCCACGTGCGGAACCTTGATGGCCACGGGGTTGCCGGTGCGCGTGTCCGTGGCGCGATAGATGGAAGCCATCCCGCTGCGCGAGACAAGGTTCTCGATGCGGTAGTGGTCGAGTTGATCGCCGGAGTGGAGTGAAGTCATTGGGAACGCAGACCAGCTGCGTGTACGAGCCTAGCGGAGCCTGTAAGGCCGCCCGCGGTACATGCCCACACGTTCCACGCTGCGAACGCGGATGAGCTGGACGCTGACATTATCCCCACCATCCCGCTCATTGGCAAGAGACACCAGGCTGTGCGCGGCCTTCTCCAGATCGGTCTGCTGGCTGACCACCGTGGCCATTTCGGAGGCTTCCACCGGGCCGTGCAGCCCATCCGAACAGAGCAGCAGAACATCGCCGGCCAATACGATGTGTTCGTTGGTCTCGACGGAGACGAACAAATCCGTTCCCAGCGAGCGGCTGAGGAGGTGGCGCGTGGACACTTGGGAAGCTTCGCGGGACGACAACAAACCCAGCCGCACTTGTTCGTTGGCGAAGGTATGGTCGCGCGTCAGGGACACCGCCTGGCCCCGCCGGATCAGGTAACACCGGGAATCGCCGACGTGGGAGACCACGGCACGATCAAACCGCAGCGCGCAGGCCACTAGCGTGGTGGCCATGCCTGCGCCACCCGAGCCCGCCGCCCCCCTCTCAAATACATGCGCATTGGCTGCTTGCACCAGCCGCGGCAACAGGTCTGCGTCAGGTTCGACGCCCCCCGATTCGCGAAAGCCCGCGAGGAGATGCTCCACGGCGGCTTGGGAAGCTACCTCTCCCTTGGCATGGCCGCCCACGCCATCGGCCAGCGCGAAAAGCCAGCCCTGCGTGCCGGCATCGGCGGGCGTCGCGGGGGTTACGCAGCCGAGATAATCCTCGTTGTGATCCCGAGCGGTCCCGCAATCGGAGAGCTGTGTGAACTCCAGATCCAGCATAGGCCCTTGCGGCGAGCGGTATAGCCCGGCGGCGACGCCGACGCTCCGTGGGGAGCGGTTCGCACTGATTCCTGGAACATTCAACATGATACCTCACCAAAAGAGACGAACAAGCTTTCGCCCGACCGTCCCACTGCGATCCTTTTGTCGGCCGCCCATGATCACGTTGTCCTGGCCGGCTTGGCGGGCACGGACGCTGGTCAAATGAGGCTCACCAACGAAGCGGTAGGATGAGGGGGGTAGGCTTGCATGTAAAACCTTTTTTTCCTATTGCCGGGATGAAGAGTTTGGATAGCGGGCGTGTGCTGGGGACAGCGAGGCCGTGGCAGGCAAGGGTTTCCCGCGGTAGGAAGCCGACGGGGGGCCGGGCGTATAAAGAAAGCGATAGCCTCCATCAAAAGAAGAGATTGGACAGAGGTGCCTGTGACTGTTAGTTTGCAGCCTCTAAAGACAGCGGACCCTCCCGCGGAGGGTGTGGTGGGACTTGAGAGAGGAGCCCGCGGACTCGAAGAATAGCCGGCCAGTTGCGGTACATCTGCCACGGGTGCCATGGAAACCGCGGAAGAAAGCAAGTGCGCCAGTTAGATGCTCGATGGAAGCGAAAGCCGGGGAGAGTGCACCAATGAATCAGCAAACGATTTTGCTTGAGTTGCTATTGGGCGGTTTTTTTGCCGTGGCCTGCCTCAAAACATGTGTCCCGTCGGCGTCCGAAGGCATGCTGCGCTTCACGAATTTCCTTCGGCTCCCCGGGCGTATGGAGCGATTGCGCCGTTCGCGCTGGCAGTGGTTTTCGATGGTGGCGCTGCTGCTTGTGGTGCGGATGCAGCGCGGGGCGCCCTTGGTTTTGGAGCTTACGGTAGCGCTGCAGTTCCTGGTGTTTCTGGCTTTGCCAGTCAGGGCTGAAGCAAAAGCTGCGGCGCTTGCGAGGTAGGGTAGATATCGGGGTTTCGATTTTGTAGGGGAAACACAGTACTGGGGCCACTTGGGATTGGGGAGCACAGTCTGGAAGCAGGGACGAGCTATTCCATTTTGAGTCAAGGAGGCAGTCTTAATGGCGGCAAATAAATCACAAGGAAGTTACTACACCCTGTTTTTGGTGACGGCGACGATTTTCTGCGCCGGCATCTTCTACTGGGGAGAAAGCCTGGGGACACTGTTATTGGTTGTCGGGGCTGCGGGTCTGCTTGGAAGTCTGTTGGGGTTCCTGAAGATCAAGCCGCTCGAGGGAAAGACGGCGATGAAGCCGGGGCCAATGGGGATGAAGTTGGTGGGGGCAGTCATCTGTGCGTTGGGGTGGGTCATTACTCTGTTTGGTCTGCACATCGTCTCCAGCACCGGGGGACGCCTGGTTCTCGCATTGGTCGGCATAGCAGTGACTCTGTTCGGGATCATTGTCGTTTTGCCCGCGGCGTTTAACAAGAACGCGGTTTGGAAGAGCTGAATGCGCCGGCTTCCCAGCGGCAGCCAAAATCCTTATGGAGCGTACACGATGAAAATAGTCCGAAGCATTTGTATCGGTCTTTGCTATCTCGCAATCGGTCTGATACTGATCGGCGTGGCGAACGCGCAAACGCCCGCGCCGGTAGCCGCACCTCCTTCGGCAGCGACAGCCGAATTGGGGGCTGCAGCTGCCAAGGCCCCTGCGGTAGCTGATCTGCAGAAGGGCGACCCGGGGGGAACGATCACCGGCACGATCAGTGATATTCCCGTATCCGACCCCAAGGCGGGTCCAACCCTTCCAGACGTGGCTGCCCAGACAGGTCAAGACAAGATCGCCATTAACTTCGTTTGGACGCTTGTCTGCGGCTTCCTGGTCATGTTCATGCAAGCGGGTTTCGCCATGGTCGAGTCCGGTCTCTGCCGCGTGAAGAACGCCAATCACACGTACATGATGAATTTCTTCGTGTACACATGCGGTTTGTTCGCCTACTGGATCCTCGGTTTCGCCATCCAGATGGGTGGAGCGGCCGGCAACGGCAACCTGGGAGGCCTGCAGCCGCTGTTGTCCGAACATACCCTCAAGCTGTTCGGCACAGACTGGGGTATTTTTGGCCAAACGGGACATTTTCTTGCCGGACACTCTTACGACGTCGGCGTCATGGTGATCTTCCTCTTCCAGATGGTGTTCATGGATACGGCGCTCACGATCGTGACCGGGGCATGCGCGGAACGCTGGAAGTTCGCGGCATTCTGCGTGTCCTCGACGATTATGGGTGCGCTCACCTATCCGCTCTATGCCAATTGGGCTTGGGGCGGAGGATGGCTGGCGCAGCTTGGAACCAAACTCGGCTTGGGCAATGGGTACTGCGACTTTGCCGGCTCGGGCGTGGTGCACGCGGTGGGAGGGTTAACCGCGCTGGCCGTGGCACTGATCGTCGGCCCGCGCATCGGGAAGTTCAACCGCGACGGTTCGAGCAACCCGATCATCGGCCACGACATTTCGGCCGTCTTGATCGGGTGTTTCATCCTGGCGTTCGGATGGTTTGGCTTCAACCCCGGCAGCACGCTGGGAGCTTCCGCCGCCGGGAATCTGCGCATCGGTTCCATTGCGGTGGACACCATGTTGGCTGGCTGCACGGGCACCCTGGGCGCCATGCTCTACATGTGGATGAAGAACGGCAAGGTGGATGCGTCCATGAGCGGCAACGGACTGTGGGGCGTGTTGTCCATTGGATTGTTCGCCGACGGCACGAGCAACTACGGAGGGAGCTGGAATGGCGTCTCGCACTCAGTTACCGGACT
>JBGPGF010000125.1:0-9335 GCA_041483755.1 Terriglobia bacterium | reverse complement strand
CTGCAGCTTGCCGTGGACCGCGGCTGCAACTTCTTTGACACCGCGTGGGCCTACGGCAACGGCCACAGCGAAGAACTGCTCGGCAAGATCGTGCGCGCCAATCCCGGCAAGCGCCTCTATACGGCCACGAAGGTTCCGCCAAAGAACCTGCAATGGCCCGCCCGCGCCGAGCATACGCTCGACGATTGCTATCCGCCGGACCACGTCGAGGATTACGTCCACCGCAGCCTGAAAAATCTGGGCCTCGAGACGCTCGACCTGATTCAGTTTCACACCTGGAACGACGCCTGGGTGGATGACGACCGCTGGATTCGCACGCTCGAAAATCTCAAGCGCGAAGGAAAAATTCGCGCCATCGGCCTCAGCCTGAATCGCTGGGAGCCGTGGAACGGCGTGAAGGCCGTGCGCGCCGGCCTGGTGGACGCGGTGCAAATGATCTACAACCTCTTCGACCAGAACCCGGAGGACCAACTCTTCCCCGCGTGCCGCGAAAAAGATGTCGCCGTCATCGCGCGCTGCCCGCTCGACGAAGGCTCGCTCACCGGAACGCTCACGCTCGACAGTAAATGGCCCCAGGGCGATTGGCGCAACGGCTACTTCAATCCGGAAAATCTGAAGGCCAGCGTGGCGCGCGCCGACGCGCTCAAGCCGCTCGTGCCGAAAGATTCCAGCTTGCCGGAGATGACGCTGCGTTTCATCCTCAGCAATTCCGATGTGGACACCATCATTCCCGGAATGCGCAAGCCGCGCCACGTCGAAGCCAACCTCGCCGCCAGCGACCGCGGCGCGCTTCCCGCGCCTCTTCTCGCCGAGCTGCGCAAGCATCGCTGGGAACGCAAACCGACGCCCTGGTCGCAGTGAGGAAGAAAGTTTTCAGTCATCAGCTTTCGGTCCTCCGAACTGAAATCTGAAAACTAATTACTGACAACTGCCACATCACGCCGTTTGTTTCAGCGCGCGCTCGACTAGAGTCAGACACCGCTCGGCCTGCTCGCGCAGCATCTCTTCGCGGTCGCCGCGCTCTTGCCGCGCGCTGTGCAGCTCGTCGGCGATGGCCAGCGCCGCCAGCACCGCGGCCTTTTGCGTATCCACCGTGCTCGTGGCTTCCGCGATGGCGCGCATCTTCGCATCCACGTACGCGGCAAGTTGCTGCACGTAGGCCTCGTCCAGCTCGCCGCGAATCGAGTAGCTCTGCCCGAAGATTTGCACTTTCACCGGCGCCGACATGGTCTTCTCCTGGCGGGGTGGCCTCAAGATACCACACCGGCGCCGCAACGGGCGCGGCGTGCTAGAATCGCGCGGAAATGAGCAGGCTTTGTTGCGCGCGGTACGAGCGAGCGGCGCGGAAGCTGGGGTGGACGCGCATCGCGGGGCTGGATGAAGCCGGGCGCGGGGCGCTGTTTGGTCCCGTGGTGGCGGCGGCGGTCATCCTAAATCCGAAGCGGCGGATTGTCGGGCTTGACGATTCGAAGAAGCTGACCGCGGAGCGCCGGGTGATTCTGGCGGAGCGGATTCGCGAGCACGCGCTGGCGTGGGCCGTGGCGGAAGTGGATGCCGCGCGGATTGACGCGTGGAACATTTACCAGGCCAGCCGCCAGGCGATGACCGCGGCGTTCGAACAACTCTCCCTGCGGCCGGATTTTCTGCTGATTGATGCAATGCAGCTCGACGTGCTGATCGAGCAGCGCTCGCTGATCAAAGGCGACGCGCGCTCGGTGTCCATCGCCGCCGCTTCGATCCTGGCCAAGACGCATCGCGACGCGCGGATGCAGGAATGGGACGCGGTGTATCCGCACTACGGATTGGCACGGCACAAGGGCTACGCCACGGCCGATCATCTCGAGGCGCTGCGGCAACATGGCCCCACGCCGCTGCACCGGCATTCGTTTGCGCCGGTGCGCGACGCGGCGTGCTGGGCGGCGGGGGCCACGCAGACGCCGCTGCCGTTGGTTTTGTCCTCAGGCTAACCCGCATTTACCACAAGAGCGCGAGGAGAAGAGCGGCAGCAATACAAGAGTGCACAGAATAAATTCTGCGCTACTGGTGCCTCAGCGGAGAGTGTAGGCGTCGATCGTGTCGTCCTTCCGATTGAAGAGTCTTCCGGCGACCTCATCCACGACATAGTCCGGGTCCTTTTGCTTGAGCAGAACCTCGGAGAAGGATTCTCCCGTTTCCATGTTTACGCCGACGATCCCCGGACCCTTGTCTTTTCCGTCTTCCACATTGGTGAGCATGTAGGCGTTGTAGTCAGTGGCCTTGGTGGCGCTGAAGCGCTTGCTGAGCGTCTTTGAAAAACCAAGCAGCGCGTTTTGGCGGTCGTTGTTGGCGGTGGTGTTTCCCCATGTGCCGGCGTAGGAG
This sequence comes from Terriglobia bacterium, assembly GCA_041483755.1. Lineage (GTDB taxonomy): Bacteria > Acidobacteriota > Terriglobia > Acidiferrales > UBA7541 > Acidiferrum. The sequence continues at coordinate 6,977 of JBGPGF010000125.1, read as the reverse complement.
TTGGCCGCGCGCGAGGTGGCCTCCATGTAGCTGAAGGCGTAAACGCCGGCCATGGCGATCATCTCGAAGTTGCTGACGCCCGGCGGAGCGTAGGTCGTGGCCCAGACAACCTTCCGCGAGGCAGGGTCAAACGCCACGATATTCTGCCGGCCGCGCACAACGGCGTATCCCTTTTCCGCGTGATAGATGGCCACGGGCCGGTCTTCGTTTTTCTTGTCTTGTTGCATGCCCTTCATGCCGCCCTTCAAGCCGCCGAAGCCGAAGCGCGCCACCTTCATGGCTTTTTTCCCGCCACTGCTGTGCTGGTTGAATTCGACCTTGAGCTTGTACGCCTCGCTGACTTTGCCAGCGGCTCCGGTATCGAGGCCGATGATGTTCTTGGCGTCGGCGATGACGAGCGTCTTACCGTCGTCCACGAAAACCATGTTGGTGATGCCGTCATCGGCGCCGTCGTATTTCCAAATCATCTGGCCGTTGGATTTGTCCACCGCGACCACGCCGAGGGGCTTTTTCAGCTTCCACTGGCGATCCTTGTCGTCGAAGAATTCGCCGCCCATACGTCCGTAGATGACGTCGTTCTTGGCGGCCATTTCCGCGACGGCCGCGCCGTAGTCCGGCGAAGTCCATTTCACGGCGCCGTTGGCTTTATCGACCGCGCGCAACTGTCCCTTGGCGGAGGTGTAGATCACGTCGCCGTCAATCGCGGCCTGAGCGTTGGCGCGCTTCAGCTTTCCTTCGGTCACGTCGTAAGGAACGGCCCAGACCATCGCGCCGGTTTTGAGGTCGTACTTGTGCAGGCCGGCGTAGGTGAAATAGATCGCATCGCCCTCGGTGACGGGGTCCATGTGGCCGCTGAGGTCGTAGTGCTGGATGAAGCGGCTCTTGTTCTCCGTGAAGTGCAGATCCACCTTTTCGGCAAACTCCCCTTCCCAGAGTGGCTGGCCGGTGGAGAGCTGAAAGGCGTACATCGCGGGCTTGGTCTTGGCTTCGGTGGTGGCGTGGGAGGTGAAGAGCAGCAGCATGTCTTTTTCATAGACGGGGAAAACGCCGATCGTGGCGCCCTTGATCTTCTCCGTCTCCCATTCGGTCTTGCCGGTTTCGAGATTGACGACGGTAACCTTCGTCGAGGTGAAATTGTTCTTACTGACGACGAGGAAGGGTGTGCCCTCCACCTCCTCGGCCTGATGGGAGTTGATGCCCTGGAGATCTTCTCGTTTCCACATGGTTTTGCCCGTTTCGGGGTCCAGACAGACGACCGAAGAGTCACTGCCGGCGAGCACGCCGCCGGAACCGGTGAGACGCAACCACTTGAGTTCCTGGCCGTGCTTGTAGCTCCAGGCCGTGCCTCCGGCAAACGCCGGAGCCGTACAGACGGCCAACAACAAGGTGAGCAGCACTCCGCGCCTTCTCATATCGTTCTCTTCCTTTTCGATTGTGAAATGCACAGTGCGGGATTGCATCGGGAACCCTGCCCCGCATACCTGTGTTGCCGCCCATGATAGACGAATCTCCCCGGCGGCGCACGCCAGTTTCTCGCGCTTTCTGGCTCGAAAGGGAGAGACCAGCGCCTGGTCCGGCGCAAAAGGGCTGTCGCCGGGGATTACTGGCTGCTCACAAAGGATTCTGGGTTTATTGACTTGTCTTTTCGCCGCCTGTTAGCGTAGGCAGGCACGGCATTCGCCTGCTTCAACACCGCGGGGGTGGGAGGAAAACTCCTCCGGCAGGTTTGGGCCGCATATTGTCTGAGTAGCGCATGGCCTATAACAAGAGCAAAAACGTTGAAGCCGCCCAGAAGCTCCTGAACCAGGGGAAGATTGCCCAGGCCATCGCCGAATACCAGCAGATTCTGAAGTTCGAGCCGAAGGATCAGGTGACCCTGATGACCGTCGGCGAGCTATACATCCGGCAGGGCGAAACATTTCAGGCCATCGATTACTTCGAGCGCCTCGCGCAAATCTTCGTGGGCGATGGTTTCCTCACCAAGGCCATTGCTGTCTATAAGCGGATCGCCAAGCTTGCGCCGGAAGAGATTCGGCCGCTCGAGAGGCTGGCCGAGCTGTACGTTCAGCAAGGCGTGATGAGCGAGGCGCGGCCTCTTTTTCTCCAACTCGCTGAAATTCACCTGAAGAACAACCGGCAGGCCGAAGCCGTGGCGCTGTTGAAGAAATTGCTCATGGCCGAGCCGGACAACATGCGGATCCAAGTCCGCTTGGCGGACCTGTATCAGGCGATGGGCCAGACAAAAGAAGCGGTGGAAGCTTACGTGGATTCGGCGGAGCGCGCGATGGCGCGCGGCGAGCAGCAGGAATGCGAGCGCCTGGCCGAGAAAGCGCTGAAGCTCGATCCGAAGCACCTCGCGGCGATGACGGTGAAGGCGCGCGCGCATGCGGGGCAGGGCCAGACTGCACAGGCCATCCAATTGCTCGAGCACATGCCGGGACTCGATAAGGGCGGGGAGCAGGCGGAGTTTCTGCTCGACCTGTATCTGAAGGGCGGAAAATTGGACGAAGCATCCGCCCTGGGCCTGCGCGTATTCGAAAACGACGAGAAAAACTTCGGCTTGGCGCAGAAGGCGGCTGAGGGGCTGATGGAATCGGGCGAGACGGATCGCGCGATGGCATTGATCGAGCGGCTGCGCGGTCCCATGATTGACGGCGGCGAACACGAAGTGATCTCGCGCTTGCTCACCGAGCTGGCTGCGCGAATGCCTGGGCGGCTCGAGCCGCATGAGTGGCTGGTGGACATGTTCGGGAGGACGAGCGATTCCTTCCGCATGCCGGACGCGCTGGCGCACTTGGGCGATGCGGCGGTGGCCGCGGGAAAGCTGGAGCGTGCCAAGGAAGTTTTTGAGCAGCTTGTGGACAGGGAGCCGGACAGCGAATCGGCCCGCCGCAAGCTGAATGACGTCTTGCGGAAAATGGGCCTGCTAGCCGGAGAGCCCGAACCTGCTCCCATCGCGGCAGAGCCGCTCGAAGTGAATCTTCCCAAAGCACCGGAGTCGAAGTTCCGCGCCGTGCCGGAGCCGCCTGGCGAAGTGCACGCGGAAAAAACCGCGGAGTCGGCGCAGGAAGCTCCGCTGGATGAAGAGACGCAACGATTCATCGCGCAGTCGCTGACGGATGTGGATTTGTTCGCGAGCTACGGCCTGACACAGAAGGCCATCGGGCTGCTCGATGCCATTTTACGGCGCGCCCCGCAGCACACGCCGACACTGGAAAAATTACTGGACTTCTCGCTTGGCGCGGGCGAGGACCGCCGCACGGCGGAACTGGCCGCGCAGCTCGAGCAGATTCACCGCGAGCAGGGCGACGCTCGCAATGCGGAGCGGTTCTCCGAATTGCGCCGGCGGTTCCAGCGGGCCGCGGGGCTGACAGACGCAGACATGGCGGCGGCCACGACTGCGACGGAGGCGGCTCCCGTCGCGGCGGAAGTGCCGGCGACCGTAGCAGAAGCATCGGCACCCACGCCCGCGAAGCCCGAACCCGAGCCTGTGCCCGCCGCAGCCCAGCCGCCCGCGCCTCCTGAAACGGCGCCGGCCGTGCACGAGGTGGACCTCTCGGACGAGTGGACGGCCTTGCTCGAAGAGGCGGCGCCACTTGCCGCAAAGAAGGAAACGCACGCTCCGAGCCCGGCGCCTGCTGCTCCCGAAAAGATCCCCGAGTTTGTCGTCGAATCGGCAGTGGAAGCGCACGCGGAATCGGCCGAAACCTCCGAGGGGCACGAAGGGGCGATTGTGCCGCCTCCGGAAGCGCCCGCGCTTGCGGAATTCGCGGTGGAAGCCGAGGTGGCAAGTGCCGAAGAGGCGCAAGCTCCCGCGGAGCTCCCGCCGGTACCCGATGTGAAGACGACGCGCGCGCCCGCTGCGCACAAGACACCGAAGAAACACGGGCCGCCACCCCCGCCGCCCGAATCGGAGTTTGAGCTCGAGCAGGATTACGAGCTGGTCCTGGAGCCAGAGGCTGTTCTTCCGGCGCATGAGCAGCCAGGAGCGGTTTCGGCGAAGCCTCCCCTCCACGAGCCGGCAAAGCAGGAGCAGCCCGCGGCGGCGCTTTCCTCGGATGATTTCCTTGCCGATCTGGCCAGGGAAATTGACGAACTCGGCCTGGGCGAGCTTGCGCCGGAGAATCCGAAAGCGGCGGAGGCCAAGCCGCCCGCCATACCACGGCGGTCCGCAAAACCGGCGGAGCCTGTTCCTGCAGCACCGGAGGCCGCTGTGCCGGCAGACCTCCTGGAGAATGCGCCGCTCCGAGAGGTGTTCGAAGAGTTTCGCGCCGAACTTGGCGAGATGGGCACCGAGGATGAAGATCTCGAAACCCACTACAACCTGGGGACCGCGTTCCGTGAAATGGGTTTGGTGGATGAAGCGATCAGCGAGTTTCAAAAGGTGGCCAAGGCGACCGACAGCGGCCGTCCGTTCCCCTACACGATGCAGTGCGCGACCCTACTGGGTCTGGCGTTCATGGAAAAAGGCCAGCCGGGCATCGCCGCCCTCTGGTATGAACGCGCCCTCCTGACTCCGGGGGGGATGAATCCGGAAAGCTCCCTCGCCTTGCGGTATGATCTGGGCGTGGCCCAGGAGGCAGCGGGCGAGAACGACGCGGCGCTCAAGAGTTTTTCAAGGGTGTACGCGCTCAATATAGATTATCGCGACGTCGCCGAACGCATCGCCGCTCTCGAGAAGACCGCTCGCTGAAGCCGGCCCTGCCGCCAGAGGCCAGGGCCTCCACCTAAAATATGAATCGCATCCTGCATGCACTGCTTGTGCTCTTGTGTTTTGAGATGGGGGCCGTCTTGCTCTATCTGCCCTGGTCCGGATTCTGGGAGCAGAACTATTTCCTCAGCCGGTTTCCCGCGTTGATCCCCGTGCTGCTCCATCCGTCGTTGCGCGGAGCAGTGAGCGGACTGGGTGTGCTGGACCTCGTTGTCGCCGCCGGAATGATCCGGTGGGGTTCGCATCCGGCTCAGACGCCCCGTGCATAGCGCTCTTCTCTGCTACGTGACCGACCGCGGCAGTCTGCCCGGAGGCGAAAGAGAACTCCTACAGGTAGTGAGGAGGTGTGCGGCGGCCGGCGTGGATTGGATCCAGGTACGCGAAAAAGATCTACCCGCCGCGCGGCTTGCTGCGTTGACTCGCGAAGCGCTGCGAATCACGGCGTCCGCCGCCGGGGCCGGGCGCACGCGAGTTCTTGTCAACGACCGGCTCGACGTTGCGTTTGCCACTGGGGCGGGCGGCGTGCATCTCGCTGAGAATTCGCTGTCGGCGGAAGATGTGGTGCGGTGGCTGCGGTCCTCTTCGGTGCCCGCCGGAAGAGCGACGCCGCGAACGCCAGCGGAGCAGGATTTTCTAGTTGGCGCGTCTTGCCATTCGCTTGACGCAGCGCGCGCGGCGGAGCGGGCGGGCGTGAGTTACATTTTCTTCGGCCCGGTGTTTGCCACGCCGTCAAAAGCGGCATTTGGCGCTCCGCAAGGGATTGCTCAGCTCGGGGAGATTTGTCGCGCCGTGAAAATCCCCGTGCTTGCAATTGGAGGAATCACCGCGGAGAAAGCTGCGGCATGCATCGGAGCCGGCGCCGCGGGTATCGCTGCCATCCGCCTGTTTCAAGACTGCGACGACCCCGCACGCGCCGTTCGGGGTCTCCGTTCGCTTCCGGCGCGTTGACCGCGAACGAACAAGCCTGCGCGATGATTCAAATCGGGAAACACTGTGGGTCAAGCCCCTTGTAGTCAGAGAACCTGGTACGTTATAAGACATGTGGCAGTTGTCTTGTACCCCCTTCTGAACGCGCTCCCTGCCCCGGCGCGAACCCAAGCTTACTGAAGCTGGATTAGCGCGCGCGGACCAGGCTTGAGCACCGGCTGCGTGGAAGGCTCGCCGCTGGATCCCGCAAACGGAAGGGATAGCCCGATGCCCAGGAAAGTACTCACTGGATTTCTGTTGGCCTTCCTCAGTCTCATTTTCATCAGTGTAATCTCTTACCGAAGTCTCATGCACTCGACCGAGACCGAAGCGCGGGTCAAGCAAAGCTATGTGGTGCTCGAACACCTGGGAAACCTGATGGTGAACCTGGCGGACGCGGAGACCCGCCAGCGCGGCTTCCTGCTCACCGAAGAGAAGAACTATCTGAACAACGTCGCCTCGACCATGCAGGAGGTTGAGCAGGAGTTGGTCGAGCTCCGCAGCCTCACTGTTGAAAATCCGCGACAACAGAAGTGGCTCGAGACCCTCCGACCGCTAGTTCAGGGGAGGCTCGCCTTCCTCGGTGAGACTCTCAGGCTCAGCCGCGCTGGGGAAATAGCGGCTGCCCGTGAATTGATACGTTCCCCCAAATCCATTTCTTTCACGGAAGAAATCAGAACAGTTTTCGCCGAGGCGAAAGCAGAGGAGAATGCTCTGTTGATCCAAGGCGAGGCGGAATCAAGAACGATCTCGCGGCGCACAGTCACCGTACTTCTCATTGGAAGTTCCGCAGGGACCTTGATGCTTCTCGGCGTCCACTGGCTGCTGCTCCGCCTGATGGGCGAGCGGCAGAAAACTCAGGAAGCGTTGCAGGAGACGAACGAATCGCTGAACGAATCCCTTGGCGCGCTGGCCTCGACCACAGGTGAAATCCGCCTGCTGGGTGAAATGGGTGACCTACTGCAGTCCTGCCAGAACGCCGAGGAAGCCGGGGAAGTGATTTCGCGGTATATGGTCCGATTGTTTCCGAATGGTTCCGGAGCGCTGTACCTGATGAACAACTCGCATGACTTGATGCAGGGCCTAGCGGTCTGGGGGGACGCGGCCCCGCCCAGGCACGATTTCGGCCTGGACGACTGCTGGGCTCTCCGGCGGGGGCGGGCTTACCTGGACGCGGGCTTCGACCAAAGCGTGGTCTGCCGGCACTGCCGGCCTCCGGCGCACTCAAACTGCGACTGCATCCCACTGGTAGCGCAGCACGAAACGCTTGGTCTCTTGCAGCAGATGAATCCGCCAACGG